>NZ_JADJUO010000006.1:0-70207 GCF_016717045.1 Candidatus Villigracilis proximus | reverse complement strand
GATGCACAGCGGTTTGCCAGATTACTAAAGATGACGCCCGCTTCGCACTTAACTGTGGGCTGGTCACCATTTTCGAATTGCACTTCCTTCGCCCGATCCAAAACCACCACCCCGCGCACACCTTTATCACTGACCAGTACATTCGATCCGCCGCCCAAAATATAATAAGGCATCCCATAATCCCAGATGACCTTCATCGCAGCCGCGAATTCATCCGCAGATTTCACGGTGACCAAAATATCCGCCGGTCCGCCGATGCGCGCAGAAGTATACGGTGCAAGAGAGATATTCTTCTGCACAGCATCGCCAAAGTGAAGGCGCAGCACATCGATAAAAGGGGCGGGCGTTGTCATAATCATTTTGAGCTACAGATGTTTCTCCAAATACGCGATCAATCGTTTCACTGTCTGCCGGTCAACATTCATTTCTATCGCGGCAGATGAGTGTGAAATTTTTCTAACGGCAGCGACAAGCGCGGCCTTACTCACATGAGTGTCATTTATATGCGCCAGCACCATCTTCAAAGGCGGCAAAGCAATGAGTTCAGACCGATCCATTGGCTTTGATCTCTCGTCAGGCATGGCAGATCTCATAATCTTTTCAACACTTCCGCACTGATCTGGTCTGCATCGCCAGCGGAAAGAACAAGAAGCACGTCACCCGAACGCAGATGCTTCAACAAATATTTCGTTGTATCTTCGAGCGAGCCAGTGTAACGCGCTGATGAATGCGGCATGGACCCAACCACTTCAGCCGATGAAAATTCCTGTTTGGCTTCGCGGGAGGCATAAATCTCAGTCACGAGTACCATCCGCGTCGCTGAATGCGCGCGAGAATTCAAAAAACAAAGTTTGCGTACGTGAATATGTATGAGGCTGCCAGACCGCCCAAATGCGATGATTTGGGTAACGTGCCTTTGCACCGGCCAGCGTAGCACGGATCTCTGTTGGATGATGAGCATAATCATCGATCACGATCACACCTTTGCGTTCGCCGCGCACTTCAAAACGGCGGCCTGTACCTGTAAATTCGCTTAACGCATCGGCGGCTTCCTGAAGCGGAAGTCCCAACGTGGCGATCACAGACAACGTGGCAAGCGCATTGCGGACATTATGTTCGCCCGGTACTTGCAGCGAAACATTTACAATGGAAGCCGCGGCTGTACCCATGTTGGTCATCGCAGAAAAATCAAAGCCGCCGCGTTGATTGGGCTTGGGTGTACGCGCCTGCATCCACTGCGGACTGTTAATGGTCATTTCACTTTGCAGGCTGTATGAAATAACATTCAATCCTTTTTTACGGGCATAAGACAACAACGACACGGCGCCTTCATCTTCAGCACAGACAACCAACGTGCCATCTGGCGGAAGCAGATCTACAAATCCCTGAAAAGCGCCATACATATCTTCAAAGGTTGGGTAACAATCGGGATGATCGTGTTCCAAATTCGTGACCACTTCAATATGCGGCTTGAGACCTAAAAACATACGGTCATATTCATCCGCTTCAATCACGAAGGGCGTACCGCTCCCAGCGCGCGCGTTGACTTTCAAATTATTCAACGTGCCGCCTACAATAAAAGACGGGTCACGCTGCATGGCGTATAACGTCCATGCGATCATGGCGGTGGTGGTGGTCTTGCCGTGTGTACCAGCCACAGCGATGCCGGTTTTATCAGACATTAATCGGCCAAGGAAATCAGCACGTTTGTAAACAGGGATTCCCGCCTGCAATGCGGCGGCCACTTCAGGGTTATCCTCTGCGATCGCGGAGGAACGGATCACCATATCGGCGCCTGCAATATTACGCTGATGATGTCCGATGTAAATGGATACGCCATCGTTTTGCAGATCAACTGCAAACTGTGAAAGCGCGCGATCAGAACCTGTTACCTCGTATCCGCTCTCTTTGAGCAGACGCGCGATTGCAGAAAGTCCTGAGCCGCCAATGCCGATGAAGTGAACTCTTGTCATAGTTAGTTAGTTAGTTTGATAGTCCGACAGTTTGGCAGTTTATATATCACCACCAAGCTTCCGAATTACACAACGATCTGACTATATATACACCACAATAATAAAGATCAAAACGATGATGACAGCGAAGTATATACTGGGTTCCCCCAAAAAACGCGGGGGCATATATTTCATCATCGTGTCAATTGCCTGAATTATGGCCGGGTCTGTGGCGGGGCTGATGATATTTGAGTATGGATAGTTCGCCACATGATTGTAAAAAAGGACTGTCCCTGCCACGAGATAGCCGTTAAAACCGCCCAACACTGCGCCAAAAAGAGAATCCTGCAAACGCTCACGCGCAGCCTTGGATGCAAACCGCGCAATTGCCACAGTTTGATAACCAAAGAAAACGAGCGCGATCAGAATGAGGGTGCGAATCCAAAACAGCGCGCTGAGCGCATCCTGATTGGGTTCGAGAGGGTTGACAAGATTCTTGACCAGCGGAATATATTTTTCCAGCAGCAAGTTCACCGCGAGCGCAGTGATCACGCTGAATATAACGAGCAGTTCCTTTGCCCATCCGCGCATTGCGCCGACAATTGCAAAAAGAAAAACATACATCCAGAAGATATAAACAATGCTCATCATAAGGGTTGTTCTCCTGCCAGTTTAACCAACTGACTGGCGATAACGCTTGCGGCTTTGGGGTGTGATATTTTTTCATTGCGTTGCGCATGGCCTCAAGTTTATGTTTATTTATTAAAAGGTCTTTTACGATCATTGCGAGTTTATCTTCCAGAGATTCATCCTGCAAGGTAATGGCCGCATTTTTTTCAGCGAGAAAATCTGCATTTACTTTTTGATAACGCCACGCATACGGATATGGAACCAGGATGGCGGGCAAGCCAAAGAAGGGATATTCACCCAATGACGATGCACCCGCGCGCGAGAGGACCAGATCTGCAGCGGCAAGTGCGGCACCCATTTCATGCGAATACGGCAGTGCATGATAGCGAGACTTTAATTCTGCGGGTAATTCCTGCGCCGCTTTTTCTACAACCGGCCAATCCAAAGTGCCGGTGATGTGAATGATCTGCGCCACATCTAATAATTGATCGAGATGTTTCAGCACAGCCATGTTGATCGAGCGCGCGCCTTTGCTTCCGCCGGTGACGAGCAGGGTGGGCTTTGCAGGAATCCAGCCCGAAGTGCTGAGTCGCTTGTTCGCGGGACCAGTTTGAAAGGTCAGAGCGAAGCGGGTAGCCGCTGAGGACGATTCTTTCTGGATGTGGAAAATATTTATTTGAGTCAGGCGCTGTCACAGTGACGACATCTGCAAAGCGTGAAAGAAATTTGAGTGCGAGTCCCGGCTCAATATCGGGGACATACAATACGGTTGGAATGTTTCGACCAGCCACGGCCATGGGCGCGGCCACAAAGCCGCCAGTGAAGAATAACACATCGGGTTTGAACTCATGCACGATGCGGCGCGAAGCCAGAACGCCGCGCGTAAGTTTTGCGATGTTGCCCGGCAGCGCACGCAGACCCACACCATGCACACCTGCCGCAGGTATGGAACGATAAGAGATGCCCGCGCGATTCACGAGTTCCTCTTCCATGCCGCCTTCACCGCCAACCCACAGGGTTTCAAGATGGGGGTGTTGACTGGTTAGCGCGCTGTGTACGGCGAGCGCGGGATACACTCCGCCGCCCGTTCCACCAGCGCAAATTAACAACCGCACTATAAGACCTCCATTCGTCGTCTGAAATCGTACCTTCGCCAGTTTGGCGGGAAATATTAAAGAGAATACCGAGCGCGGCCAATGTGGCTACAAGATTTGAACCGCCGGCGCTAATAAAAGGCAATGCATTTCCTGCAAAGGGCAAAAGCCCAACCATCACGGCCATGTTGATCAAGGCTTCAAACGCGATCCAGATCACAAGACCCGAAGCGAGAAGTGTGCCAAGCATATCAGGCGCGCGGCGCGCAACGACCAATCCGCGCCAGACGAGAAAACCATATAAAGCAATCAAACCAACCGCGCCGAACCAACCCAGTTCTTCTGCAACGACTGCGAACACGCTATCGGTGGGAGGTACTGGCAAACCCGTCAGCTTGGATTGCGATTGACCCAGCCCCACGCCGAACCATCCGCCGTTGACGATGGCTTCAAAGGAACGGCGCACATGATACGAAGCCTGTAACGGGTCTTTGAGACCGGCGAGAAAATCACCGACACGCTGCTGGCCTGTCAAGCTGACCGAAGCAACTGCCCATGCGGCAACAGTGGCAACGATCAGTAGAACGCCGATCTGTTTCAAATCACCGCCGGCGAGGAAGAAGAGCAAACCGCCGAGCATTAACACAGTGGCTGCGGCGCTCAGGTCGGGCTGTTGATAGATCAACCCACCCACCACACCGAGGATCACGCCCAGCGGAATCAAACCAAAGGAAAGGTCGTGCAGGTATGCGCGCTTCGCATACAACCACACGCTGAGATATAAAATCGAAACCAGTTTCGCCAACTCTGAAGGCTGCACTGAACCGCCGAGGATCGCGCGTTTCGCGCCGAAGCGAATTTCATTCATCAGCAAAACAACGATCAGCAGGCCAATGGTCAACGCCATAGCAGGCACAACAAATTTGCGCCAGTTGTGATAATCAAAAAATGCAAGGATGACAGCGATCACCAATCCAATGCCCAGCCACATTAATTGGCGGTTGAACATATACATCGCATCGCCATACGCGCCGAGAGAGAAATCCCATGAAGAGGAATAAAGCATCGCCAAACCAAAAACGATCAACGCCACAACTGCAACCAGTAATGGCATATCGAATCCGCCAGAAAATCTGGGGCGGCTATAAGGTCGTTCGTTTACGAAAGTTCCAGTACCCATTTTCTAAAGGTTTCTCCTCTCTCTTCAAAATCTTTAAACTCATCATAGCTCGTGCCGCCCCGCGAAAACAGGACGACATCTCCTGCTTCGGCAACTTCTGCTGCGAGTGTGACCGCCTCTTTCACATTCTTTGCGCGACGAAGATCAACGCTTCGCCCCGCGCCGACAGTTGATATGGCTTTCTGAATCATTTCTGCCGCTTCGCCAAAAAGCACCACATGATCCACGCGTTTGTGAATCAGTTTTGCGATTTCACCCCAGGGTAAATTCTTGTCACGCCCGCCAAGCATTAACACGATCGGCTCACTGACCGCATTAATATCTGCCATACTTCGCTCCGGCGCAGTCGCGATCGAGCCGTTATACCAACGCACACCATGCAGCTCGCGGACAAACTCCAGCCTGTGCGACACACCGCGAAAATCTTCAACCACTTCGAGCATATCATCCAGTTTGAATCCGGCCGCGTGACCAATGGCAAATGCGGCAAGCACATTCGCCACATTATGATTACCAGGCAATATAATTTTTTCGCGCAGCATCAATGGTAAATATGCATTTCCATCGCGCAGGTTTAATAATCCATCGTGTAAATATGCGCCATTAAAACCCTGATCCAAATCGTTCAAGCTGAAGGTCAACAAATTCCCTTTTACTTTGTTGCGCAAATTCCACGCGCCCTTGTCATCGTGACCGAGGATAGCTGTATCTTTTTCAGTTTGAAAATCCAAAATCCGCGCCTTGGCATTTGTGTAGGCTTCCATCGTGCCGTGACGATCCAAATGATTAGGAGTGATATTTAGAATCGCCGCGATGTTCGGCGAGATGGTCATCTGCTCCAGTTGAAAAGATGAAATCTCAAGAATGGCAAGATCATCCGCGGTCATGTCATCCACGTAATTGATTAATGGGTCGCCAATGTTACCGCCGACAAAAGACCGTGGACCGTGGACGATGGACGGTGTTTTTTCACGGTCAACGGTCTGTCGTCCATAGTCTGCTTCCGCCATTTTCCCAACCAGCGTTGTAGTCGTGGTCTTACCTGCCGAACCGGTGATGCCGATCGTTTTACAGGGCGCCACTTCCATGAAGATTTGTGTATCGTTCGAAAGTGGAATACCGCGTTTGATGGCTTCCTGCACGATGGGCAAAGTCAACGGGACACCACCTGAAAGACAAAGCACATCAACGTTATTCAACAATTCCAGCGGATGTCCGCCCGCTGCCCAAGTCACATTTGTATCAGCGAGAGATGCCCGAGCGGAGGAAAGCTCTTCCAGTGTGCGTGAATCATTCAACGTCACGTTTGAACCGTGACGTGAAAGCCAGCGAGCGAGGGAAATACCCTGTCTCGCCGCGCCGAGGATGAGTGTGTGAGTTCCGTTCCAGTTTTTCATATTTTTTTATAAAGCGTATGCTACTTTTTACTTCTCACTTTTTACTTCTTACTTTTCACGTTTCACTTACACTTGCGATAAACCTATTCCGATCAACGCGGCCATCAGGCCGATCAGCCAGAAACGCTGTACAACCTGAGTTTCACTCCAGCCAAGCATTTCAAAATGTAAATGAACAGGCGCTATTTTGAAAAAGCGTTTGCCTTTTGTCCACTTGAAATAACCGATCTGGATCACTACACTCAACATTTCACTAAGCGGAATAATACCGATGATCAATAACATCGGCCATTGGCCTGTTATTAATGCAATAACTGCCAACACCGCGCCAAGAGAAAGCGAACCCGTATCACCCATGAATAATTCGGCGGGATGAACGTTAAACCATAAAAAACCAAAGAGCGCGCCCACCAGAATAAAACAAAAACGGGCGAGATAAACCTGCTCCTGAATCAGTGCGATGCCGCCAAAAGCCGCAATGGCGGTGGCAGCGATCAAGCCAGCCAGACCATCCAGACCATCTGTAAAGTTCATTGCATTTGATTCGGCAACAATGATGAAAGCCGCAATCGGCACATACCACCAGCCGAGTTCGATCTCAAAGAATAAGCCGGGGAAAATAAGTTCGGGCACATCCATCATGTATTTCAAAACATAGGCGGTGCCAAACGCGAGAAGCACTTGAAACAAAAATTTCGTACGCGCGCGCATGCCATCGCCTTTGCGTTTTCCGTGAATGCCTTCCCAGTCATCAACTGCGCCGAGCAGAGCATACCCAAGCATAACTGCCATCGGCACCAGCACAGAGCGCCCCACCCCGCCTGAGGTCACGCCAATCAACGCCACAGCATTGAGCAGACCATTTAACAACAACACCGGCAGAAGAAACATCACACCACCCATGGTGGGAGTGCCCATCTTCACGCGATGATGACCAGGCTCTTCCACGCGGATGATCTTGCCGATCTTGTAGTGGCGCAAAATACGAAGCAAAGGCCCGCCCCAAATTGCGGTCATCAAAAAGGCCAGCCCGGCAAGGCTGAGGGAAAGAGCGATCTGTCTCAAGACTGTACCTCTAAAGCAGCAGTGATGCGGTCCATACGCAGGCCATGTGAACCTTTGATCAGCACAGCATCCTTCTCTGTCAGGTTCTTATTCAACCAATCCAAAATAGCCTCGGGTTGTTCAAACTCGATGATATGGGAAGCCTTCATACCGGCACGGCGGGCGGCATCTGCGATCATGTGCGCGCGCGGGCCCAGTGTAATCAAGTCCTTTGCAACCTGTGCGGCACGCATACCGACCATCTCATGGCCTTGTTTTTCATATTGTCCCAGCTCAAGCATGTCGCCCAACACAGCGATCTTGCGTCCGTCCATTTCATCGAGCAGGTTGAGCGCGGCCAGCATGGACTCTGGTGAGGCGTTGTAGGTATCGTCGAGAATCAATGCGCCAGTCTTACTGCGGACCGCTACAAGGCGTAATTGGGCGTGTCCATGTGACAGGCCTTCAAAAACTTCCTGCCAGGTGAGGCCGTCGTTGAGTCCCACGGCGGCGGCTCGCAAAAGCGGTATGCACGGAATGACGCCCAATCATGGGGATGCGGGAATGAACGGCCTCGCCTTTGTAATGCAGACGAAAGCGAATTCCATCAAGGCCGAGGCCTTCGATCTGGTCGGCCCAAAGATCAGCCTCAGGAGAAAGCCCATAGAAGAAAACACGCGCTTTGGATTTCTCTTCCATCTTGCGAACCCAGGGATCGTCAAAGTTAAGAATCGCAACTCCATCTGATGGGAGCGCTTGAATCAATTCACTCTTGCCGCGTGCGATGGCTTCCTGTGAACCGGCACGCTCTGCATGAACGGTGCCGACGTTTGTCACGACGCCGATCTGCGGCTGGGCAATATCGCACAGAAATTGAATCTCGCCAGGGACGAAAAATCCCATTTCCAAAACGGCGCGTTCATAACCGGGGCCAAGTCTTAAAATGGTGAGAGGCAATCCAATTTCGTTATTTAAATTTCCGGGGTTGCGCAGGGTGCGATAGCGGGTACCCAACACTTCGGCGACCATTTCTTTTGTGGTGGATTTACCAACGCTGCCGGTAATGCCAACCACACGCAAATTCAGTTTGCGGCGCCAGAAACGCGCGATCTGCTGCAGGGCTGAGATGGTATTGTCCACGCGCAGGCAGAGGGGTTGGGAAAGGTCGAGGGTAGATTCTGCAGTTAGATCGGCACGCAGGTCGAGGATTCCGAAAGGATGCGAGAACTTCCTTTTGAATTAAAGCAAAAGTCGCCCCCCTCTTGAATGCGTCTGCAATATAGTCGTGCCCATCCACATTCTCACCGGGGATCGCAATAAAAAGCGAGCCTGGAATTACCTGACGCGAGTCTATGGCCGCTTCGGTGATGATAGCGGTCGCATTCGCGAGGCGAACCGCGTTGCGGGTAATTGCTTCGAGGGCGTCTGCTAAAGTAAGCATTTTATTTGGCTACGATTTGTTGTCTGATGCTATCGGGTGGAATATCCAAAAGGATGATGGTTTTTTCGGCCATTTCACCAAAGACCGGGGCTGCGGTTTCAGAACCCCAGATCGAGGTGGCAGGACGTTCAAGCCAGACATAGATCATAAATTGCGGGTCGTCAATCGGACCCCAACCGATAAAGGAAGCATTGGTTTGCGTATTGTCGTAAAACCCATCCACAGGAATTTGCGCGGTGCCTGTTTTTCCAGCGATGCGATAACCGGGGACAAGCGCAAGTGAATCTTCTAATTCAAGTGAGACAGCGAGCATACCTGAAAGCATATCGGCAGTTTGGGTGGAGATGGGCGAGCCTGCAAATTGCGCGGGGACATTGTACTGACGCCCATCGCGTACCATTGCAAAAAGAGCATGAGGTGTGACAGTGCGTCCATGATTGGCTACAGAGGATGCGGCCATCATGATCTGGATCGGTGTGGCGGTAAGCCCCTGACCGAATGAATTTGTGCCAAGGTCAACAGGATACCAATCCGCATCACCCGGGAACTTGAGCCTGCCCGGCGCTTCACCAGACATATCAATACCTGTTAGATGACCCAAACCAAAATTATCCATGTAACTATAAAAAGCGTTCGCGCCCATTTGCGTGGAAAGGGTTGCCATACACACATTGAGCGAGTGCTGTAAACAACCGGTCATATCCTGCACGCCCCACGGTTCCTGATCCCAGTTTTGGATGGTAGCGCCGCCGACAAGAATGGAGCCTGTGTCGAGATAGGTTGTGCCCGGGGTTGCAATTCCACTATCAAGCGCAGCGGCCATGGTCAAAATCTTAACCACCGAACCGGGTTCATAAGGCATGGAGATGGCCGGGTTGAATTCATTGGCTCTGTCGTAGATCACGCCATAATTCCAAAACTGATTCAAGTCCATACGCGGGGTGACAGCCATGGCGAGCAGTTCGCCATTACGTGGATCCATGACAACGATCGTGCCGCCCTGTGCTTCATAAGTAATAAGTGCTTCATCCAAAATTTGTTCAGCGGCGGCTTGCAGATCACGGTTGATGGTGAGGACAAGTGTTGTGCCATCTGGCACGCGTGTAATTTCAGAAGCCTTGTTCGGATCGGTAGGAACCAGCACCTGCACCGGATTCCCCGCCAGCAGGGTGTTGTATTTTTCTTCAACGCCAAAATAACCGCGTCCTTCGCGATTCACAAAGCCAATGATGTTGGAAGCCAGGGCATCTTCAGGATAACTGCGCTGTGGATGTGATTTGAATTCCAGTCCGGTCAAACCGCCGCGCACACCTTGCGCAGCTTGTTCTTCCAGGGCTTTTTTCAACTCTTGAAGATTCGAGGCCTGCTTTGCTTCGATAAAATCCGCGATGACCACATACGAGAGTCCTTCAGGCGGATTCTGGATCGTATCTAAAATCTGCGAATAATCAATCCCAAGCTCCACACTGACGGCGGTGGCAATGGCATTCGGATCTTTTACGATATTCAAGTCCACGCCGATCTCGTAGACAGATTTATTGCCCGCTAGCAGATGACCGTTACGGTCATAAATTTCACCGCGATCCGGATAGAAGGTGCGCAATTCATAGGCATAATTCGATGCCTGCTGACGGAAAATGGCAGCCTCAGCGCTGTTTTGAATACGCGTCATTTGCACAATAATGGCAAGTGCGATCAAGCCCATTGCCAGAGTCAATACTTGTGTACGGCGCGCGTATTGCTGTCTCATCGCAAACCTCGTGAAGACAAAGCGATCTGTTCATCCACCCAATCTAAAAGTGACTCATTGTATTCGGGCAGAATGCTCAAAAC
Organism: Candidatus Villigracilis proximus; assembly: GCF_016717045.1. Classification (NCBI taxonomy): domain Bacteria; kingdom Bacillati; phylum Chloroflexota; class Anaerolineae; order Anaerolineales; family Candidatus Villigracilaceae; genus Candidatus Villigracilis; species Candidatus Villigracilis proximus. The sequence continues at coordinate 59,636 of NZ_JADJUO010000006.1, read as the reverse complement.
ACTTAATTGCGGCAACGGCGCCGAAGAAAGAATATCAGGCTGGGGCACTATGTATCCCGCCACCACCAGATATTCCGCCTCACGTGATTTCATGGGGCGAAAGCCAAGCTCAAGCGCACGTTGTTTCATCACGCTGGATGAAGTTAATGTAGCGTACTCTGTTTGCAGATCCGCGCTGACCTGCTGACTGATGGTGATCGAAGCAGTTAGATCTTGAATTTCACGGCCGGCGATCGCAGCCTTCGAAGTGACATCCAAATACAACGTGGCAACCATTGCAAGCACAACTACCACGCCGAAAGCGCTGCCGATCCACTGACGTTGAATGCGCCAGGGGGCCACCTTATAGGCGTGGACCATGTGATTGAAATTTTGGTTGACGTTTTGTATGTTCATATTTTTTCTACAACTCTAAGTTTTGCGCTGCGCGCTCTCGGGTTATCCTTAGTTTCCAAATCAGTAGCAATAATCGGTTTCTTTGTTATGCTTTTTATAATTGCCTTGCGTTCCACTTCATAAATTCTTTCGTAAGGCGGATTAATAATGTCTTTACTCAACTCTCGAAAATAATCCTTGACGATGCGATCTTCCAAAGAGTGGAAGGAAATCACCGCGCATCTTCCACCTGACCGTAAAGCTGCTACGGCTTGCGGAAGCGTTTTCTCCACTGCGGCCAATTCGTCATTGACGGCGATGCGCAGGGCTTGAAAGGTCTGCGTGGCGGGGTGCATACGGTCACCTCGTCGGGGAGATGCTTTCTCGATTACAGCAACCAGTTCACGGGTCGTGTGAAACGGTCTATTCTCCACAATGGCCCGAGCGATCCTTCTCGCGTCACGATCTTCACCGTAGCGGAAGATCAGGTCGGCCAGATCATCCTGATCCAATGTGTTGACCAGATCCGCCGCGCTTTGTAAAGCGCTTGGCCCGAACCGCATATCCAGTGGACCATCCTGCATAAATGAAAATCCGCGTTCGGCATTGTCAAACTGCATGGACGATGCACCGAGGTCAAGTACGATGCCATCGATCGAATCCCATTTGAGCGCGGCGAGTTGTTGATTGAGGGTGATGTGGGAGGCCTGCACGAGATGTGTACGCTGTTCGTAAGGAGCCAAGGTCTCACGAGCAAGCGCCAGCGCCTGCGGGTCCACATCCAGACCCAGCAGAAGCCCATCAGGCGAGCAGGCCTCCAGTATCCCGCGAGCGTGTCCGCCCGCGCCCAGAGTGCCATCCACATAACGACCACCGCGTTGAGGTTGCAGTGCGTGTATAATCTCTTGATAAAGTACAGGTATATGTGTCATGTTGGTTCGTAGGGGCAACCCTTGTGGTTGCCCACTTATGGACACCACATCGCAGGGCAGGCACAAGACCTGCCCCTACGCAGATGGTTTCGATGAAAGATCAAGCGTGGAGAAGCGTTGATTGTTCGCTTCGACATCCTGCAATTGAGTCATTTGCTCGTTCCACAAAGCAGGAGTCCACACTTCAAAATATTCGCCCTGCCCCGCCACGATCAACTCGCCATTTTCTATACCGAGAAAAGCGCGCAAGTTTTGCGGCATCAGGATGCGCCCGACCTTATCCACTTCAATTGGATAGGCGTTCGATAAGATCAAACGGCGCAAAAGACGGGCGGTAGGGTCAGCAAGGTTCATGGCTTCAATACGTTCATAAACCTGTTTAAAATAGTTCTCCGTCATCACCATAAGGCATTTATCAAAGCCTTGTGTAATGAAAGCGCCGCCTTCCAACAACTCACGGAAGCGCGCCGGAATCATCAAGCGTCCTTTATCATCGAGGTTGTGTTGGAACTGGCCTAAGAACATTTGTGCTATTTTCCTTTTAATACAATGAACGCCAGGGACACGCCCGGCGCTCTTACCACTTTCTACCACTTCTTACCACATTATACAACGTTGTGGCGATAAATCAAGTGAATCGAAGAGTGATTTCATTACCATCTCATTAAAAGATTAGGTATTAACCATGCAAAACTCCCCCACTTACACCTTGCTCGAAGCTACAAACTGGAAAGATTATGAATTACTCGACTCAGGCGACGGCCTAAAACTTGAACGCTTCGGAAAATATATTTTTGCGCGCCCCGAATCACAAGCCATGTGGAGCCGCGCCCTGCCGCACAAAGATTGGGATGCCGCGCACGCTGTCTTCCAACCCACAGCCGAAGAAAGCGGCGGACACTGGATCGAAAAAAAGAATTTACCAGCCAAATGGGAAATGTCTTATCCGCTCCCCAATGTAGGCGACATCAAATTTGAAGTGATGACAACGCCCGGCCGCCATCTGGGAGTCTTCCCTGAAGTCGCATCTCACTGGGACTTTATGGCTGACCTCGTCCGAAAGGCAGGCCGCCCCGTGAAAGTGCTCAACCTATTTGGTTACACAGGCCTGGCATCTCTCGCAGCCGCAGCCGCCGGCGCCCAGGTGACTCACGTGGACGCATCCAAAAAATCTGTCAGTTGGGCGCGTGATAACCAGGCCCTCTCCGGCCTGAGCGAGAAACCAATCCGCTGGATCGTGGAAGATGCGATCAAATATATGCAGCGTGAAGAAAAGCGCGGCATGAAATACGATGGCATCATCCTTGATCCTCCAAAATTCGGGCGCGGACCAAAAGGCGAAGTATGGGAAGTATATAAATCCCTGCCGAATCTGTTTGAGATCTGCCGCGCCTGCCTGAGCGACAATCCGCTTTTTGTGATCGCCACTTTATATGCAGTCCGCGCATCCGCAATCCACGTGGCACAAGCATTGGATGAGGTAATGAAAGATCACAAAGGAAACATAGACAGCGGTGAACTGGTGACGCGCGAAACCAGCGCGAACCGCCTGCTTTCACAAGCGGTCTATGCGAGATGGTCTTCCAAATAAAGACAAAAAAAATTCCGAGGCTCAACACCTCGGAATTTTTTTGTCTTCTGATTATCTTTATCCGCTGCTGCTGCTTGCGCTGCTGCTGCTCCCGCCGCCGCTGCTCTTGCTGCTGCTTGTGCTTGTAGTAGGCGAAGCCATCTTCTTCAACAGGTCATACCAGAAGGAAGCTCCCTGCGAAACTGCCGCGGCAGTTAAGCCAAGTCCGATCACCTTCAAAACAATGAACAAAGCCCAGTCTCCTACATTCCCATTTTCCGGGAGTTGCTGAGTCTGCCACCACCCGAGACGAATGGAAAATGCGCCGAGATCGTCAATAATATCCGAGAGGTCTGCGTTTGCGCCCTCACGCGCCACAACCGCGTCCGCTTGCGCAGCGGCAAGCGCGCGCAGTTCAGCACTTGACCATAACGCCTTGGCAAGTTGAATGGTATCGGTTCCAAACAAAACGGTAATGCCGATGGAAAGAATGATCACAAAACTACGGGCACGCGCGCGGAAGGTTTCTGCGGCCTGTTCCAGCATTCCGTTAAAGTAAGCGGTGGTACGTGTTCGCAGCTCAGTGAGACTGGTCACTCCCTGATTGATCCAATTGATAAATGCCTTCTTTCCGTCAGAGTCGGGCAGCTTATCAACCAACTCAGCCAATTGCAGCAAATCCATTTCTTTTTTTGTCGTCAACCCGGAAAGGTCAAAAAAAGCATCCACCAGCGTGGCAACCGGAATTTTTTCGATCCGCTTCGGCTCAGTCACCGAGGCAAAGACGCTGAAAAAATGCTTATAACGGATCGGGCGCAGCGCCTGCATTTGAGGCAGACTCAAAAGATCGCCAATCTTTTTATCACCGACAATCTTGATCAAATACTGCTCAAGCGCCTTCCCGCGCGACTCGAGCGATTCATTGATCCACTGTGTCACAATTGACACCACGGAGCCCAGTAAATAATAAACAACAATAAGACCAACAGCAACATCGAGCGCTTGTGAAATGGACATGGTTTTCTCCTTGTGATCTTCCGACTGTGAATGTCTTTCCAACTCTGCGAGCCAATCCAAAGGCTTGCTCCAGCGCTTTCTTTCGTCCACGCCAACTTGATTTTTCCGGGGGCGATCCCATTTTGGACCCGGCGGACCAGACTCTTCTTTAAGCAAACTCTTTACCCCCCACAATCCTTTATATTGTACCCAATCCAACCCGGAATTCAATAGCACACGGCTCCACTCTTTTATCTTTGGACGCGTCGTCTTGCGGTCTGACATGATCCGCCTCAAATAACTGCTTGATTTAAGCACACCTTCGCGCGCATTGTCTCCCTGATACCCAAGCCGAAAGCCATCGCCTGTCGCCAATTCCATCGGCAGGCTGACTATATAATGATCAGTTTCATCACGCAGATACATAAACGCATCCTCTTCAAGAAAATGCGTCCGCTTGACAGCGATCTCTTTTAACGCGATCTGACGCGCCTTCTGATTCGGGTTGAGTAATAAAAATATATACTGGATCAGGCCATCGGCCCAAAAAAGGAGACGTTGCAATTTTCCCTGCTTATACATCCCTGGCGAGCGGATCACTTCCGGCCTGCTGTAATTGGCGTGCGATCCCAACGCAACATAGACCACCGGATGAGTCGTGGCATTCCCCAGTTTATCCACAGCCACGCGGACTGCATCCCATTTTTCGATATTGCCCGCTCCATGCTGTGAAAACAAAACCGAGTACGGCACGTCATTTTTTAAATAAACAGCCACCATTTCCCAATCCCCTTCGTGATGGTTTACGCCATTAGCCGCCAAACGCCAGTCGTTGAAAGCATAAAAGAAATGATATTGCAGGACCGTCCATTGATTTGCTTCGTTGTCAACTTCATTGACAACACGTCCATAATAAACAGGCTGGGAATACTTTTCAAGGATCTTTTCATATTCAAAATAAGATTCCTGCGCGATCTTTTCCGTGGCCTGCGAAAGAACATCCATCATCATTCCCGGGCCTTCTGGAATCACGCGATCAAGAACAAATTTCATCGTGCGCACCGAAAGATAAAACAGAACGATCAAATAGATCGGCAGTAAAATAAGATACTCCACTGCCAAACTGATATATTTATTTTGATGAAGAAAAAACCAGACCGGCGCAATCTCAAGCGCAACAAAAAATAAAGCAGCCAACGCCGCCGGAATGATTCGCAATCGAACCGGAGATGCAAGCATAAAAATAATCAACGCGGCGGTCAACGAAACTGCAAGTACTGTCTCCACTGCAATCACGCCCCAAAAAAACCAGCCGCCCACAATCCCTGCCAGCGACAGAATCACCCACCAGACCCACGCATCAGAATCATTCAACGGCTTATTCACAAAGCGCAAATAAAACTGCTCGCTTTGCAACTTGCCAATGCGGGCGATCAATGGCTCATGCAGATGAGCAAGCAACTCCAACACACCCTGCGGCCCGCTCGCAAAGATCGAACATTTCTCCACGTAGTGTTCCACTGCCATTGGAAAAAAGCGCTCACTCTTTGCAAAGCGCAAAACTGGTTCATATTTTTCAAGCAATTCAAGCTCAGTCACACGGCCTCTATGGTATAAACGCAATTATGGAAACTCAAACCCTCGCGCAACTCTTCAAAACCTATTTTAACGCCAATCCCGAATTTATCGTCCGCGCTCCCGGACGTGTAAATCTGATCGGCGAACACACCGATTATAACGATGGATTTGTTCTGCCGATGGCAATTGACCGCGCCGTATGGATCGCGCTTTCCCCCAGAACGGATTCACAGATCCGCATCCGCTCTCTGGACCTGGAAACTGATGCGGCCTTCGATCTGCATTCCCTCACGAAAGGCGAAGGCTGGGCTGAATATCCAAAGGGAGTTGCCTATGAATTACAAAAAGCGGGCCATGTATTAAAAGGATTCGACGCGGTCATGACCGGCGACGTGCCAAGCGGCGCAGGTCTTTCATCCTCTGCCGCAGTGGAGCTTGCAACTGCGCGCGCTTTTGCAACGATCTGTAACATCACATGGGATGCAGCTCAAATGGCGAAACTCTCACAAAAAGCTGAGAATGAATGGGTTGGAGTCAATTGCGGCATCATGGATCAAATGGCAAGCGCAGCGTCAAAAGAGGGCTATGCTTTATTTTTGGATTGCCGCACACTTGAATATCAACATGCGCCCTTGCCGAAAAACATATCCGTGGTGATATTGGACACATCCACAAGGCGCGGGCTGGTTGATTCTGCCTATAACGAAAGACGAAGTCAATGCGAAGAAGCGGCGCGCTGGTTTGGTGTAAAGGCATTGCGTGATGTCAGTGTGGAAGATTTTGAAAGAAAGACAAAAGAAGAAAGCGGATTAAGTGAAATTGCGACCAGGAGAGCGCGGCATATTGTCACAGAGAACGCACGCGTACTGGAAGCTGTTGAAGTGATGAAAGCCGGGAATGTAAAACGACTGGGAGAGTTATTCAATGCCAGCCATATCAGTCTGCGCGATGATTTTGAAGTGACGAACGAAGCGCTTAATCAAATCGTTGAGTGCGCACAGGAACAACCCGGATGTTACGGAGCACGTATGACAGGCGCAGGCTTTGGCGGATGTGCAGTGGCGCTGGTGCAGGAAGAAAAAGCTGAAGAGTTCACTCATGCTGTTTCCGCCGCATACAGGCAAAGGTCAGGTTTGGATGCGAGTGTTTACGTCTGCAAGGCAAGCGAGGGCGCGAGCATCATCAAAGAATAGAGAGTACACTATTCGCCGATTAAAATAAAAAGTGGACACGTTTGCGTGTCCACTTTTGTTTATCTGTTTTAGCTGTATGCCATCTGTTCAACTTCAATGGCACGCTTGCGAGGCTGGCGCTTGATGATCTTTTCTGCGGCGATGCGGGTCTGGCGCATCTGCGCATTGCGAATGATCAACTTCATGAATTTTGTATGATCGGTCGGGTCGTTGAGCAATGAGAAATCTGCTGAACCCGGCTCATGAGGCGGATAGAAGATACCGCAGTTGGGGTTGATCTCCAGCATGTGGATCACGCCATCGGCGTCCATGCGATAGTCACAACGAGCGTAACCATTGCCGCCCAATTCCTTGAAAACGCGCATGGTTTGTTCGCGCAGATACCTTCTGGATCTTCGGGTCATTCACAACAGCCACTGACATTTTCTCGTATTCGACCCATTTCATGTCGTAATGCTTGAAGGATTCGCCGTTCGGGAAAATAAACTCAACCGGAGTGAAGGTAAGCGGTTTCTTGGGATCTACAGGATTTTCCGCGATGAGACAGGTGAACTCACGTCCTTCAATGAATTCCTCGATCAGCGCGCGACCAAATTCATTGATCTCAAGTTGAAGTTGTTCGCGTAGCTGGTCAATATTTTCAACGCGCGAATTGCGGCGGATGCCCACGCTGGCGTACCCATGCGGCGGTTTGACCAACATTGGGAATTTCAAACGCTTGACAACCTTTTCAGCATCTTCAATACGATTCACAAATATCCAATTCGGTGTGGGGACAGACACACGACGCGCTGCGTTTTTCATTTCGTCACGTGTGGGGTCAAAGAATTTTGAATCCGCACCGGTAAAGGCTGCATTATATTTTTCGAGCGCGTTGACAAGTGCGATCCCTGAAAGCGCATCATCGGGAGTGCCATCGCACAAATTGATGAATGCATCAACACCTTCATCCATCAGATCGCGAATTTGCTTGTCTACATTTTTTGGTCCAACCAGATGCTGCTTCCAACGATAGCCCTTCATATATGGAGATGGGTCGTACGGAATATCATTTTCATCCGGAGTGCTTGTTAATACACAGATATACATAATCTTTCCTTTGTTGTTTTCTTTTTATTTTTATTATCTTATTATCTATTCAATTGCATGATTTTATTTTTATCACTTAATATTTTTTACAATTGAAGTTATTAAACACAAAAAATTTATTACTTACATATCCATTGTATCTATATATTGATTTATGTAAAGGTTTTTGAATATACAATTATCTTAAAATTTCATGAGATGTTTTTATTTTTATTCATATTTTTTCATTAAGGTTTTTAAGGTCTTTAACGTTTTTAAGAAAAGAGACACGAAGAATCGCTTCGTGTCTCTTACGCAAACATGCCTTAACTGTAAATCACGCAAAGAAATTTGTGCTATCTCCAAAACTGCGGAAGATGTTCTCTGTATGTTTTTAGATAATCATCCAGAATAAGTTTTGCAGAATCAAGATCGCGGATCACAGGATCAAGCAAAAGGCATTGCAATGCCTTTTCATAACTCCCTTCAACAGCGGCATCAACACCCAACTGTGCGATCATCAATTCACGGCGGCATAATTCCGCGATCGGTTCAGGCAGCGCGCCCACGTGGACGGGATGAATCCCGGAGCCATCCACCATGACCGGCGTTTCAACGATTGCACCATGAGGCAAATTGCTGATCTGTCCCACATTCGGCAGGTTGGCCGCAAGGTGATAATGATTACTCGCATGTGAAATATTTTCGATCATTTCCAGCGCGCCTTCAGAATCGGCATCGAGCAGACCTTCAACGGTCATTTCGCTGTTTGCCATTTCATTTAGTCGATCAAGGCTGAAATCGCGCAAACTCGCCATCATTTCCCAATCATACAAGCGGATGTTGAACTTATCCCACGGCTTTGTGACGGGGTCGCTCATCCACGGCAGATATTCACACAAGTGAGTATCTCCGGGGACCGGGAACAGGCCAAAGTCACGAAAGATGCGACGTGTGAGCGGCTCAAACTTTTCATCCAGTTCAAAGAAGCGTTTCTTCAAAAGCGGATATAAATCCTCGCCTGTGCGCTTGTCGTGAACAGACAGTATCCACGAAAAGTGATTTGTCCCTGCGGCGCGGATATCGATCAACGGGACGACTTGCTGCCGGATCATCTGCTGCAGCGGATGCTGCATGACATCAGCGTGCATGCCTTCGAGTCCGTCGGGAATTTGAATACCGAGTTCTTTTGCAAGCGCGACGCCCACCATGGTGTAGCCGGTATATATTTGATGACACAAGCCAACCACTTTTATTTTGCTGTGACGATTAACCGCATCACAAATCCGCACCATGGGATTTGTGAAATTAATAAACCACGCATCAGGGCAAGCCTGCTCCATATCGCGGACAATTTCCATGAGCGGCATGATATTGCGTGCCGTGTGGATAAATCCGCCGGGGCCGCCGTTTTCCGCATAGGGTTGATGCACGCCGTACTTCAAGGTGATGTCGTAATCTGATTTCCACAATTCTTCACGCGGACCAACTTCAATGGCCGAGACAACGAAATTTGCGCCATCCAATGCATCTTTATGACTGGCATGTGCGCTGACGATGAAGCCTGCATTCCACTCTTTGTTCAAACGATTTGTAAGTCTGTAAACAATATCAAGACTTTGCGCGTTGCGATCTACAAGTCGCAGCGTGGAGCCTTTTAGTTTTTCGGAACGTAATAAAGCGGAGAGTGTATTCTCTCCAAATGATGCGCTGCCTGCGCCGATGACAGTGATAATGGTCATGTGAGTTCTCCTTTATTGGTCAAAGTATACAAGGAAAGTAAAAAGTAAATAAGTAAAAAGTTGATAAGAAAAAAGTAGACAAGTGAGTGCATGAAAATTAATCCACACATTACCTGTCTACCTGATTACTAATTACTATTTACTAATTAACGCGCTACCTACTCAACCACGATCTCCACTTCGGCGCTCATGCCCCACAAAAGACCTGCGGGCTGTTCATCCAACTCAACTGTTACGGGATAAACAACATCGCCGCCAACAGTTTCTGCAACGGGAGAAATATGTATCACCTTGCCTGTGACCGTTACATCCAGCGCTTCGATGTATATATTTGCATTTTGACCAACCTGCACAGAAGGAACATCTCGTTCGCTTAAGTCTGTGGTGGTGATCTGCAAGTGAGCAAGGTCGCCTAATACGATCACAACCTGGCCGGCTTGCGCAAATTCGCCGGGTTGAATTTTAATGTTAATCACTGTTGCGTCAAAAGGAGCAATGAGTGTGGTTTGAGCGAATGAAGCCTTTGCTGTTTCCAGTTTTGCGATCACACCATCAAGCTCGGCTTTGGCCCGATCGCGCCGTTCTGGCGTGCGGTCATTGCGTAAAATCCAATATTGATGTTCGAGTTCGGCAGACTGCACAGCAAGTTCAGCTGAGGTAACGGATAACTCCAAGATCAGGGAATACAAGGTCAACAACGGCTGTCCGGCTGTTACCATGTCACCTTCTTTGACGAGCACTTCCTGCACTGGTGCAGAGACCAGAAAACTCATCTGTGTATCCTGCGCGGGCACGGCTTCAGCAGATGCCACCACACCCCCAGACAAGATCAAGCCTGTTGGAGCAGAAGCAGTTACCGGCGCGGAAGGAAGCGGAGTTGCGGTTGGCGCGCTGCTACAAGCTGCGAGTGTCACAGTCAGGGCGAGCAGCACAGTCCAAAAAAATTTCTTCATGGGAGTCTCGCTATTTCGTTTCAATATTCACTTCAGCACTCATGCCCCAGCGTAAGCCTTCGGGTTGAGAGTCAAAATCAATGGTTACTTTATAAACAACATCGCCGCCAACGGTTTCAGAAACGCGCGCAATATCACTAACCTTGCCGCTGAATTCTGTGTCGAGCGCATCAATGAAGATCGTTACGCTCTGACCGATCTGCACCGAGGTTACATTTTTTTCGCTGAGGTCGGTAGTTTCAATCTGGAATTTTGAAAGGTCGCCCATCACAATGATGATCTGGCCGGGGTTGGCAATTTCAGCAGGTGAAATTTCAACCGAAGCGATCGTGCCATCAAAAGGCGCGGCAAGTGTGGTCTGTGCGAGTTGCGCCTTGGCAATATCCACTGCGGCTCGAGCACGTTGCACATCGGCCAGCGCGGCATCGAGTCTTTCAGGGGTTGTACCTGAACGCTTAAGATAGGTGACGTTGGTCTGCGCGATAATGACATTAGACTCAGCTTCTTTTATGCGCGACTCAAGGATCGACGTATCCAACGTGACCAGAGGCTGGTTCGCGGTTACTGAATCACCTTCGGCGACCTCAACAGTTTTAACAGCGCCGAGGGTCGGGAAAGCCAACTCCACTTTTTGCATTGGGACAACAACCGCCGAAGCAGATGCATTCCCGGATGAAGAGGAAGGCTGCGAAGCCGAATCAAGCGACACTGTGGCAACAGCCGTTGGTGTAGCAGACGAACCACAGGCGGTAAGCACAAGCGCCAGTGTGGTGGTCAACATCAAAATACTTTTTCATTAATTTATCTCCATGCGCTATCTCTAGCGTGATTGTAATTTATTAATAAATTCTACCAGATTGCACAGGTTTTGCACAGGTTTTATCAAGGGAGCCTGACCTACGCCTTTGAGTCATTGGTAATCAGGCCATCCTGCAAAGTCACCACGCGATTGGCATATCCAATCACCCGCGGATCGTGTGTGGCGAATACAAAAGTGACACCTGTTTCTTTATTTAGCTTTTGCATAAGATCCATGACCTGCTTGCCATTTTCAGTATCGAGGTTGGCAGTGGGTTCGTCAGCTAGAATCAGCTTGGGATTTGTAGCAAGCGCTCGGGCGACAGCGATGCGTTGCTGCTGTCCGCCGGAGAGTTGATCGGGGCGATGATGCGCACGATTCGCTACATCCACTGCTGCGAGTAATTCCATCACACGCTGTTTGCGTTCTGCGGGACTCTTGCCGTTAAGCAGAAGCGGCATTTCCACGTTTTCGTAGGCAGTGAGCGTGGGGATCAGTGCAAAAAATTGGAACACAAAACCAATCGCCTCTTTGCGTAGATCAGCGCGTTGGTTGCGATTTAAGTTAGTGGTTTCTTTTCCATTGATAATTACCTTGCCCGATGTTGGCTGGTCAAGACAGCCAATGAGCTGTAAAAGAGTCGTTTTGCCCGAGCCGGAAGGACCTACCAAAGAGGTAAACTCGCCGTCATTAATGGTTATGCTGACGCCATTCAAGGCGCGGGTTTCAAGTTCGCCGATTTTATATACACGGGTGACATCTGTTAATTTTGCGACTTCCATGGTATTTCTCCTTTATTTTGCGCCGTGCAAGGCTTCAACAGGTTCCATACGTGAAGCCATCCGCGCGGGGTAGAGTGAAGCGATGATGGTAATGATAAATGCGGTGACGATCAAATTAATTGCAGAGTCAAGTGTCAGCTCAGTGTAGATGCGGTCATTGAGAAGCATGTCCTGGCTCATCCCCAGATCTCCAAAGTAAACACCGACTTTGCTAAAGTAGGCAGAGATTGCCCAACCGATCAACGAGCCAAAGGTGATTCCGCTCAACGCCAGCAAGGTGGCTTCCGCGAGAAACAGAGCGATGATCTGCCGTCCCTTCATGCCAATCGCAGAAAGGATTCCGATCTCACGTGTACGTTCAAAGACAGACATGAGCAGGGTGTTGACGATGACCGTGGCGGTTACGCCGAGAATAATTAAGTTAAGGATCGTGAGATAAGCATTTGAAAAATCGTTGATCAGCACGAGCAGTTCATTCAATTCTCTCCAGGTCTCAACCTGATACCCCTCACCCTTGATCGCAGCAGAAACTGCATCAGCTTGTTCGCGATCATTCAAAAGAATGAAAATCATACTGGCATGATTGGTTGCACCTGAAAACGACTGCGCCTTGGCGAGCGGCAGAAAGACAACGCCTTTGTCGTAAGAGGTTGTGCCGGTTGAAAAGATGCCGCGCACCGTAAACTTTTGCTCATCCACATTGCCTTCGGATGTATTCACCAGCAGATTAAGTTGATCGCCAGCTTCAACCCCAAACTCTCTGCCAGCGGATATCCGATCACGATCCCTTCGCGATCGTCCGCAGTTAAAAATCACCAGATAACAGGCCATTGCGATAAGGATCATTCGCTGAAGAATCAGGGACAATGCCCATGATCTGGACGCCAACCGATTCATCCGAGGCTGATACGATTCCGCTTGCGAGTAAGCGCGGAGTTGCAGACTGGACCTGACCCAACGCTTCGATCTGCGCTGCAACCTGCTCCGGGTTTTCGATCAGATATTCCCAGGCGACGCTGAGTTTATCGGGATCGTAGTTTGCATTCTTGACTTGAAGATGACCGGTGTTGAGGCGCAGCGTAGTTTCCATGGAACTGCGCATTTCGCCTTGAAAGAAAGCGGCAATGAACATTAATAACGCTGTTCCCATGGCAAGTGCCAGCGTCGAAAGAAGCGTGCGGCGACGATGCCTGCCTAAATTGCGATATGCCATTTTAAAATAATTCATCATAAGATTCTCTCCAAACCCTGACAGGTTTTATTTAGATGTCTGACGAGCAGACACTTTGTATCCGCAGAACTCTTTTTGGAAAGGCTCCGTGGAAACCTGTCAGGTTTTTACTAAACGTAGTGCAGCGCTTCAGCTGGTTCACGCCTGGATGCTTCCATTGCGGGATACAACGCAGCAAGCGCGGAAATGACGGCAACGGTGATGGCGTGCTGCAGCACTTTCATCGGCACGAGTTGGGTGTATATGCTCCCGCTGATCAGGGCGGTATATTCAGTGAGATCGGCGAACTGACTGTAGTTCATTCCGACCACGCTAAAAATTCCGTTGAACGTGGTGCCTAATACCGCTCCGATCGCAGCGCCCATTAGGCCAATTAAAGTCCCTTCCAGCAAAAAGAGGAATGTGATCTCGCGTGGTTTTAATCCCATTGCGCCGATCACGCCGATCTCGCGTGTACGTTCAAAGACAGCCATCATCAACAGGTTAAGGATACCGATGGCGGCAATACCCAGCATGAACACGCCGAGATAACCCATTACGCCGGTTTTCATATCCATTGTTTTTTTCAAGTCGGGGATGCTTGTTTCCCAACTTTCCACTTCATAGCCCGGCGCCAATTTGTTGATGGCATTGATCACAGGCGGTTCCTGCCCGATCTGTTTCAGGGAAATAACAATTTCGGTTACCTGTCCTTCAAGACCGAAAAGTTGCTGCGCCTCGACAAGTGAGATATAGATCGTGGTCTTCTCAATAGACGGAACGCCTACATCATAAATTCCAACAACCGTCATTGTCCGCTGGCGGGTCTGTTCATGGGTCGAGTTACCGACCATGGTGATGCGGTCACCCACTTTGATCTCCATCGCCGTGGCAAGCCCCTGACCGATGACAATCAGATCACCATCATCAGGATTCAGGTAACGTCCACTGGAGATATTATCTGCAACTGGAGTGATCAGCCCTTCCTTGTCAGTTTCAACGCCGATGATCGAGACCGCAAACGCGCCTTCGCGATTGGTGACCAATCCGCCGGTGACAATGCGCTTCGAAGCAACGACCACATTGGATTGCGCCTCGGCCGCTTGAACAACGACATCGGGATTATCCATTGGTAGTAAAGGTTTTCGTCCCACCTTTTTCGTTATACCCAGGCGCATGGACTTGAATATTACCGCCAAGCAACTGGATGGCATTGCCATAAATCGCCTGTTCGAAACCACCGATGAGTCCGTCGTAGAAGACCAACAGAGTCATCGTTACTCCCATACCGATGGCGATCAAAAATGTTCTGCGGCGCTGCCGCCAGACGTTACGCCATGCTATGCGCAAAAATAAAGTCATTTGATTTCCTTTCTAAGAACTCGCTGTAAATTCTGATTCTGTTTTACGTAAACCATATTCCATTACATATAACAGCTTGTCAATTTTTTTCCTGGGTCTTCGCAGAGCGGACCCATTTCAGAATATCCTTTTGCTTCATGCCTTCATCAAGGATGTAAGTGGTAATCGCATTGGTCCAGATCTCAATGATCATGACCGCCAATTCAACATCAATACTCGGATCCAGCTCACCCTGTTTCATGGCTTTCTGGATCATGCCGGTGATGCCATCCCGGGCCATTTTATGATATTCGGAAAAAGCTTCCCGTAGTATAGGCCTTCGACAAACAAGACGCGGTGGCAGCCTGCATCATGCGCGGATATGCGGAATTAAATTCCATGCCTGCTTTTGTGACCCAGCGGAAATAATCAAACACACTTTGGCTGGGACTCGGTGGATGTTTGTCTTTAAAGAACTCAACTTTTTCCTGAGTCAGCAGGTCGAGCAAGTGCCGGAAGACATCCATTTTGTCTTCAAAGTATTGATAGAAACTTCCCTTGGCAATGCCGCTGGCAGCGACGATGCGGTTAATGGAAGCGGCTTCAAAGCCATAGGCCGCGAATTCATCGACAGCGGCGTTGGTGATAATGGTGCGTTTTTCCTGGGGCAGATTGAGAAATGTTTGCTTTGGCAAGAAGTGACCTCAAGTCACATGACCTTACGGTCATATGACCGCGAGGTCACATTATAGGATGATTCAGTTTTTGTCAAGTGGATTTCCCTCTCCTCACCTCTCCGCCGGGAACGATGTGACAGACATCTGGTCTTATTTTTTTCTGTACTTTGCGGACTATTTTTATATTTATGCGTGGAAGAAATACAAATAAATCTTTAACGCTTTTTTTAACCTTGCACAACAGACAACAGGTTATAATAAATATATTGATTATCAAACGTTATTTGTAATCAGTTTTATATTTCATCATATCAAACGTTCAAAAAAGGAGTTACTACAATGGGATTCTTCAGCAACATTCTCGAAAAACTTGGACTCAAGAAAGACAAAGCCGAAACCGCAGCAGCCCCCGCTACACCCGCCGCGGAAACCTGCAGCCACTGTCAAACCAATGACCGTTGCACCTGCCGCAAAACCAAAAACTCCGGTGGAAAAGGAAGACTTCGATTCTATCCGCACTGCCGAAGCTTGAAACCTGTCATGCCGCCGTTTCAGAAGTGGACGTGCTTGCAAAACTCGAAAAACTTTCCGCTGG
The DNA here is from genome assembly GCF_016717045.1 of Candidatus Villigracilis proximus. Taxonomy (NCBI): domain Bacteria; kingdom Bacillati; phylum Chloroflexota; class Anaerolineae; order Anaerolineales; family Candidatus Villigracilaceae; genus Candidatus Villigracilis; species Candidatus Villigracilis proximus. The sequence goes on along the minus strand of NZ_JADJUO010000006.1, from coordinate 43,825 downwards.
CTCAGATTACAACTGGAAAGTCTCGATCGTGGATTTGCTCAAAGTCCTCGATATTGACAGCAGCCGTGAAGCCCGCAATGAATTGGCAAAAGAACTTGGCTGCCCTGAAGATCTGATGAGCGACTCGGCCAAGATGAACGTCTGGCTTCACAAGGAAGTTTTGAAGCAGATCGCCGCCAATGGCGGAAACATCCCCCAGTCTCTTTTAGACTAAAAATAATTTCGATCACAAAAACAGCGCGGACGATAATCGTCCGCGCTGTTTTTATTTAAACCAGAACCAATTCATACGACATAATTTAATAAAGTGACCTTCGCAGTAAACAATCCCGTAGGGATGGCACGATTTAAAATTGTGGCGCGATCTAATCCAGGGGATGACGCACCCCTTCGGGGTTGGACAAATTTTGCGTTGATTCTAGAATCATTTCGCTCCTTCGGAGTTGTGTTGCGTAAAGTGAGTTAATAAAATGACAGTTTTTCACTTTTCTTTACTCACTTTTACTCATTTCTCACCACTCTCCCCCACATACCAACTTCATCAACAAGCCCGCGCGCCAAAATGCGACTGCGGCCATGCCATGCGCGAGGACGGCGAACAATGGCGGCGTTTGATTTGTGTAATATATCCAGCATTCACGGGTGGTGCCCATAATTCTAAAAGTAGCCGAGGCCCGCGCCGGAGATGAAGGTCAGCAGGGCGAAGCGCTGATCGTTGGGCGTGACAATGAGCAGGATGCATAACGTCAACGCGAGCCATGTATAGGATTTGTCGAATGTTGGAGAAACAAAGACCAGCATGAGGGTTAGGAAAGATGCGAATGTCAGCCAGTAAAAAAGTTTGCCAACAAGAATTTGGATTCGTTGAATCGTCAGTTCAAAAAGTTGGTTTAGAAATCTGGAGATGCGGTCAATTGAAAGGGACGCAATCGGCCAGGCGGGGATGATCCACAAGGGCGGACGTTCGGCGGTGTAGTAATGCCAGAGATTGGTTTGTGTGCCCCATGATTCAATGGCGAGGCCGCCGCAAATGCCGACGAAGACAATCAACACATCGGTCTTAAGATTCGCGCGCGCCACAATGGTAATGGACATGAAAAGAAAAACGCCAAGCAGCAGCCAATCGATGTAGAGCCACCACGGGCCATTCCAATCGATGTAGGCGAGATATAATACCTGCAAAGGATTATCATCGTCAAAGCCATATACTCTTGACGCGTATCTTTCGCGTATTGGAAAAGAGGGGTGGGAAGTAATAATGGGTGGCACAAAATCACTATTATCCAGCCCAGAAAGAGCAACCGATTTAAATCAAGTGACGACTCTGATTGCAAAAAGACCAGCCGGGTAAAATTCCAAAAGAAACTATGATCTCCACACACTTTTTTATATCCGTTTACATTTATTCTACTTTAATAGAGAGACCATAATGGTCTCAGAAACCATTAGGGTCTTACCAAAATGGATTTTGAAAAGCTGTAAAGAAAAGAAACCCAAGGAACACAACCATTGCCGAGAAGTTCAACACGTATCAATTCGCGGCGTATAAAGAAACAGGTGATTGAGTTATTGGGGCGTGTGTGTCGGTCAGCGTGGAAACGATAAAGATCATCAAGGAAATGCCAGAAGGAACTCATTGACCAATCCCTTCGTCCGCGCCTGGAAGTGGTGGTACACGCCGCGTTCCACCGATCTCACCATCGCCTATCGCGAGCGTGCTCTGCGGTCACTCCTGCCGATCGTTATCCTGTTGCGCGTGCTCGGTACGACCCAAAACTATTCGGGCGCGCCCGATCAGCCCGAGCCTTACGCGCCGCTGTGGGTCAGCCTTTCATTCCTTATTATCCCCCTGCTCTTCACCTTTTACTTTCTAGCGCGCCAAAAAGTGAATTGGGCTGGCGCAAGTTTTCTCCTGCACTGGTATCTGATCGATATGCTCAGCCTGCCCGCCGAAGGCTACTGGTACGCCGGCTATCAAATCTCCATCATCATTCAGGCCGTACTCGGCACACTGTTCCTGCCAAGCCGCGCCATCCTGCCCTTTATGATCTTTCAACTCTCCACAATCGGACTATGGGGCAACTGGCTGGATGTTAATCATTACGATCCGCCGCTTCTCTCTTCGGGTCAACCTGTTATTGTTTTCTGGAAGATGTTCATCACCCTGGCAGTGCAGGAAAGCGCCATCGTCTTAATCGTCCGCTACCTGCGCATACAAATGGAAAAGTCCCTGCACCTGCAACAGGTCAACATCAAACAACTACAAACCGAGATCACCGAACGCAAACAAGCACAACTTGCCCTGCAACAATTGGATGATATGTATCGCCGCGCCATTGATTCCGCAGGCCTGGTGCCCTATGTTCTTAGTCACAGCGGTGAACACACGTTCATACTCACATTCGTTGGCGAAGGCATCCTCTCCATGACCGGCTACTCCGCCGCCGAAAGAACTTCCGACCTCTGGAACTCACTGATACTGGAAGCCTTTCCGCGCGGCAGACTCTCGGATCTCACCCTTGCAGGAAGCTGATCGCCTCACCAATGAAGATCTTTCCATTCTTTGGGAGTGCGACTTCCACATCCGCACACGAGATGGTCAGGCGCGTTGGATAGCCGATACATCAGTCAAAGGCTTCGACGAGCAGAGCGAAAAGCTCATTTCCATTGGCATTTTTCAAGACATCACCGAACGCAAACATGCCGAAGAAATACGGGAGAAATTGATCAGAGAACTCGAACAAAGGAATGCCGAACTGGAACGCTTCGCCTACACACTTTCACATGAATTAAAGTCACCGCTGATCACGATCAAAGGCTTTGTGGGCTTATTACGCAAGGACTTGTTCGACAAAAATATACCCCGCCTTGAAACAGACATCGAACGCATCAGCGACGGGGCCGACAAGATGCAGCGCCTTATCAACGAACTGCTTGAACTCTTGAGCATCGGGCGGGTTGTCAATCCCTCTGAAAAAATATCATTACGCACCTTGTTTGATGAAGCCATTGGTTTGCTGAATGAGCAGATCACAAAACAAGGGATTACTGTGCATATCGCAGATGACCTTCCCCTTGTTTATGGAGATCGCAAGCGACTGTTGGAGGTTCTTCAAAACTTAATTGAAAATTGCGTCAATTATATGGGCAGCCAATCACAGCCGCAGATCGAGATCGGCAAACGGCAAAGCGAAACTGATACCATCATCTATGTAAAAGATAACGGCATCGGGATCGAATCCCGCTTTCACGAAAAAATATTCGGGCTATTCGAAAAGCTCAACGCAGACAGTGAAGGCATAGGCATTGGGCTGGCGCTCGTCAAACGCATCATCGAAGTCCACAACGGAAAAATATGGGTCGAATCAGAAGGGCTGGGCAAAGGTTCAACATTTTGCTTTACGATCTCAGACAGCAGGACAGTAGAAAATTAATAGATTGGACCTCTTGCACAACTCCATTTTCTTCCGCTAATCTTCGCTAATTTACATAATTTTTTTAAAATTCGCGCAGATTAGCGTAAATTCGTGGAAAAGGTTTTTTGCAAAGTGAAATTATTAAACAGCCTCTCAGGTCTGGATATTACAAATAAAAGAAAAAAAGATAAGTCAATTCTAAAAAAGGAATGCTACAATAACCTCATGTTATCCCGCGTATATTCCTGTGCAGTCATTGGCCTTGAAGGCGTCGTCGTCGAAGTGGAAGTGGATATCACCGCGGGCAAAGGCGGTGTGACTATCGTTGGTTTGCCCGATGCCGCCGTGCAGGAAAGCCGCGAGCGTGTCTTTTCTGCGGTGCGAAATGTCGGCTTAACTTTTCCACGCAAACGCGTCATCGTTAATCTCGCGCCCGCATCCGTCCGCAAAGAGGGGCCATATTATGATCTACCCATCGCCGTGGGTGTGATGGCAATGACCGGAGCCATTCCCGCTGAGTCAATCGAATCAACCATGATCGTCGGTGAATTGTCTTTAGATGGGACCGTGCGCCACGCGCGCGGGAATTTTACCGATGGCGGCCACCGCCCGTCAGCAAGGATTCAAACGGATTTTCGTCCCCGCTTCTGACGCACCGGAAGCTGCTCTGATCCCCGATCTAGAAGTCATCCCTGTCGCATCTCTCTCCGAACTCTACGAATAGCAAGCGGTAACCGCGAGATTAATCCCCACCCCACCATCGAAGTAGACACATCCGCTGCCACAGTTGCAACTGACTTTCAGGAGATCAGAGGTCAGGAACATGTCAAGCGTGCCTTTGAAGTAGCCGCCGCCGGTGGACATAATTTAATTATGGTTGGCCCGCCCGGCTCTGGCAAAACATTACTTGCGCGCATTGCCAGGCATTCTCCCCAACATGAGCGTGGACGAATCTCTCGATGTGACCCGCATCTATTCCGTAGCTGATGCGCTCCCACCCGAAACACCAATGATCCGCCATCGTCCATTCCGCGCTCCGCATCACACCATTTCACATGCGGGTCTGGTCGGCGGCGGCAATTGGCCGCATCCGGGAGAAATCTCACTCGCACATCGCGGCGTTTTATTTTTAGATGAACTGCCCGAATTCGGCTCACGGGTTTTGGAAGTGATGCGCCAACCGATCGAAGATAAGGTCGTGACGATCTCACGCGCGCAAGGCTCATCCACCTTCCCTGCAAATTTTATGCTGGTGGCCGCCATGAATCCCTGTCCCTGCGGATATTTTGGTGACAGCCAAAAGCCGTGTACCTGCTCCCCATCTACAGTGACCAAATATCAAAAACGAATCTCCGGCCCATTGCTCGACCGCATCGATATCCACATCGAAGTACCGCGTGTGGATTATGAAAAACTGAGCGGAGACAGAGTCGGCGAATCATCCGAAACCATCCGCGCCCGTATTCAGGCTGCGAGAGATCGTCAAACTGCGCGCTATGCAAATTCAGATTCAAAGCATGTAGTTTCGAATGCAGATATGCGCGTGAAGGAAATCCGCGAACATTGCAAACTTGACGATCAAAGTCAGAGCCTGATGCGCTCCGCCATGGCACAGTTACAACTGTCCGCGCGGGCCTATCACCGCGTGCTCAAACTCGCCCGCACCATTGCAGACCTCGGCGGCTGTGACGAGATCCAGCCGACACATCTGGCTGAGGCGCTGCAATACAGGCCCAAATTAAATTTAATGTAGAAGTGAGCCCCATGAAAAAAAACAAATCAGTCACTGTGATCGGTGCAGGAATGGCCGGCCTTTCAGCCGCCTATGAATTACATCGTGCAGGCTGGCAGGTGACAGTACTTGAAGCCAGAGACCGTGTCGGCGGACGTGTTTTTTCGATGCATAATTTTTCAAACGGACTGATCGCCGAGGGCGGCGCCGAGTTCATTGATAAAGATCACACACGTATGCTGGGTTTTGCAAAAGAGTTTCATCTGCCATTGGGCGAAGTCGGCAGTTGGCAGGGACAAGCCGACGACTGGGACGCATACGAAGGCAAAGCCGGAAATTCAAACGACACAAATATCTGGGGCTTTGATCTGGGAAAGGAAGTTGATTCCATTTGGGCGGCACTCGCAGAATTGTCAAAGCAAGTCCCCGACCCGCAGCATCCTGAATCCGCGCCGAATGCAAAAGAATTGGATCAACAATCCGCCGCAGACTGGATCAACCGACAAGCCGCGCATCCGCTGGCACGCATGGCCTTCGCGGATCATATCCGCTCGGAATATACCTGCGAGCCTGAAAATTTTTCGTTGCTTGATCTGGCGCGCAACTCCGCCATGTATTACAGCAAACCGGGACTCTACGAACCAACCTACCGTGTCATCGGCGGCAATGACCAAATACCACGCGCCATCGCATCCACCCTTCCAGACCTGCGCTTAAACGCGGAAGTCACTTCCATCAATGACCAAACCGATGGAGTCACTGTCACCTATGAACAGGGAAATTCATTCCAAACCATCTCCTCTTCATTTGCAATCCTTGCCATCCCGCTGACAACAGCGCGGCTGATCGAGTTTAATCCGCCGCTGCCGCAGGCACATCAACGCATGGTCAACGAGATCTCCTACGGTGCTGTGACCAAGGTCATGATCGAATATCGCAAACGCTTTTGGAAAGCCAAAGGTTGGAATGGCCGCTTGTCCACCGACCAGCAAATCGTTCTGACCTGGGAAGCGACCAGTCACATACAAAGTGAACACGGCATCCTCACCGCCTACACTGGCGGCGGCCCCGGCGCGAAGCTATCCGCCTTATCAGACCAGGAGCGGATAAACCTTGCTGTTTCCGTCATCGAAAAAATCTTCCCCGGTTCCTCCGACCTGATCGAAAATACAGCCACCATCGCATGGATCAACGAACCCTACTCACGCTGTTCCTACATGGCGCTCGCTCCCGGCCAGGTGACTTCACACTGGCAAACCCTCTTTGCGCCTGCGGGTCATTTATACTTCGCGGGCGAACACGCAACGATCTATCAAGGCTTTATGGAAGGCGCGGCGGAAAGTGGTCAACGCGCCGCACAAAATATTATCGGCATTACATCCTAGCCGCCCAAAAAGATCACGGAGAATTTATGAGTGAAGCAAGAAGAAATTTTATCGAGGGCGTCCGCGCAGAATTTCCATTACTGGTTGGCGTATTCCCATTCGGCATGATCTACGGCACCCTGGCACTCAAAGCCGGACTCTCCACACTGGCCTCGCAATTCATGTCATAGATTGTATTCGCAGGCTCATCGCAATTTGTAGCAGCACAGTTAATTCACGATGAAGCGCCCGGCTTCGTGATCATCGTCACCATCGCAGTTGTGAATCTGCGTCACATGTTATACAGCGCATCGCTTGCGCCTTACTTGAAAAATCTTTCGTTAAAATGGAAGGTCATTCTCTCTTATTTTCTAACCGACGAAGCCTACGCGCCAAGCATCCTAAACTACAAGCAGAAGGCGTTACACCCACAAATCATTGGTTCTTACTGGGCGCGGGATTTTCCTTATGGTTCATCTGGCAGACCAGCACCGCGATCGGAATTTTTCTTGGCACTGCCATTCCCGAATCCTGGTCATTGGATTTTGCCCTGCCCTTAACCTTTATCGCCATGGTCGTGCCCGCGTTAAAAAACCGTCCCATGATCGCGGCTGCATTAACCGCAGGGATCGTTGCCCTGCTGGCTTATAGTCTTCCATTCAAGTTGGGATTGATCCTCGCCGCACTGGCAGGCATTGCAGTTGGAACGATCATGGAGAGCAGAAAATGAATATCTGGCTGATCATGTTTATCGGCGGGTTGACCACCTTTGGAATGAGATTCTCTCTGATCTTTTTATTTGGCAGGCTTGAAGTCCCGGAAACGATGCGCAAGGCATTACATTACGTCCCGCCCGCAGTCCTCTCTGCCATCATCTTCCCCGAATTGCTGTATCGCGCAAACAGCCTCGACCTATCTTTTGACAATGTCCGTTTATTCGCAGGCATCATTGCCATTCTAGCCGCATGGTTCACAAAAAATACACTACTCACCATTCTGGCAGGCATGATCGCGTTATTAATTTTGCAATTGATATAAAAACTACACAAACATTAAAAAGATTTGATTCCCGCCCGCCTCTTTCGCACGCGACATGGCCTGCCGCGCCTGCTGGATCAACGGCTCTACTTCAGTGGATGTGCTGATGCGCGCCGCAGACGCAATCCCTGCACTGATCTTGACATTAAGCGGCGCTTCACCCTTAACCTCGATGCGGGTGCCGCGTACCCCGGCAATGATCCTCTCTGTTACTTTTTCCGCATCCGCGCCGATCACCCCCGAAAGCAAAATCACAAACTCATCCCCCGTCCAACGTCCAATGCAATCATACGGACGGCTCTTCTCACGAATGGCCTGCGCCACCACCCGCAGCACCTCATCCCCGATATCCACGCCAAACGTATCATTGATCAGTTTAAAATTATCAATATCAAGCGAGATCAAACTCAACGGCAACGATGAACGCCGCGCACGCTCCAACTCCCCCGTAGACTGGCGGAAGAAAGCCGCACGATTCATAAACCCAGTCAGCGCATCGAACGCCGCCTGATGCTCCAACTGATCACGTGCCATCGCAAGATTGCTCGCCAAAGAAACGATCCGCTCCGCCATGCCAATTCGATTCTTCAAATCCTGATTCTTAAAAGGCCGCTGAATCGTATCGTCTGCACCCGAAGGCGCAAGATCATCTTCTGCATTTTTTGAAGTCGTCAACAAAATATAAAGGGGAATGGAAGTCTTTGCCGCACGAACCCGCGGAATAAACTGTGTGCCGCGCAGATCGCTCGTATCCCAATTCGCGATCAAAAATCGCGCCTCTCCCGAATGGACATACGGCCAGACCTGCTCACTCGAAGCAAGTTGAATCACCACGCTTTTGCGGCTCAACGCCTGTTGGATCAGAGCAAATTCTTTTGGGTCATTTTCAATCACCAGTATTTTCATTGGATTTCCTTTTTGGCTATTATACAGTCTGTTCCCCCGCCTGTTTCACCCATTTTTTTCCTGAACTGATTTTAATATGAAAAGATTTAGCTCACGTTGACAAATGCCCCCTCCCATAGTAATATTTGGGGCGCCATTTGGATAATGCCGAGGTAGCTCAGTGGCAGAGCAAAGGACTCATAAGCCTTCGGTCGAGAGTTCAAATCTCTCCCTCGGCACTCAAAACAACCCATTATTTTAACCGGGTTGTTTTTTTGTTTGATTTTATACGTTATCATGGAACGTTCCCGCCAAACGGGCAAAAGAACGCCATTAAATCCAGACGAACATGCAAATACAAATCGACAAACTCACCCGCAGCAAACGCAAAACAATTGCGCTCATTATTGAACGCGACGGCACACTTACCGTACGCGCACCGCTGCGCGCGCCGCAGGCCTTGATCGAAAAATTCATCAGCGAAAAAGCGGATTGGATCACACGCACCCGCCAAAAGGTCAAGGCGATTGAAGCGCCGCCCGTCAGACAATATGCAGACGGCGAGAAATTCCCATATCTCGGTTCATTCTTTAACCTGAAACTGATTCAGTCTCAACGACCTGCCCTGCAATTTGACAACGGATTCATCCTCAGCCAAACTGCCCGGTCAAAAGGCGAGTCCGCTTTCACCCGCTGGTATAAGGAACAGGCATACAAAGTCATCACTGAACGCGTCAAACAATATGCGCAGCGATATAACTTCACCCCCAAACAAGTGAAGATCAACTCTGCCAAAACCCGCTGGGGATCATGCAGTTCAAGCGGCACGCTTAATTTCACCTGGCGGCTGGTCATGGCTCCGCTGGAAGTGATCGACTATGTGGTTGTCCATGAGTTGGTTCATCTACGTGTAAAAGATCACTCCAAAAATTTCTGGGGCGCAGTTGAAGTTATTGCCCCTGAATATAAAAAGCACAGAAAGTGGCTGCGTGAAAACGGGGAAACATTAACCTTGTAACGTTCAACAGATCACGAATAAAAACGCCCGCCAAAGCAGGATCAAATTCCGGCGCTGGCGGATGTTTTTTTTATTTCTTGTTCTTATCAGGAAAAGGCGCGAATAATGCGTAACCCTCCCCAACTTTATTGGTTATTCCTTCAATTCTTTTTGCGGTTTTTTTATTTAGCGGCAATATTTGATGCAAATACAATTCGCCGTACGGGGTAAGCGCCAGCAATGATTCAACTGCCACAAATGAATGATCGTACTCAGGCCCGGAGCGTTTGATGGGAGTGGTGAAATCGTCATAATCCTCAAACATCATCCTGCGCCAGTAACGTTCAAAAGACGGGTACTTTTTATTATTCAGCAGCTCATTCATTAAACTGGAAAAATACGGCTTGGAACGAACACGCAGCGTACGTCTGCGAAAATAGTGGACATTGATCCACGCCAGCCGCTCAAACCTATCCTCGCCAATGATCTCGGGAAAATTTGAAAGTGGATCAAAAATATAACGCATCAAGTTATATCCACCGACAATATGATCCGCATTGGTCAGCAAAGCAGACGGCGTGCCGTAAAAATCGATCAGGCAGTGATTGGCAATCAGGATATCGCAAAAGGCATCCGTTACAAGCACAGGCAAAGTGATACAGGCAATATGTTCCCCAATTTCTTTGAGGAAAGCCTGTGGATCAAATTGCTTCTTTTCACGGCTGTTTTCCTTGCGCACGGCCTCAAGCTCCGTCACCCCGCTCGCGGCAAACAAAAACTCCTGGCGTTCCATGGAAGTTAATTGAAAACCATCTGCCAGTTTCACCAACATATTATCTTTAAGCAGCGTTTTCCTTGCACCGCGCTCAATATTGCTAATCGCCGACACATCCACACCTGATTTTTCGGCCAGTTCCATTTGCGTCCATCGCATATCTTCCCGCAAAGACGCTACAAGCGAGCCAAATTCAAAACGGTTCATTGCACTCCTACGTATAAAAACTATAAAAATCTTCGAGTCTGCTCGAATTTTCCTTTGAGAAAAATATAACATTTTTTTTTGACAATATCAAGACACGGGAGATAATTATGAAGAATTTGTGCCATTTATCCTGCTCTTTACAGGCAAAGCACACATGAGGGGCATGGCAGATTGAATTTCTTGACACTGCAGCCGATGGCGCCTGCTGGACATCCATAGGGGAAAGCGCTTCGGAAATTTTTTTCACAGGGCAGTCACAGTGACTGCCCCGTGGGGACTCATCCGCCATGACAGGAGGATTTTTTCTTCCTTTCATGTTGGTTTATACTTCCGCCATGGAACATATAACACGCTTACACGCAGATTTTCAGATAAAGATCACAGACAATGGCAATTGGCAAATAAGCGATCTGGAATTACTACATATATCCATAGCCTTGTTTGCAGAAACTCTGGGCGGAAATGAAAATTTCAAACGCCAGCTTGGAGAAGTTCTGTTCGAAAGAACAGATACGGGCACCAGTTTAGGTCTGGCGTATAAAGACCGCATCAAGCTAAGCAAACACAGCCAATTCAGCGCATGGTCGGTGATCCACGAACTGGCGCATGTCTGGGATGCGAAGAATCAGTGGAAATTATCTTTGGGTCTCGAAAAAATCACAGGCGGCCGTACAAGCTTATTACTATCTTCCTTAAGAAAACGAATCCCCGCTCAATGGGATGCCGGTCCGCGCGGCGCAGAAAGCAAACCGGGGTATTACGGCCGGAAGCCGGGCGTCAACGCGTATGGATATTTCTACGGTGACAAACCCAGCGGCGCAAACTGGCGCTTCAACCGCAAAGAGGATTTTGCCGAATCAGTTGTGATGTATTGCGGCTGGGGACGCAACAACTCGCTTTCAAAAACCGCTCACGGTAGAATTGAGCGCTATCTTCTGCCGAACGGGATGAAAGACCCGGTCTATCACATCGCCGACAACTGGTCTGACTACGCAGGCTATTTCTACCCTGAAGGCGGGGACTACACAAAAACCAAACGCTGGAAATTCATTGATGAATTGGTAAACCAGCGAAGAAAAATAACTTAATATTCGGAGCAAAATATTTATGACCACAATTCCTGAATCCCTGATCGAAATCCGCGAGCACAACGAACCAGACTACATGCCAATGATCGACTATCAGTCATGGCGCGTGGCGCTGATGAACTACACAGCGGACCTGCTGCCTGAGAAGATCAACCGCATGCAAAAGCACACAGAGACCGATGAGGTTTTTGTGTTAATGAAGGGACACTGTATCTTGTTTCTTGGCGAAGGCGAAGAAAGCGTGATAAAAGTCCACGCGGTGGATATGGAATTATACAAATTATATAACGTGAAAAGAGGAGCCTGGCATTCGCATACATTCAGCGAAGATGCGCGCGTATTGATCGTGGAAAACCGTGATACGGTTGTTGAAAATTCCCCGTTTGTTGAATTATCAGAAGATCAATGCAAGGATGTGGTTGAGTTAACGAAAAAACTCTGGAATTAACAAAAGAGGAAAGAAGAAAAAATTTTCTTCTTTCCTCTTTCTTCTTCTTTTTCTCTCTACCCAAATTCAAATGTTGGCATTCCCGTCACATTTGTAACAACTTTAAACAACCCGCCGGAGAGCGGGTATTTTTTAGATTTTCTTCGCTCATCCCCTTTGCGGGCCGAGGTGACGTATAACTCGTTCATGTCTTTGCCGCCAAACACACAAGCGGACGATTGCAAAGCCGGCACAGGAATCTGCTCAAGCAGTTGGCCTGTGTTTGGATTCCACTTGGTGACCTGCGCGCCCCCCCAGAGTGCGATCCACAAATTACCATCTGTGTCCGAGGTCATGCCGTCGGGCCAGCCGAGTGATTCTGGAATCGTAATTGCTACACGCGGATTTGCGATCTGGCCGGTGGTTACATCATAATCAAAGGCTTTGACCTGACGTGTGGGTGTATCTATATAGTAAAAAGTTTTATGGTCCACACTCCACGCGAGGCCGTTGGAAATGGTGATGCCATCCAGCAGGCGTGTAGTTTGGTTTCCGTCAAATGAATAAAGCGAGCCGTTGGGGTCACTCTCGTTCATATCCATGGTGCCGGCGAGGAAGCGGCCTGCGGGGTCACATTTACCATCGTTCATGCGATTGGTTGGTAGTTCATCTAAAGACACAAGAACTGTTAATTGAGCAGAATCAGGTTCGAGGTCCGCGAAGCCGAAGCGGGTGCCTAAGATGAGATTCCCGTTTTTGCGCGGAGCAAGGCAGCCGATGAGATCATCCAGTTCGGCAAGAATTTCCGTGTTTCGATAGACTCGTTTTTCAAGAATATCGATCCAGTAAAGAGTTTGCGTTTTCGAATCCCAGGCGGGACCTTCGCCGAGGGTGGCTTTGGCGTCGAGTAATAGTTCAGTTTGCATTTAGAACCAATCCCTTTTGTAGAAGATATAGGTTGCGACCGCAGTGAGCCCAACTGAGATGCCGATCACGGTAAGAAAGGCAAACGGCTGACCTTCGCCGGGTAGGGCAACGTTCATGCCGTAGAAGGCTGCGACCAGTGACGGGAGGTTGAGAATGATCGTGAGTGCGGCCAGCGCTTTCATGACGGCGTTGAGATTGTTGGAGATGATGGATGCGAAGGCGTCCATCATGCCTGAAAGAATTTCGGTGGCGATGCTGGTCATTTGAATGGCCTGCTGATTCTCGGTCAGCACATCTTCGAGCAGGTCTTGATCTTCTTCATAATAATTAAAGAGCTGTGTCTTTTGAACACGCTCCATCATCACTTCGTTTGAACGCAGCGCGGTTGCAAAATAGGTGAGACTCTTTTGATACTTGAGCAATTCCAAAACTTCGCGGTTACGCGTGGACTTTTGCAGTTGGTCTTCAACCAATTCTGTTGCGCGGTTGATCTCACGTAATAAGTTTAAATAGCGGGCGGAAGTTTCAAGGAAGATATACAACGCAAGACGGTAACGCTTGCCTGTTTTCATGAGACGGTATTTTCCATTGGCGAGCACCCGGAAGATATCGCTGTCGTAACGGCTGACGGTGATGATCTTATTGCCGAGGATCATGATGCCCAATGGGACGGTACTATAGGGCACGTCGCTTTCGGGGCGATGCATGGGAATGCGAAGCAGGATGAATGTGTAATCATCATCGCGCTCCATACGTGCCATTTCGTCCTGGTCGAGAGAATAGTTAATATAGTCCATATCCATCCCCCAGTTGATGAGCTTTTCGATCTCTTCATGCGTTGGGTCTACAACATTGACCCACGCGCCGTTGGCGATCATTTCGATTGTTTCGAGCCCTTGCTCAGTGGTTTTGTAAATGCTCAGCATGGCTGCCTCCTTGCGTGATATGACATCACGCAGAGGCGCACGCGCACCTACGTGATGGTGGTACTTAAATCAAACACGTCTTGCGCCCAGTTTTTTATACTGGGCGGGTTACTATCGGAAGAACTAAGGTCGCTCTCGTCTGTGTGATACATCATTTCCTTGCCTTTATGGCGGTGTTATTTTACGCCCGTTAGTTGAATCAGACAACCTTGGATGGATTAACCGGACGGCTTTTCCAAGGTCAGGAAAATCTTAACGCGAATTACGCGAAAAAGCGAACACTTGCGCCGCGCGCCAGTGCAGGTGTTACGCGAATAAAACCTTTTAAATTCGCAAAATTCGTTCATTCGATAAATTCGCGTTTCATCTTGCTGCAAAATAGATTTTGCACTATTCGCGTGCTGATCTGTCCTTCGGCTGCGTTCCTCGAAGAGCGCTCGTCACTTCGCTCAGGATGAAAAAACGAATTCGCTTGTGAGTGTTGTGTGAAATGCGGAGGTTACTTCGAAGGCGAGTGAGAGGGCTGGAGATTTTTGTCCATAATTTCGCGAAGCCCAGCCTTCGTAGGGTTGCACATCGCGTTGACCGTGGAGCAGTTGGCCGGCGCGGACGAGGGAGAATGAAGAATTCGGAATAAAGAATGCAGAATGAAGTGAGAGTGTTATCCAGCCGTGTGGGGAGTTTAGACGAAGATCGATTCCCGATTCCCGATTCTCTATCTTCCATTCGTAATCGGGTAAAAGCCAGTGCAGGCGATAAGCGTGCGGAGTTTTGCTGCGTGACGATAATTTATCTTCAACACCCCAGCGTTCGTTTTGATAGACAGTGACTGTGCGCTCATGTTTGATGTTGCGATATCCGCGATGATAGGCACGCACGCGGCCTAGAATATTTTCATCCGCTTCGACTATGTTTTTGGAAAATGCATTGGCCCAATCGAGCACGAGGAATCTTCCGGCGCGAGCCATTTGATCGCGGCCATCCACGGTGACGGTGTTATGCACACGCGTGGTCACGAGCGGATTGTCCCAGGGCGCTGCGGCGTTGTATAAATATGTACCTGCGTCCTGTGCGATGTTTAATCCACGCCACCAGAGATCGAGATGCAACTGGTCAATATGCGAGAGTCGACTCTTGAAATGCGAAGCGCGCAGATAGGCCCATGAATTTTGTCCGCGTAGATTTTCGGTGAGATAGGCGCTTGAGTCTGCGATCCGCTCGGTGGCTTTCAAGCCAAACCACAAAGACAGTTCATCCCACGCGCCTGATTCCAAACTGGTCCGCAAAAATGCGCGCGCGGCGGCTTGCACGGTTGGGCGGTAATCGTCAAAGGCGGAAGCGCTCAAAGGGAAGATCAAAGCTCCGTCGTTGGCTCCCAGATTCGGGGTCCGCCCTGATGCGTTATCCAGCAAAGAAAAAAGCCAATGAGCAGAGCGTCCGATCGCTTGTGAAGTGTTGACCGAAAAGACATCCTGTTTTATAAAATTAATCCACAGCGCAGTTTGCAGCATCACACGATGATAATTCGTGCTGTGTTGAATGTATTCGCCGTAACTTCCAATTTGATTTTGGAAAGACCAGTTGAGCCACTTCCAACCGAGATTACGCCATGTTTTATTTTTAAAAAATAAACCGGCCGTATAAATTGCCGCCGCTTCAGTGACAAGATGATTATTGTTTTGCGAACGGGCATACACCAGCGTGGATGGAATGCGTGACGCGTGTTCAAAAATGGATCGATGAAGAGCCGCGCGTCTTTCATAACTGGTAGCTGGTGCAGTCTCGAAGACATGATCAGCCCAGACGAGACTCATCAACCGGATGGCAACTTCCTGTCCATTCATCCAATGCGGACCGAGGTTCGCGGGATTGTTTTGTGTGAATGACTCAAAATTCTTCCAGAAAGATTCTGCGTATTGATTATCTTGCGTAAGATGAAAAGCGCGGCCGAGAGAAAAGGCAAATGCGAAGCGGGCAGGTTCCCAGAGATATTTGATGTCGTTGTGAAGATAGTGGAAAATGGAAAATAGTTTGTGATTTTTTTCGTGCGCTGTCCAGTGTTGGAGCGGTTGGGGGATTGTGAAATCGAGCGGAGTTTTTTCGCCGAAGATGTGAATTTCTCCGTTGACGATTTCATTTGCTTCTTTTAGGAGAATTGATTTGCCGTCTTCGCTGAGAACTTGAGTGAGTTGATCGCGTGGTGGAAGTGTGAACAGGGAATAGGAATTAGGAATTAGGGAATTAGGATTTGCAGGTGTTACTCGTTTGTAGTGTCCGGTCTTCAACCCGAATTTATACAACGCAAACAGCGCCAGCGGACGAAGTCCCAGTTGGCGAAGGAATTTGAGGCCGGTGAGAATTTTTGATTTCATTTATTTAATGCGATCCAAATAAGCGAGGGCGTGAAACAAAACCGCAACTTGTAATCCGTGCAGAAATTCTCCGCGTCTGGTCATGGCGATCAATTCATCCAATGGCACGAGATGCACTTCGATATCTTCGGCGTCATCAAATTCCTGTATTGCGGTCTTTTCGACATCGTACGCCAGATAAGCATGCATAAGATTTGTTTGCAATGCGGGGTTTGGATAGAATTTTCCAACCTCGATAATATTTGAAGTTGTATAGCCTGTTTCTTCAGATAGCTCACGCTGCACCCCAACCAGCGGACTCTCGCCATCTTCCACAACTCCGCCGGGGAATTCCCAGCAAATATCCTGCGCTCCGTGCCGAAACTGCCGGACCAAAACGACTTCCTGATTCTTTGTCAGTGCCAGCACCGATGCCCAGGTGCGGAATTCAAGCGCGGTGGCTTCGAGAAATTTACCATTTGGCAATTCCACTTTATCAAACCGATACCTCGGGCGGACGTAATTCGACTCAAGAATTTTCCACGGTTTCAGCGGCATGACTTACGAATCTCCGGATTCGATGATCTGTTTGGTTGTGCGGTTAATTTCATCCAAGGATTGGCCTTTGGCTTTTTCCAAACGTTCAAAGCGTTTGCTAAATTGACTCATGGCGTAATTGACAAAGTCCTCTTCCACCAATCCAAACGGGACCACTTTATAACGTGCAAATGCGTCACCGATCACGCCGATGGCCGAAGGCAAAAGCATATTCATTTGCATTTGCAGGTTATCCCATTCCTGCGGATGTTCGGCGATCAGGCGGGACAATAAATAAACGCCATAGGCAATGTGACGGGATTCATCCTGCTTGAGCAATGAGATTCCTTTTCGCAAGCCGGGCATAAGATCGTTGCGTTCGAGCATGGTGAAGAAAGCCTGATAGCCGGTTTCCGCGAGGACACCTTCGACGACCATGTTGTATGTGACCGAGGCGGCGATTTGATTAGCGGGCGAAGCATCTGTCCGCAGGGCATTTAGCGCGGATGGTAATGCTTCATAGAATAACTGATGATAATTATCGCCATGATAGCGGCTTAAGTCCACGCCTGCTTCGGCTACTTCATCCATAAAACGGCGGAAGAAATCTGTATGTTTGGCTTCTTCAAAAAGAAAAGTAGTCAGAAACATCTCCTCTTCGAGACGTCCTTCCTGAGCAATGGCTTGGATCAACGGGAGCAGGTCGAGGGTCACTGCTTCTTCGCCAGCCACGAACATGGACAAAAGCAAGAGACACAGATCTTTTTCTTCATCTGTAAAACGGGACCAGTCCTGTTTATCTTTTGAGAAATCAATATCCGATGGATTCCAAATGCCGAGTTTCTTGGCCTTCTCATACAAACGCATGGGAGGCAGGTCGCGGTTAAGTCCACGGGTGGTGGTGGCGAAGGATGTATGAGACATGGGATTCTCCGGTTGTCAGAATTTTTAGAGGCAATGGTCAGTATAAACGGGGAGAGTTTTACGTGGAAGGGCTCACCCAGACTTCCGAAGTCTGCATGGAAGCACCTTGGCTAAGAGTCAACAAAAAAGACTTCGGAAGTCTTTCCCCCTGCAGAGAAAACTTCGGAAGTCTTTTTAATAGCCTCATGACTTATGTTCGCAATTGCAGACTTCCGAAGTTCGTTCGTCTAATCCGTGCATTATAATTTTTGACATGCCTACTACAACAGATTCCGTCCGCACGTATTACGATCAGAACACAAATTTATTTCTAAAATTCAGCAGCTCCACCAAAGCGCAAAATATCCACCGCTCACTATGGACAGACGGCGCGCAGACTCTTGACGAAGCGCTGAATGTATCCAATGCGCGCATTCTCAAGGAAATAGAATCTGTTGCGCCTGAACACGCACATTTCGCAGACCTCGGCTGCGGAGTTGGCGCGAGTCTCTTCTATATTTATCCGCGATTGCAAAACCCCGCATCCGCGCTTGGATTAACCCTCAGCCCTGTGCAGGCCAGACTGGCACGCGGATCAGCCGAACAATTAAATTTGCAAGATCAGATCCTCTTTGCCGAAGGTGACTTTACTTCCGTGCCGCTCGCAAATCATTTGGATGCGGTTTATTCAGTGGAAGCAGTTTGTCATGCCGTTGACCCTGAAAAATATTTCCGTGAGGCTGCCCGTTTATTGCACCGTGGAGGAAAATTAATTCTCGTGGATGATTACCAAACGCCGCGTCCGCTTTCGCAAAATGAATCCAACTGGCTGAAAGCCTATATCGACGGCTGGTACGTCCCCGGCGTGCGGACCGTGGAGCAGGTATCTGCGTGGGCTGAAAAATATAATTTGCGTTTGGTCAAAAACGAAGAACTCACACCGCATTTGCGTTTGCGCAATCTGCCCGATCTTCTGGCGCGCGCAATTCTTTTCCTTGGCAATCTTTTACCGATCAAGCACGCGATTCTGCCGTCCATGCTGGGGAGCATGGCATTGCAGCAATGTCTGCACATGGGAATTGTTGAGTATCGGTTTTTGGTGTTTGAAAAAATTTAACTCCCCACATCCTGAGCGGAGAGACGAGCGATAGCGAGGAACGCAGCCGAAGGACAAGTAGCAAGATATCCACCGTCCTTCGACTACGCCGCAAGATCGGCGGCTCCGCTCAGGATGTGAACTATTATGAAAAAAACCATCACCCTTCTTACCAGCGGCACACGCGGCGATGTGACTCCGTATATTGCGCTTGGTGAAGGCTTGCGTGACGCGGGCTACAACGTCCGCGTGGCTGCGCCGGTTGGGTTTGCAAATCTTTTTCGGGAAAGCAAAATAACTTTCGCTCCCTTTGAAGGCAATCCATCTGATCTGCTTGTGGAACAAGGCAACCAGACTCCATTGACGATTGGCCGTAACTTCATCAACTCGATTCGCGCCACACAAAACTTTATAAAGAAAGCACGTCCGCTTTACCGGCGCATGCTGCACACCGCCGCCGAAGCCTGTCGCGGCTCAGACATTCTCGTCCACGGACTGCCGACGATCTGGGGCGCACACATCGCCGAAGGCTTGGGCATTCCCGCCGTCCGCGCGGTATTGCAGCCGCTTGCGCCCACCCGCAGTTTCCTTCTACACTTCTCCCTTTTTACTTCTCACTTTCCGTGATCGGGAATTGGTTCTCGCATTGGGCAGTGACTCAAGCCATCTGGCATTCGTGGCGCTCGGAAATAAACCACGCGCGTCACGCGGACTTTGGCCTGCCGCGTGCCCAATGGGCAGACCCTTCGCTCCAAACATTTTCCCGCCAACCTCTCACCCTAAATGGATTCATCGAACACATTGTCCCCCGTCCGCAAGATTGGAATGAGAAGCAGATCATCACTGGCTATTGGAGAAGCTATGGAGTCGAACAGCTTGCTGTTCAAAAATATGAGCGGCAAGCCGCTCAACTCCATAGATTTATTGATTCTTCCCCCAATCCCATCGCCATCGGATTCGGCAGCCCCGGCACGCAGGGATATTTGCCGATGCTCGAAGAAGCTTTGCAACTTGCAAATGCTCAGGCAGTATTAACCATCCCTGAAAAATATCATAGTGAAATTAAATCAAAAAATATTTTCCCCATCGAATACGCGCCGCATGACTGGTTGTATCCGCGTGTTAAAGTTGCGGCGCATCACGGCGGTGCGGGGACAACGTCCGCGAGTTTGCATGCGGGGATTCCCACCATCACGATGCCGCTGGCGATTGATCAATTCTTCTGGGGCGAGCGGATCTATAAAATGGGCGTCGGGCCAAAACCAATTCCACAGCGGACTTTATCGGCGGAGAAACTTGCGAACGCGATTCAAGAGTCGCTGTATGATGCTGACATGCGTGAAAGGGCAAAAACTCTCAGCGCAAGATTGGTCACAGAAAACGGGGTCCGGGCTGCGGTGAGACAGATGCGTGATCTTATGTAGAAAATGTCAGGGGGTGGATGAATCTGATCGAGTCGAAAATCCAACAGACGCAATCATCAAAGCAAAAATGGAAAGTAAACTTCCGAGCCAATAGGGTGCTGAGATGGCGACAACGTCGAAAGAGATGCCTGCAATGGCGGGGCCAAAGATGTTTGTTAAGGCAAGCAGGGTTTGGTTACCGCCCATCAAGCGGCCTTGCTCATTATCGGGAATGCGCAACGAAACCAGCGCTGTCAGTGAAGGAATGCTGATGCCCGTGCCCAGGGCAACGACTGCAACAGCGGGGAAAATCATCCATGCCGCTGGGACAAATGCCATGCCAGCCAAACCGATGGCCATGCAAGTGAGTCCCACAGGGATGAGTTTGCGTTCACCGAAACGGGTTTGCAGCTTACCGAACAAAACGCCTTGAACCAAAATGCCGCACAAGCCGACATACAAATAGAAATAACTATTCTGCGCAGGCGTCCAGCCGAAGCGGGCATTGGAGTAAAGTGGAAAATTCGTCTGCAATCCGGCAAAGGCGAGGTTGAGCAGGAAAAGCACAACGAGAAAATTTTGAATATTTTTCTGACGGAAGATGCTTGTAAATTGGCCTGCCCACGAAAACACTTGTGTGATCGGCCTGGCCTCGCGTCGTTCGGGAGGTAAAGATTCGGGGAGGAAAAAGAATCCGAAGGCGGTGTTGGCAAAGGCGAAGAAAGATGCGATGAGCGCCGGAACACTGAGACCAAATCCACTGAGGGTGCCGCCGAGGATGGGTCCCGCCATGATGCCCAATCCAAAAGCGAGTTGAGAATAGTTGATGCCCTTGGCGCGGTTCTCAGCGTTGGTGGTGTCTGCCACGTAGGCGTGGGCAAGGGTCAGGTTCGAGCCGGTCAGTCCATCAATGAAGACCGCAAGAAAAATGATGGGGAGTGAATTCGCCAGTCCAAGCAGAAGATAGGACGTGCCCGTGCCGAGCAGGCAAAGCAGCAAAATGGGCTTGCGTCCGTAACGGTCGGAGAGCGCACCGAGGATGGGACCGGAGACAAGTTGAATGGTGGAATACATCGACATCAACCCGCCCGCAATGGCGGCGCCGCCCGCTGAGGCGTGTGCCTGCACGAAGAACGGCAGCAGCGGCAGCATAATGCCGTAGCCGAGCATGTCTACAAAAACGGAAACGAGGATGATGAAGAAGGAAGGAGGCAAGGTGATTAAATAGTAAGTGGAAAGTGATGAGCGGCTGATTATACTTTCCACTTACCACTTTCCACGATCCAACATGCATTCACAAAAAACTGGTTACGGAAACTCCACCACCGAGATATTATCACCAGATTGATTCACGACATACATCTTTCCATTGCCAAAAGCAATCGCGGTGGGACGTTTGAAGAGGCTATCCAGAATGAGTTTATTATCCAACGCCCAAAGGAAATTCCCTTCAGCATCGAAGACCTGCACACGCCCCAGATCATAATCAGTGACATAAATATTACCGTCTGCGTCCACCGCAATGCCTTCCGGCGTGCCTTTGATGCTTACATCTGCGCTCATCGTCCAGGAGATCAGGAACGTGCCATCAGGCGCGAATTTCTGAACAAATTTGGTTTCATAATCAGCAACGTACATATTCCCCTGTAGATCAACAGCAATACCGGTGGCATGTTTAAATCTTCCATTACCTTCGCCTTCACCACCAAACTTCATCAAGAATTTTCCATTGTTATCAAACTTCTGCACAAAAGGATTGCCGTCGTCTGTGACATATACATTACCATCCACATCCACCGCAATACCAATGGCGCGCACGAACTGCCCATCACCAGTGCCTTCGCTGCCCCATTGCGCAAGGAAGTTCCCATCTTTATCAAATTTCTGAACACGAAAATTGGCGTTATCCACCACGAAAACTTGATCATTCGCGTCGATTGCCAGTCCGCCAAAGCCCAGTGTGTTGAATTCGCCTTCACCACTGCCCTGCTTATCCCACTTCGCCAGCAGGCTGCCATCGGCATCGAAAACAAGCACGCGTTTACTTCCCGCATCACTGACATAAATATGTCCAAGCGAATTGACAGCAACGCCATACGGATCCTTCATTCCTTCCGTACTGATCACGACCTCAACTGGTGGTTCAGGGGTCACAGTCACCTCAATCACAGGAGTTTGATTCGATTCGGATGTGGAAGTTGCGGCAATCGTTTCGGGCACCCCACATGCAGCCAATAAAAGCGTACTCAAGAAAACAGCAATCAATACTTTGCTCATGTGCCTTCCTCCTCAAGAAGTTGGAAGGATTATAGAGGTATGGAACTGTATTCACCCCATACTCAAGGATGGATTTCCCTGCTGCTTTTGGCTCATCCAAAACGCTCCAAACGCATCGGACTTAAACTGAAAGCGGGTTCCTGCCCATTGACCAACTCAGCCACCACCTGACCTGTGCCCGGGCCAAGTGACAGCCCCAACATGGCGTGGCCTGTGGCGAGAATCAAATTGCTGTGATTCGGCGAACGCCCGATGATCGGAACACCGTCGGGCGTGGTGGGGCGCAGTCCGGCCCAGGTTTCTTTCACATCCAGTTTTTCATCCAAACGCAGATACTCGCGCGCAGAGTTTTCGATGCGCTCTATCCAAACGGGATTCGGCTCCATGCTGTAATTGCCCACTTCAAGCCGGCCAGTGAAACGGAGCAATCCGTCTACGGGCGAGACTGCGATTCTGCGTTCGCCGAGGATCAATGCGTGGCTCGGCATGGTCTGCGTGGCAGACATCGTCATGCTATATCCGCGCGCTGGTTGGATGGGAATATTCAACTTCAAATCTTTTGCAACAGACGGAGTCAACGCACCGGCAGCGAGGATGACATGCTGCGCTTCAAACGCCCCCGAGCCTGTTCTTACAACTTTGACTTTCCCCTCCGCTGATTCAAATCCCGTGACCGGCGTATGCTCGATCATCTCCGCACCCATCTCGAGCACGCGGTCACTTAATAATTTGAGAAACACCGCAGGGTTGAGATGTGAGTCTCCGGTGAAATGCACGCCGCCGATGATGTCGTCCAATGCGGCGGGTTCGATCTCGTGAATTTTCGTCTTGTCATACACGCTGACAGGAATCCCATGCTTCTGCATGAACTCGCCTTCGTGCTGTCCATCGTGAAAGGCTTTTTCGGTTTTGTATAAAAAGAGCAAGCCTTTCTCTTGATACGAGCAATCGAACTTTTCTTCGGCAATAATTTGCGAAAAATTCTTTGCGCTCAATTGACCAAGATCATTCAACGGTTTGATACTGCGCTGCACATTGGATTCATTACAAGCCAATACAAATTTCAAAAGCCATGAAATGTAATTCGGGTCGAGGCTGACCTTCATCCCAAACGGACTGTGCGCGGGGTCGAGCATCCACTTAAGAGCGGAGGTCACCACGCCCGGCGCCGCCAGCGGAATAATATGACTCGGCACGATGTGCCCTGCGTTGCCTGACCCGCTGCCTTTGCCGATCTCTTTCGCATCGAGCATTGTGACTTTACGGCCTGATTTCAAAAGATAATAGGCGCAGCTTAAGCCGACAGGTCCGCCGCCGATGATGAGTACATCTGATTTTATTGTCATGTGTAACTCCAAAAGAAATCACCGCAGAGGCGCAAAGAACGCGGAGAAGAACTTTAAAATCTCTGCGCGCTCTGCGCCTCTGCGGTTCATTTTTTTCTACTAAATCCCTTTTCCAAACGGATCGCGTTCATCCACCAAGATCGTGCCTTCGGACATGACCCATGCTTCGCCTGTAATGGTTGGGATGATCTTGTCGCCGTCGAGTTGGATACTGCCTTCGAAGATACTGCCGACGACGCTTTGTTGTTTCCATGTTTGACCCACTTGCAATTTTCCATCGCCGTACAAGCAGGCGAGTTTTGCGCTGGTGCCTGTTCCGCAGGGAGAGCGGTCGTAGGCTTTGCCGGGGCAGAGGACAAAACTTTTGCTGTCGGCATCGGGTGTGGAAGTAAATAATTCCACGTGATCAATCTCTGCGCCGTTCGCGCCGGTGATGCCGTTGGCGGTGAGTTGTTCACGCACGCGCCATGAGAATTCGGTCAGCGCTTCGAGGTTTTGCATGTTGACCTCAAGTCCGTGGTCGTGGCAGAGGAAGAACCAGTTGCCGCCCCACGCCACGTCGCCGTGGATGGTTTTGCCGTCAACGGTGACAGGGACGTGAGTCAAGTGGCGGTAGGCGGGGATGTTTTTGACGGAAACTTTATTTGGATACAACGCCGGGTCTCGATACGCCGCTTCGCGGCTACTCGACCCTCGGTGTAATGTAGCTTCAACAACTCCAACAGGAGTCTCAACTCGAATCACTCCAGGTTGGACTTTTCCTAAATATGCCAGTGATGCAATGAGACCAATGGTGCCGTGTCCGCACATGCCGAGGTAGCCGACGTTGTTGAAGTAGATGACTCCGAATTGACAGGTCGGGTCAGCGGGCGGGACGAGGTATGCGCCGACGAGCACGTCTGAGCCGCGGGGTTCGTTGAGGACGGTGGTGCGGAAGTCGTCGTGGTCTTTTTTCAGCGTGGATAATTTGTCAGCAACGGAACCAGTTCCGAGGTCGAAGGGAAGCGAGGTGATTAATCGCGTGGGTTCGCCGCCGGTGTGGGAATCTAAATATGGGATTCGTTTCATGGGGTGGACATCCAAAGAATTAACGCGACACAAAGGGCACGAAGGTTTAACGTTTGGCTCACCTGCCGTGTTTAAATGGTTTTGAAGATGCTCAAATTCTGCGCGGTCTTCAGCGGACAGGGCAGCAACGGCTGGCGTGGCTTACCAACCGGAATGCCGCGCAGTTCGCAGCCGAGTTTGACCTTTTGGGTGTAGCCGCCGCTTTCCATGTTGCGGAGGAGCGGGAGGAGCTTGTCCATGTGCTGGCGGGCGGTGACGAAGTCGTTGGCGAGCGCGGCTTCGAGGACGTTGTAATGTTCGAGCGGAGCGCAGGAGGCGGCGCCGCCGATCCATGAGGTGGTGCCCCACAGGAAGTAGTCGAGCGCCTGATCGTCGGAGCCGCAGATCATTTGATAGCGGTCGCCGTAGCGCAGGCGGAACTCGTAGACGCGGGACATGTCGCTGCTGGCTTCTTTGATGCCGATGATGTGATCGTATTTGGTCAGACCGTCCATCACTTCGTAGCTGACTTCGGTGCCCGCGCGCCAGGGGAAGTTGTAAAGCACGATGGGAATTTTGACGGCTTTGGCGACGGCTTCGTAATGCGCGAGCAGTTCGCGCTGGTTGGGACGTGAATACGGCGGGACGGCGACCATGAGCGCGTCGTAGCCCATGCCCTCGGCGATCTGCGAGTAGCGGACAACGTCACGCGTGGCGCCAGAGTTGGTGCCTGCAATGAGCGTGACCCGCCCGTTGACTTTTTCTTTGGTGAATTTGAAAATGTCCAGCCGTTCGGCTTCGGTGAAGGCGTAGACTTCGCCCGTGGTGCCGCCTGGGACAAGCCCTGCGATCTTGTTGGCGATCAGGTATTCGATCAGTTGTTCAAGGACGGGGTAGTTGATGCTTTCGTCCGCGTTGAACGGGGTGACGATGGGGGCGTATATTCCTTTGAGTTGCATGAGGGCTCCAGTTGGGGGATTAGGTGGCAGGTATCAGGTTGAAAGTTGGAAGGTCGCATTCATTATAAAAGAACCAAGGCCCCTTGAAGTCTGTGTGATGGATATTGCCACGAATTCCACCAATCGGAGTCGTCCATTTCCGTGCATTGCGTGCCCATTGATGGATGGTTAGCTTCCCCAGTTTGAAGTGGAACAAATTACAAGGGGACGTTCAAAACCGTCCACGAATATATCACCTCAATTCTGAATACGTGTTGCAATTCGAGTATTCGTGAATTCGTCGGGATGGTTTTCTCCCCTGTGAAGGCGAGGTGGAAAATTACATCTTTAAGTTTCGATAAGATTTCCGCTGACAAAATTTAGAAATATTTTCTTGCGGAAAAGTAGCCAACACACATCACAACACGAAAGCCAATGTGAGCAACCCTTATTGTTATTGGGAGTTGGCTGTCGTAACGCACAACGCGCCATCACATCGAAGTATGTGCCCCCGCGCACACCCGCTTCGTCACGCCTGTCCTCCCCTCACGTCCATCATTAGCATTATAGGGATAAGGCTTATCTTGCTGGTCCATTCCCAAACATTACCTGTCATGTCGGCGCAGTCATAAGTCAATCTCCTGGGAGAATAGCTCTTACAGGAGTTCATTTATAAAGACGTGCCAAGCCAAAAAAGATTTGAAGGCACGTTACTTTTTTTTTTCAAAGTATTTCCCCGGATACGCGTCCATCTGTGCCACGTACAGCTTTCTCCCATTCGGATTCGGTAGGTAAACGCAAAATCCTTCCTGCTGGCAATTCATTTTCGAACAGGTTGTTCAGCCATTGGCAATACGCCATTGAGTCCTTCCATGATACGTTAACAACGGGATGATCCTTTTTCTTTTCCCAACCATTAACAGGGTGTTTACCACCTTCAGATTTTATGTATGTGTTATATAGTTCATTTGTAATAGGATAACGCCCCATCCAATAGTCGTAGGGAATATCAACATTGTGAGTTTTCATCCTCTGCCATCTCCATCAAGAATTTGCCTGCAGGACGCGCATAAAGTCCATGCCGTTGGAAGAGGGTGATTTTGTTCGGTGGCGGGCATGAATGAGGTTGGGCGTTCTGATAACAGGTATGTTCTCAACAGGTTTTACGTCTTTTTTTGGCCAGGTGTTTCAGCAAGAAGTTTCTTTTCTTTTACTTTCGTTTCTTTATTAGAATAAGGCTTCGTTTTATTTTCAGGGACTTTCTTTTCTACAACTGCCTTTTCTTCTCGTTTGGGTACAGATTTTTCAATTTTCAAATCAAGAGAGTCGACGCGTTTTTTCAAACTGACTATCAATCTTTGAAATGCTCGGTCACGTTGACCTTAAAATAATCTGCATATTGCCAAGCGCGCAATCGTCTGGCGGATCACATTCTTCCAGACGCACGGGAAAATATAAGTGCCTTCGGGTTTGTAATCGGCAACAGACAAACTATTCTTGTTGAATATAGCCTTCTTTGGTTAGTGAGCCTTTGGAAAGGCAAACAATGATTGCGTCGGCGGCTTCGACGGCTTTTTCGATCTCCATGTTCCAATCCTGCCCTGGGTAGAGTTCTTCTTCGTCCAGCCACGGTTCAATCCACGGTTCGGCACGCAGTTTTTGATATAACTCACGCACGGCGGGTTTGTCATTGGATGAATGGCAGAGGAAAACGCGGAGAGGGCGGTTAGTGGTCATAGGGTTTCCCCAAAAATAAGTGATTTTATGAGATTATATCCCTCCACAGTTAAAGGGCTCCTGTGCGGGAGGCAGGGGGCGAAAGGTAACCCCAGTGGAACGGGCAAGGGATCGACAAACCATCCACGAATCAGGATATGCGCGCATCAACAGAGGGAGGTCATCCTCCATCAACGCCTTACTTTTCTGTTTTATTGTTTTTCATCATAATAAAAAAAGCTTCCACAGCTTTGGGGTCAAACTGTATACCTGCCAATGAGTGAATGTATTCATTAATTTTTTCATCGCTCCACCCTTTTCGATACGGGCGGTCAGAATGAAGAGCATCCCATACATCGACAACTGCAAAAAGCCGCGCTGCTAACGGGATTTGCTCGCCCTTTAAGCCTTGTGGGTATCCACTCCCGTCCCATTTTTCATGATGGCAATACGGAATATCCAAAGCAGGTTTCAAGTAGTCGATCGACACAAGCATTTCGTAAGCGTATTGTGGGTGCTTACGCATGATTGTCCATTCTTCGTCAGTCAAACTGCCTGGCTTAAGTACAATTTGATCAGGAACTCCCAACTTACCAATATCGTGTAACAGGGCTCCATGTTGAATATGGACAATCTCCTCATCGCTTAAACCGAACGCCCGTGCAAGCTTGACAGTCTGTTCAGTCACACGTCGCGCATGTCCTTCCGCTTCCAGATCGTGCAACTCCAGTATCTTTGCCCATCCTTCAATGGTGGCATCATACGCTTTTGACAGCGTTTCATGTGAAAGCAATAAATCCTGATAAAGTTGAGCATTTTCAAAGATCTGACTTAAAGATGCAGTCAAGGCTGTGACGAGATTATTATCTGCACTGGTAAACTCTCGCATAACATCAAACCCTGCAACAAGGATGATTGCGGTACGCTTCCGAATCACAATGGGCAGAAAAAGCAAACCAACAACATCCAAATCCGTGAACATATTTGCCAATTCCGTGCTGCCGAAAGAAGCTATGGCATCATTAATCATCACAACCTGTTGTTTATCCAGCAAATCAACGACAAGAGGCGCGTCACGCGCAATCAGTTCCCCTACATTGAAATCAACTAAATCAAGTCGGGCATCTCCACGGAACCCCGCCTCAATGACGGCCTGAGACTGGTCATCACTCAATACAGCCGCAACGCTGACAGTGGATTTCAAGACGCTTAACAACTCCTTACAGACAATATCCAAAACTTCCCGTCGTTCAGAGATTGTAGGCATAACCACAAGAGTTCTTTTTAATAAATCGATCTCATGGTTTCGCTGCGTCACAACTTCAGCGTTACGTCGGGCTTCATCCATTGCCTGCTTCATCTCATGCACGATCCGCAAGCCGCGGATTCGATCCAAAGATTCGGCTTTAAACAGAGTCTCTCTTATTTCTCGATACTTCTTGAGATGGGCGAATGCCAGATCGATCTGCCCCAGATTTTCATACACGGCAGCCAGGCGGTCGTGTAATTCATAAACGACCTGCTCCACATGCTGCGCATTCGCTTTCTCCAAAGATTGGTTAAAATATAATATTGCCTCTTCATAATTTTTTTTCTTTTCTTCAATCTCCCCCAGTGTAAATAAACAATTCAATTCACCATAACGATGATTGGTTTCCACATTCAACGCCAACGCCTCGGTGACGTTACGCTCTGCCTCTTCCAATTGATCAAATTCTAAAAGAACCGTGCCCAGATTATTAAGGACAACAGCCAAATCCGGTTTATTATTTTTCTTTCGGAGAAAGTCAGCTTCTCTCAAAAAAATATCCAGCGCCTCAGCATATTTTTTTTGGTAAAAATACGCCATCGCTAAACTATTGGGGATGGAGAAAGCATAAAATTCATCTTCCCCCTTAATGGCTTCAAGTTCGTTGTATGCTTTCAATCCATACATTTCCGCCTGCTTATAATCCCCAAGATGGCTATATAAGTAACTCAGCCTCGCCAGCGCCTCCGCCGTACCCCGCAGATCTCCATGGGCCTGGTAAAGATCCAAAGCCGTAACCGCCTCTTCTAAAGCGCCGGGGTAATCTCCCAAACGCCGCAAGACAGCCGAGGCATGTAAAGAAGTTTTCGCCAGTCCTTTTTCATCTCCGAGGCGGGTATAGATCAACCGGGCCTGGGTAACAAACGTAAAACTTTCCTGCACATTGCCGAAACTGATATGAAGCCAAGCCTTTTGAGCAAGCGCTTGCGCAACAAATTGATCAAAATTATGCTTCAGCGCGAGTTGATGCATCTCCTCCACTGTTTCAAACGCTTTAATAAAATCGCTGTCAGCATATTCCTCGACCAGATCATCCAGCAACTGTAAACGCTGTACCGGATCAGTTTGTTCGCTTAATTTGGAAAGAAGAATCTCTAATTTATTTGGCATGGGGATTCTCAAAGCACCGCTTGGATAATGAGCTAATTAAACCTTGAAAGGGGTTTCAATAATGATCACTACAAATTATATAACAAGTGCAAGAATATATTCATTACTTATGGAATTTTGAAATAATAATGTCACAAGATATGCCATAGTAGAGATGAACTCAACGGATAATAACGGATTTTGGCAATTGACAGGCATGGGTTATGTCCCCGTGAAATGAAGTAAGCGAATTATAACTGTTAAGAGAAAAAGACCTCCGAATTCTGCATGAACTCGGAAGTCTTGTCTTGCATATTTATTTTATTTCAATCGGACTTTTACTTCGTATCGACTCGACCGCCGCAAACGTGGACTTGGTCACACCGATGAGTTGCTCATACGGAATCGGCGGTTCATCCCCGCTTTTGATTGATTCAGCAAAAGCGGCCATTTCTGCCTTCCAGCCTTTATCTTGTGCGCCGCTTTGGACATTTTTCTTTCCATCTTTGACAGTGGTCAACGAAACATAATCATCCAGCACTGCGATCATGCCTTCGCAGAAAACTTCCAGCCGTTCTTTGGGATGGGATTTATCGCCGTTGGCGAGATAGTCCACTACGCCAATTGAACCATCGGGGAAGGTGAAGGTCATCGAGACATTGTCCTCGCGGTATTTGCCGTTATTGGGCAATGCATGCGCGCTGACGCTGACAGGTGCTGCGCCGATGAGAAAAGTAAGCGTATCAATAAAGTGACAGGCTTCGCCGATGATGCGTCCGCCGCCGAGGGTTTCGTCTTGAGTCCAGTGGTTGAGCGGGAGATAGCCTGAGTTGATGCGGTAATGTGCGTGAAGAGGTTCGTTGCGATTTACGAGTGACGATTTTAGATTTTGGATTAGTGGAGCAAATCTGCGATTAAAGCCAACAGTTGTCAGCGGACAGCTTTCAGCTTTAAGAACTTTGCTGATCGCTGATAGCTGAACGCTATTTATTGCCAACGGTTTCTCAACAAACACATTCTTCCCAGCCTTCAACGCTTTCGCAACCAGATCCGCGTGAGAGTCATGCCTGGTGAGAATGGCAACTGTATTTATATTTTTGTCATTAATAATTTCATCTTCAGAAGATGTGGCGTATTGAAA
Source organism: Candidatus Villigracilis proximus (assembly GCF_016717045.1). NCBI lineage: Bacteria > Bacillati > Chloroflexota > Anaerolineae > Anaerolineales > Candidatus Villigracilaceae > Candidatus Villigracilis > Candidatus Villigracilis proximus. The sequence goes on along the minus strand of NZ_JADJUO010000006.1, from coordinate 12,890 downwards.
GCCGAATTTTTTGCCGGAGTGCTGAGCGTGGAGTCCGCCGGAGGATGCGATGCCGATCAGTTCAAAGTCTTTGTTGTTTTTAAGAACAGGAAGCAAAGTTGCATTGGCGTAGAGTCCAGCGCCGAGAACACCTAATTTGACCGTGGACGATGGACGGTGGACGGTGGGAGAGAACTCAATCTTCTTTCCTCTTTCTTCTTTCGTCTCATCGTATTTCAACAAAACGCCAAGGAAAGGCTCCTTCTTTTTCCCTGTAATTACCTCGTAAGCCTTCACGCCTTCTTCAATATCGAAGCGATGTGAAATGAGACTTTCGACCTTCAGCTTTCGACTTGATAATAAATCTACAACCGCTTGAAAATTACGTCCCTCAGTCCAGCGGATGTATCCAATGGGATAGTCATTGCCGTTCTCTTCATAATTTGCGTCGTAGCGGCCCGGGCCGTAGGAACGTGAATTAATGAAGGAGATTTCTTTTTCGTAGTAGATTTTGCTTGGGATAGTTGAGTCCCACCGCGCCGGTGGCGACAACTTTGGCGCGGTCACGGGCGATGACGCCTGCGAGTTCAACGGGATCATTGGAGGGAGTGTCCGCGCAGATGATGATACTGTCAAAGCCGCGATTGGCGGTGAATGCCGCGGCCGCTGATTCTGCGTTCGGGCGGGTAACAGCTTTCAGTCCAAGTGAAGAAGCGAGTTTGATTCTCTTCGGATCGAGGTCAATGCCGAGGACGTTGCATCCTGCCGCAGCCGCCAGTTGAATCGTCAATAATCCCAAAAGACCCAAACCGATCACAGCTACGTTCTCGCCAAGCTGAGGTTCTGCGAGACGGAAGCCGTGCAAAGAAATTGCGCCGAGGGTGGTAAAGGCCGCGGATTCAAAATCCACATTTTTGGGGAGCGGAGTTAATAGATTGCGCGGCACAACATTATATTCGGCGTGCGTGGCATAGCCCCCGCCCGCACATGCCACCCGTTGACCGACCTTGAAGCCTTGCATATTTTTGCCAAGCGCAACAATGGTGCCAGCGGTGGAATAGCCAAGCGCCATCGGCTGGTCGAGACGATTGAAGACGGCATTGACGGTTGGCATGATGCCTTCGCGTTTGGCTTTATCAAGGGTCTGCTTGACGAGGTCAGGGCGGGAGCGCGCCTTGCCGAGATAACTTTTTTCGGCAAATTCAACCACCATGCGCTCGGTTCCGGCAGAGACCAGGCTGGCTGAAACTTTGACAAGAGCCTGTCCCTCACGCGGGGTGGGGACGGGCACATCTTCGATAATGGTGTTTCCGTTTTTGATGTTTTGGAGGAGTTGTTTCATTTTATTTTGATTTTGATTTGGATTGGATTGCGAAAGTATAACGCATATCATCCCAGGGCTTATGGAAATGTGAAAACATGCGCAATATGACAAACGTCACGTTTACGATTAAGTTTTTCCTTAATTATTGATTCTGTTTTTTTTAGATGCTATTCTAAAAATACAAAAACAGCGTGCGGCTGTTTATTTTCGTTTGCAAAAAGGAGAAACATCATGGAACTTGGTGGTTATGCAAATCGGATCGGCTGGGTAGACCTCAGCGCAGGCAAAGTGGATGTCAAGCCTATCGCAGAGAGTGATGCCCGAAAATATATTGGTGGACGTGGGTTGGGTGTTAAATATGTTTATGATAATGGCCCCAAGGTAGACCCGCTCTCCCCTGATAATATTCTCTGCTTTATGAACGGCCCGCTCACCGGCTCTGAAGCCAACATGAGCGGACGCATGGCGGTTGTGACCAAATCGCCTCTGACTGGAACCGTAACTGATTCTCACCATGGTGGCTGGTCTGCCGCCCGATTACGCTGGTCTGGCTTTGACGGCCTCGTCTTCAAAGGCAAAGCTGCAAAACCGACCTATGCCTACATCCATGATGACAAGATTGAATTGATGGATGCCTCCGAAGTTTGGGGAAAAAACGTCCACGACACCATTAAACATTTCAAAGAAAAATACGGCGAGAAAGACCTCACCGTCATTACCATCGGTACCGCTGGCGAGAACCTCGTCAAATTTGCGTGCTGGATGAACGAAGATGACCGCGCCTCCGGCCGCGGCGGCACGGGTGCAGTTGGCGGTTCCAAGAATCTCAAAGCCATCGTCGTCAAGGCTGAGAAGAAGATCGTCAAAGCCGCGAACCGCGAAGAGTGGAAACCCGCTCACGACCGCGCCCTCAAGAACATCATGGCCGAAGAGAACATCACCAGCCCGCGCAAGGGCGGTCTCTCCGTCTACGGCACCAACGTGTTGATGAACATCACCAACAGCATTGGCGCTTTGCCCACCAAGAACAGCCAGGTCACATCCTACGGCGAAAACGCCGAAAAGATCAGCGGCGAATATATCAACGCGAACCTGCTCGTTGACAACCCCACCTGTCACGCCTGCCCTGTGGCCTGCAAGAAGGAAGTGGAAGTCAAAGACGGCCCGTACAAGGGTCTGCGCATGGAATCAGTGGAATACGAACCGGCATGGTCAGTCGGCGCGAACTGCGGTAACAACGATGCCCGCCTCGTCGCCAAGATGATCGACCTCGCCAACGACTTTGGCTTTGACGCCATCGAAATCGGTCACCCGCTTTCGATCTGGATGGAAGCCAGCGAAAAGGGTTACACCAACGGCGACGGCAAACTCGCCTGGGGCGACCCCGATGGCATGACCAATGCTGCCGCAATGATCGCCAAGCGCGAAGGCCTCGGCAACGTCATGGCTGATGGCGCAGAAGCCACCGCCAAGCATTTCGGTCACCCCGAACTCGCCATGACCGTCAAGGGTCAGGGCATCCCCGCCTACGATCCGCGCGGCATGAAGGGCATGGGCCTCGGCTATGCCACATCCAACCGCGGCGCCTGCCATCTGCGCGCCTACGTTGCCGCCGCTGAATTGGGCGTTATGCCTTTCGGCTCCCTCAAGGTCGATCCGCTAGCCTGGAAAGACAAGGGCGGCCTCGTGAAAGTCTTCCAGGACATTCACGCTTTCTCCGATAGCATGGACCTCTGCAAATTCAGCGCCTTCGCCATGGGCACCGATGAATATGCCCAGCAATACTCTGCCATGGTCGGCATCCCCTTCACCTCAGACGATGTCCTCAAGACCGGCGAGCGCATCTACAACCTCGAACGCCATTACAACAACCTCGCTGGCTTCGGCGCAGGCTCCGACATTCTTCCTGATCGCTTCACCAAGGAAGCCTCCACACAGCCCGGCTCAGTCGGCCATGTTTGCGAACTGGACGACATGCTCGCAGAATACTACACCGCCCGCGGTTGGGATAACGGTGTCGTCAGCGAAGCCAAGTTGAAGGAATTGGAAATCGCGTAAGGGCAGTAATAAGTAACGAGTAATAAGTAATAAGATAAAAGGCGACGTGTCCAATGGACACGTCGCTTTTGATTTAATTTCCGCTTCTCTCTTAATCTCGAACCTGATTCTATTTTCTCAAACATTTCCCCCCGCTGACAAATTCATCCTTCCTCCTTCATCATTCCGCATTTCCCTACCCCCCCGCCCTCAACGTCTTCTTCGTGAACCGCTCCAGAAAATCATCTGCAACACGTTCTTCCAACTCCATCGTCAAACGCGATTGACCGACAGACAATGAAAACAGACGAAACGGTTCCATCTTCTCGATCTTCACACTCCAGCCATCTCCCTGGATCAAATCTTCACCATGCAGCGTTCCGCCAAGTTCCTGCAAATATTCCTTGAGCAAATAATAAGGAATCCCGCGCATCTCGTGGACAATAGTCCGCATGGAATTAGCCGCCGCCCACCGGCGGGAAGATGTCCACCTTGTCATCAGGCTGAATGACCGTGTCAAATTTATCGGGCAGGTACACCGCCTCACGCCCATTGATAAAGAACTTCATGTGCGGAAAGAATTGATCGTTCGCATCCAGCAATTCCTTGCGCATGGTCGGGTATTCCTTCACGAACATCAATACCAATTGAATGGCAGTGGTATTTGGCGGGAGAGTCAACTCCACCGTCTTCTGCCCCACGATCGGACGCAACGTAGCATAGAAATTAACTTTCATGATCGTCTCTTCCATCTTCTACACCTCTACTCCTAATATAAAATCCTTTGGCGCTTATATTTTACCGTTAAGGCCATTCTTTAGAATGGTGTTTTATCAACACACCTTACGCAGTTCAATCCCTTCGGGATGGCATGATTATAGTTCGATGAAACGCGGGAAGGAAACCCCAAGGGCATGGTTCTGGCGAAAATCTCATCCCTCCCTTAATCCCCACGCGTCTAAACAAAATGCTCAGATCATAAATCTGAGCATTAAAATGCAAAATTATTTTACGGACACTGAATAATGCCCTGCGCCCACAGGCATCCGCCGCAGACGGGGGCGATGTCATTGCCCAGGCAGTCTTCGACGTTGGTTTCGGAGAGGTCGCATCCGCCGCAGAAGGTGCAGGGGGCGAAGCCGAAGTTGTGAAGGCGTTCGCGATATGCCAGGTAATCGGGATCAAGCCACAGGTCAGAAAGGAGGCGTTGGTTTACATTCCCAATGATGTGCTTTTGAGAGAGTCGCGGTTTGTTGTGCAGATAGCTCATGTGGGTGTGCATCAACGGCCAGCATGGACTGACATCCCCCGTCCACGCAATGGACATGGTTCCGTTCTCCACGAAGTTGCAGACATCGTTTGCGCCGCCCCAGTTGTTGCCCGCATAGCTGATATTCAAGCCGCTGTTGAAAACTTCAAAGAGCGCATCTTTGTGGTTTCGTCAAAATCCATTTTGGGCAGGCTGAGGCTGGGAAGATGCGGCGCCTGCAAATAGGCGATATCGCGCGTGGTGCGGGTGTAGAGGCGGTCGGCTTGCATATCTTCGGTGGCAGGCTGAAGATTGCTGACGGAGAAATATTTAGCGCGCAGGGATTTGCCGATCTTGATGACTTGGGGCAGATCTGAAATATTGCGCTTCATTGCCACAAACGCGATGCCGATCTCCGGCGAGGGATAATGACCGGCGGCGCGCATTTTTACAAAACGCTCTAGGTTTTTGATGATCGTCGGGAGTTCGGCGCCGAGGCGTACATCAGAATAAGTTTCGGGCGTTGCGCCGTCGAGGGAGACCCAGAGCACATCCAGCCCTGTATCAATTAATTCGCGCGATTTCTTTTCAGTGAGAATGGTGCCGTTGGTGATGAGTTCAACTTTTACGCCAAGTTCTTTGACGCGTCGAATCCATTCGATGGTTTTGGGGTGGAAGAGCGGTTCACCGATACCACCAAAATACACATTGGGAATCGGGTCCATTTGCTTAAGACCATTGAAGATGCTCTCAAAGGTTTCGTCGGTCATGCGTCCCATGGGTTGATCCCATGCGTTGCGGAAGCAGGTGATGCAATCGAGATTGCAGGCGACAGTTGGTTCAATGTAAACTTTGGTGAGGTGGGTGATGGGACGGTGCATGCGCACAAAGTTGTGGCCTTCGTCGAGGCGAACTTTGGAGCCGGGATTCAGCCCATATTGGCGGGCAACTTCGGGCGGAATAATGAGGCGTCCGTTTTCGTCCACTTCCGCCCAGGCAGTTGTCGATTTTTGAGAGAGAAAATCCATTGTCTGCTCCTTGGTAACTGCACTTATCATATCCAATTTCCCCAAAAAATCATGTGACATAAGTTACAAGCTTCAAATGACATTATTTCAATTGTCTCAAAATTGCAATCTTAAAAAACCGTTTTTTCATGGATAATTACCAAAATATACCGCAAAAAGCGCATGATATAATTATTAAAGTTGAACCCATAATCTCAAGGAGTCCTCTGTGGCTGATCCTCGTATCTCTAAATTTGCAAAAGTATTGGTGGAACATTCCGCGCGTGTGGTTCCAGGTGACCGCATTTTATTGGAAGGCACAACTGCGGCTGAACCGTTATTACGTGAACTTTATATCCAGATCCTTGAAAAAGGCGGCCATCCGCATATGATGATGGCGCTGCCGGGTATGATGCCCTTCAGTCAGGATGAAATGTATCTGACTTATGCCAAGGATACACAACTGGATTTTGTGCCCACTTTTTACAAATTGGCGTACGATCAGTTCGAGGGGCGCATCCGCATTCATTCCGCGACGAACACTCATGGCACAACAAATATTGACCCGGAAAAACTTCAGCGCCGTGGAAAGGCACTTTCCGCCATCACCGAAGCACAATTCCGGCGCGGCGGAGATGGCATCTTCAAATGGGTTACGACCCTCTTCCCTACTGATGGCTACGCACAAGATGCGGGAATGAGTCTTAAAGAATATGAAGACTTTGTCTTTGGTGCAGTTCACGCCAACGAAGACGATCCAATTGCATTCTGGAAATCAGTGGAAAGCAAGCAACAATCCGCTGTGGATTTTATGGCGGGTAAGAGTCAGGTAATTTTACGCGGCCCGAATGTTGACCTCACCCTTTCTGTTAAGGGACGCACATTCATGAATTCATTTGGCACATACAATATGCCTGATGGTGAAATCTATACCGGCCCTGTTGAAGAATCGGTCAATGGCTGGGTGAAGTTCACCTACCCTGCCAATTATGGCGGCACCAGTGTTGAAGGCGCAGAGTTGACTTTCTCGAACGGCCGCGTCACCAGAGCCAAAGCCGATAAAAATGAAACCTTCCTACTAAAGACATTGGATATTGACGCAGGCGCGCGCTCCCTGGGCGAGTTTGCCATCGGCACCAACTTCGATATTCAACAATTCACCGGCAATATTTTATTCGACGAAAAGATCGGCGGCTCCTTCCACATGGCACTCGGAGCAGGCTACCCGGAAACTGGTTCTAAAAACAAGAGTGCCATCCACTGGGATATGATCTGCGATATGCGCCAGGATTCAGAAATCCTTGTAGACGGTGAATTATTCTATAAAAATGGACAGTTCGTATTTGAGAAATAAGGAATTTAGTTACAAGTAATCAGGTAAACATAAAAGCGGTACGAGGCAGACTGTCTCGTACCGCTTTTATTATTCATCTCCGAAAGAAATGCCTACATTACGCGCGGTGATAACCGAATCATCTTCAAGCTTCACACGTTTTGGAATGGCAGTTGCATCTACAAGTGAAATATCTGTGACCCTGCCGCTTTGCAACGCCACCATGCGGTCAAATCCGCCGCGGGCGGCAAGGCGAACTGCCGCTGCGCCAAAGCGCGTGGCGAGCGAACGGTCAAAGGCGGTGGGTGTGCCTCCTCGTTGCAGGTGCCCTAAAACAGTCACGCGTGATTCGAAGCCCTGCTTCTCAATATATTCCCCAACCACTTGACCGATCCCGCCCAAACGCGGCACATAGATATCATCACCTTCACGTGAAAATACCTGCACGCCATCCTGTGACTTTGCACCTTCAGACACAGCGAGAATGCTAAACTTGCGTCCCTTTTCGGCCCGTTCGCGGATCTTTGCCATGATACTTTCAAACTTAAACGGAATCTCGGGAATCAGAATCACATCCGCTCCACCGCAGATGCCTGCCTGTAATGCAATAAAGCCTGCGTCACGTCCCATCAATTCAAGCACCATCGCACGGTGATGTGACTCAGCCGTGGTGTGTAAACGGTCGAGGGCTTCAGTGGCGATATTCAGTGCGGTATCAAACCCAAAGGTAAGTTCCGTGCCGCCAATATCATTATCAATTGTTTTTGGAACACCAATGATCGGCACACCTTTTAACGCAAGTTCGTGGGCAATATGCAAAGTACCGTCACCGCCTAAAACGATCAGCGCCTCAAGCTTTAATTTCTTAATACCTTTGACGATCTCTTCTGAAACATCAATTGTGATCTCCACCCCATCGCGCATTACTTTCCGCGCATACGGATTGCCGCGATTTGCCGCCCCGAGGATCGTCCCTCCACGTGGCAAAATTCCGCGCACTTCCTCCATCCCCAAAGGCACGACGCCATCTGATTCAAGAAAGCCATCATATCCGTTTCGAATACCAAAGACTTCACAGTCATACACGTTGATGGCTGTCTTAACCGCCGCACGGATCACGGCATTTAATCCGGGCGCATCGCTACCGCCTGTGAGAATTCCAATTCTCTTCATCATGGACTCTCCTTAATAAAATAAAATATTTTCACAACGCACTTCAAAGTATACATCTTTCTTGCAATCCAATCTCATTACCCATATAATGAACCCAATGGAAACTCAACCAATAAGACAAAAATTACAGAACATTCTGCGCTGGTTTATGCCAGTAGCAGCAGCCCTTGCCTTTGCGGCATGGATGTATATTTCTCCCGAGGGCGCACTCGGCAAACTGGATGCGATCGGTTACGCCGTTTGTCATCGCATCGATGCACGCTCTTTTCAAATTGACGACCGCCAGCTTCCGCTTTGTGCGCGCTGCACAGGTGAATTTTACGCGGCAGGCCTTGCATTGATCTTTCAGGTTTTTATGAGCGGCAAACGCAATAAACTTCCCTCGCGCGGAATCATTGCAGTGCTCGTTTTGTTCTTCCTCGCCTTTGGCATTGATGGAAGTAATTCTTATCTATACCTGATGAAGCAAACTGCGGGCGGCGCGCTCGATCAGATCCCAAACCTGTATATCCCCAACAACACCCTGCGTCTCTTCACCGGCAGCGGCATGGGAATTGCCCTCGCGGCAGTCTTGTATCCGGTTATCAATCAGACTCTGTGGCGTGAAATGGATGACCGCCCCGCGCTCGAATGGAAATCCTTCGGTATGCTTGTTGGATTGATCGCTGTTATTAATTTGATCATTCTTACTGACAGCCCGATCATCCTTTACCCAATTGCATATCTCAGCGCACTCGGCACATTATCCCTGCTCGTGATCGTCTTTGCCATCTTGTGGATCATGCTCATGCGGCAGGATAACGAATTTGAGCACGCGCGGCAACTTTGGCTTCCATTCCTTTCAGGCTTTACCCTGGCAATGCTCATGCTGCTCAGCATTGACCTGTTACGTCTGCAATTCACAGGCACCTGGAGCGGTTTTCCCGGAATGTCCGGATAAACATCAATCACAAAACTTTGGAAGTCATTCATAATGATTTTCAAACAATGAAAAAAGGCTTTTAAGTTCGTATAAAAGGAGATAAAAATGGAAATGCTACTTGGTGTATTTTCTGCATTTGGGCTTTCAGCCAGTGCAGGACTCAATGCCTACATCCCGCTGTTGGTTGTAGGTGTGATCGGACATTACTTCCCCGATACCCTAAAACTCAGCCAGCCATGGGACCTGATCGCCAACCCGTGGATATTGCTTTTGCTCGGTGTTTTGGTCATCATCGAAATGGTTGCAGATAAAGTCCCCGCAGTGAATCACATCAACGATCTCATTCAAACTGTTGTCCGCCCGGCAGCGGGAGCGATTGCATTCGCGGCCAGCGCAAAAGTTGTGACCGATATCAACCCCGTCCTCGCATTAGCGTGCGGTCTGCTGATGGCAGGCGGCGTACATGTAGTCAAGGCGGCGGCCGTACGCCCGGCAGTGACAGCCACCACAGGCGGAGCAGGAAACGTCCCCGTCTCCATCGCGGAAGATATCCTCGCTTTCGTCGCATCCGTGTTTGCGATTCTGCTCCCGATCGTCATGGGAACCATTTTGGTCGTCCTGCTTGCACTAGTACTTTGGTGGCTCTGGCGCCGCACAGACAAGGCGCGTACTGCCTGATATAATCACCCAAAATTTACTGGAAGGTCATATGACAGAACAAAGCACCCTGCCAACCAATGAGCCCCAAAAAAATAACCTGCTTCTTTATGTAGTGATCGGCGCTGTGATATTATGTTGTTTATGCTGTGTCATAGGACTCGTCGGACAATATTTACTTGAAAGCTCAAATTTTTCGCTGGTCAATATCTTCCGCTCCACCATTTAGTTTTTAACGCGTAAATTATTTTGCGCGACCTACCTATATCATAAGGAGACGAAATCATGAATGAAATGCCTGTTACCCCAAGTGAAGAGCCAAAGAAAAACAATACCCCCATTATCATCGGTGTCGTGGTTGTTGTATTATTATGCTGCTGCTGCATGTTCGTTGCTGGCGGTTGGTTCTTTGGTGACTCCATCATGCAAGCGGTGGTGGATAAAAAAACTATTAAAACAAAAAGTCCTCACGGCTAGCCGTGAGGACTTTTTGTTTTAATCAACTCCTGCAATTCATGCAGACTCTCATATACTTTTTGCTTCAAGTCATCATCCAGGTTTAAATCTTCCAGTTCATCTTCATCTAAAACAGTTTGAATCCCCATTGGCCGAAACCCACAGATCCAGCGCAAGATCAACATATGAAACAAAGTCATCTTCAATAATGGCGGGCTTGCCAATATTACAATAGAACCCTTTGAACTTTCCATCATCGCGGTCATAAATTTCAAAGATGTTGTACCAGCGGTCAGAGTAAAACGTCTCCACGAAACGGTCATTGCGCTTTAGGATGATACCCATGAACGGCATGTCGTCACGATTGAATAATGCTTCCAGCGTAATGGCATTTTTTTCGCGGCTCAAAACCACGCCTTCATATTGCCATGTCACTTCATCGTTAATATTTTTCTTTAAGATTTTCATGCGAGACATTCTACCTTAACTCGCACACGGATAATTTCACCGATTTTCGGTGCGTCTTTCATGTGGATGACAAGCCCGCCCTTCGATACGGCTTCGCCACTCAGGGCAGCGCTTCCCGTCTTAACCTGAAACTGATCCCGATCAAAGAGCACATCTTCCACTGTGAGTTTTATCTCCTCTCCTTCACCCGATTGCCTGATCAGCAACGAGACGTTATCTCCCGTCGAATGATTATGCCCACACTCCACGTCGAGTGTGCCAATTTCTGAAAAGACCTTTATCTTTCCTCTTTCTTCTTTCATTTCAAGCACTTTTCCTTCAATAACATTCCCCATCCCCAACATCCGTGCCGCGTGGACAGAGTTCGGATGATTCCACACTTCATCAGGCGTGCCGTCGCGGATGATTTCGCCGTCGTGCAGGAACAGGATGCGGTCTGCAATAGTGAAGGCTTCATCTTGATCATGCGTGACATAGATCGCAGGGATTTTTGTCTTATGCAAAATAGCGCGGATTTGATTCAGCAGGTCTTCCTTCAAAGATTTATCCAACGCGCCGAGAGGTTCATCGAACATCAACAGGCGCGGACTCGGCGCGAGGGCGCGAGCGAGTGCCACGCGCTGCTGCTCGCCGCCTGAGAGGTCGGTCACTTTGCGGTTTTCGAAGTCTGTCAAATTGACCAAGTCCAACATCTCGGCGACTCTTGGTTTTATTGCTTCGGCGGGGACGTTTCTCATCTTCAACCCAAACGCGATGTTGTCGAAAATGTTCAGGTGAGGAAAAAGCCCATAGTCTTGAAAGACCAAGCCAAAGTCGCGGAGGTGAGGCGGTGTTTGGGCGAGGTCAATTTGGTTAAACAGAAACTGTCCGCTTTCAGGAAACTCCAGACCAGCGATCATCCGCAAGAGGGTGGACTTTCCGCTTCCTGATGCGCCGAGCAAACAAATGGTTTCACCCTGCGCCACTGAAAATGAGATGCCGCGCAGAAGCGGTTTGTTTTCATAGGTTTTGAAAATGTTTCGGACTTCGAGCATTTTAGAATTCTCCAGAGTCGGAAAGACGCAGTTTTTCAATGGCAAGAATCGCAAGCGTGGTGAGCAGCATGAGCAGAGTCGCCATCGCCATCGCCTGACCAAAATTGAGACCGCCAGGCTGGGACAGAAACCGTTGAATGGCAATCGGGATGGTCGGGTATTCGGGGCGGGTGAGCAGCAGGGTCGCGCCAAACTCGCCGAGCGAAACCGTGAAAGCAAAAGTAGCGGCGCTCAACGTGGCGCGCGAAAGGATTGGAAAATCAACAGTTTGCCAAACGCGGAAAGGCGATGCGCCCAACGTGGATGCAGCTTGACGCAGACGTTCAGGAATGGATGCAAGCGCAGGCTGAAGTGTGCGAATGACAAAAGGAAGCGCAACAAGCGTATGCGCGATGGGAACGAACCACGGCGACGCAAGCGAACGTCCGAAAGAAATGATGAAACCCAACCTAGCATGACCGCCGAAGAACCAAGCGGAAGCATAATAAGTGGGTCGAGAAATTTTCGAGTCGGGTCGGTTTGGCAAGCGCGTACGCGGCGGGATAACCAAGTGCGAGCGAAAGAAAAACGGTGACGCTGGCGTACCCGAGTGAATTGGCGGCGGCTTGAATCGGCGGGACGTAGAACAATGATCCGCGGCGATTGATGAAAAGTTCTTTGTAGTAGTCGGTGGTGAATCCGTATTGAACTTCGCCGCGTTGACCACGGTCTGCTTCGAGGCGGGTGAGGGAGCGGATGGGGAGGGAAATCAGTGGAAGAGCGAAAAAAGTAATGAGTAATAAGTAAAAAGTAAAAACAAAGATTCGTTCGCGGATGGTTTTGGGAGGACGCGAGGCTGAAAAACGCGGCGCGGTTTGGGTCGTGACTTGATTAATGGTGCGGGTGTAGAGAATAGAAAAGATGAGCGTGAAAATCAGTTGAACGATGGAAAGCAATGCGGCAAGCGGCAGGTTGGGGAGCTTGAGCACACGCAGATAAATTTCCACTTCAAGGGTCGAGAAGTTCGAGCTGCCCAATAAAAGGATGACGCCGAAGCTGGTGAAGTCAAACATGAAGACGAGCAAGGCGGCGGCAAGCAGGGATGGGCGCAGCAATGGCAGGGTGATATCTTTCCACACGTGGAACGAGTCCGCGCCGAGGGAACGGGCGGCGGCTTCGAGTTTTGGGTCGAGGCGCGAGAGGGCGTTGCCGACGATGCGGATGACGATGGTGGTGTTGTAGAAGACGTGGGCGGTGAGGATAAGGATGAAG
>NZ_JADJUO010000005.1:0-305844 GCF_016717045.1 Candidatus Villigracilis proximus | reverse complement strand
GCGCAAAACCCTTTCCATAAACGAGCAGAAAGTGTTAATGGCGGTTTTCATGAATTGGTCAGGGCAGTAAAAGAGGCAACGCCAGATAAAGTAATGGAATTGATTTGTCCCATGTTCGTTTTATCATGACATAAGAAACAAACTGTATCATCAAGGAAATGGCATTACTATTTCATCTGATCTAGTTAGCGCAATATGCAAAACTCTCTGTAGATTTGCTAAACAACTCCTTGATTATGACATTCCAGACATATTGAGAAAGCCTGAATTAGAAGCGGAACAGAAAGAATTGAGCAGAAAACTGGAAAATGAATTATCTTGCAGACTGAAAAGGTGCATCATAAAATCAAAAAATACTTGAAAACACAATAGAATTAGCAATGGAGAAAATAAATCCAAAAGCACTATTACCAAGTTTTGTGCGCACACTTGAAGTATCTGACCCAATGCAAGTGTATATTGCAGACATAGAGAAAATGTTTCAAATCTTCAAAACCTGTCAGGATATTACTCTTTAGCAAAACTCTACCCCACAATATGCTCAGCAACCCGAAATAGACGTAGATGAAAATGGAGATTCAATCTTTAATTATCCACCAACAGAAAAAGTAATAGCCGAAGGTAATTCGCTTATATCAAATTTAAACAGGCTAAATGAAATGATTGAACTTTGGATAAAAACGCAACCTAACAAAGCGTGCACCCGACGCTGGGGATTCTGGCGCGATTCCAAGCATTTTTCTACGCCTCAGCATTTTCCCAGTCGGACGGCGTCCCGCCGCCCGCCCCAGCGCGGGTAACGCAAACCGTTAGGCGCTTCAAAAAAAAAAAAATAGGCATAGTATCTTTCATGAATATAATCAAAATCCTTTTGTCAGTCATTTGCATGTCAATCCTAATAGGGTTTTTGATTGTGGTTGCAGTTCTCGGCACTCGCTCAAAATGAAATATGCAAATCAAATTCGTGAGGCACAAGCCAAGGTGCGTTTGCTGACATGAATGCGCCTGAAAACAAATCTCGATTTCGCCGTTTGACCATTATTCACTTTGATTGGCGGGTTGGGGACATGACCTTTTCTATTGCAATCCTCTTTGTACAAATGACAACTAAGTTTGCTAATTTTTATGGAGTTACGGTTATTACGGCAGGCACTGATTTTCGGCATGATTGGGGCAGGGCAGGTTTATTAATCGCAGAGAAGAGGTTAATCGTCGACTTTAATTCTTCTTTGATCAAGTATAACCTTTAATTACTTGTTGCCTTTATGGGTTGTGTCATTTTGGTTATTAGCAAAGATTGCTGTATGTAAAAATCTTGTTAATTGCAGTGGAGTCTTTACAGGCAAGAATCTTACGCAACCCAAAAACGCCTAACAAAGCGTGCACCTGACGCTGGGGAGTCTGCGCACATCCCAAGCAGTTTTCCACGCCTTATCATTTTTCTGGCTGGACGGCTTCGCCGTCCCCGCCCCAGCGCAGGTAACGCAAACCGTTAGGCGCTAATCAATTAAACCGCCATTACGAAAGAGACAATATGTTCACCACAAGACGAATTCAATCTGGCGAAGCAGACCTATTCAAGCAGATAAGGCTTAATTCTTTACAAAATGCGCCTTATGCTTTTCATCCACTTACGATTCGGCATTACAACGAACTGCTTGAAAGTTGGCGCGAACAAGTAGAAAGTACCGCACTCGGAATTGACAGAGCAACTTTTGTCACCTTTTCTGATAATGAGCCTGTTGGAATTGCGGCACTCTATCGCCTTGATAATCAAGCAGACGTAGGAGAAATGTTACAGGTATGGGTAGCCCCTGAATGTCGGGGAACTAGCGTTGCTTGGGAGATTTAATGAATGCCATGTTTTCAAGGGCAAATCAAACTCCTTCCGTACAGTTATAGCCCAAGTTACAAATGGAAATTCCAGAGCAATAAAGTTTTACATTAAATATGGTTTTTCTATAGTCAGCGCAGATGAATATTTAGAGCAAAATTCGGATAGTGTAATCTTGGCGAAAAAAGTTACGAAAGAATAGGCAGTAGTTATTTATGGAAATGCCTTTTTTAGCGCTAGCGAGTCTTCGGTTCAACCGCGCCTAACAAAGCGTGCACCCGACGCTGGGGATGCTGGCGCGATTCCAAGCCTTTTTTCCCCTTATCGCTTTTTCCCAGGTCGGACGGCGTCCGTCCCCGCCCCAGCGCAGGTAACGCAAACCGTTAGCCCGCACTTTGCATAACAACACCTTCAGGAAAAAATGTACACAGCCATTGAAACCAACAATCTTGTAAAACAATACGGCAAAGTTACCGCCGTTGACAATTTGTCTCTGCGCGTTACTAAAGGCGAAATATATGCTCTTTGGGACTCAACGGCGCAGGCAAAACACGACAATACGCATGTTGCTTGGCATGGTCAAGCCAACAAGCGGAGAAGCCCGCGTTGGAATCGTCAATTCACATCGGAATTAATAAGTTATGGTCGTGTAGGCTTTCTGGTGAAACTCCTAATGCGTATCCAGAACTAACTGTGCGCGAAAATATTGAAGTAATGCGACGTTTGCGCCCTGGCACAGAGCCAAAATCTGTTAGTTATGCCATTGAGCGACTAGGGCTATCGCAGTACGCAGACCAACAAGCAGGCACACTCTCATTAGGCAACAAACAAAGATTGGGACTTGCCAAAGCCCTGTTCCATAATCCCGAACTCTTGTTTCTCGATGAGCCAGCAAATGGGCTTGACCCAGCAGGCATTGTAGAAATCCGAAACCTACTCACTGAACTCGCACATGAACAAGGAGTCACTATTTTCATGTCGAGTCATATCTTGGGTGAAGTATCGCGGCTTGCGCATCGTATTGGCATTATCCATCGCGGTTGTTTGATTCAAGAACTTGATGTAGATGAACTTGAACGTAATCGGCGAAAAAGAGTACTTGTTCGTTCAAACGATATTCACGCGGCTTATCGCATACTTAGCAACGCCGAATATTCTGTTGAATTATTACCAGATGATGTTATTGAAATAAAGGGAAAAGCGGCAATTGACCATCCCGATAAAATCGCAACGCAATTGGTAAATGCTGGATATGCCCCAACAATGCTCTATGTTGAACAAGAAGACCTCGAACATTACTTCTTGCGTATGGTCGCAGTAAAAGAAGGAAAAGCACAATGAACAACCTAGTGCAAGCCATTTGGGTAGAATTTCTTAAAGCGCGTCGGTCTAAAGTGCCTTTGTTCACCGCGCTCGGATTTGCGATGATACCGCTAGGTGGCGGGTTCTTTATGATTGTCTTGAAAGACCCAGAAATGGCACGCCGCGTTGGATTAATTAGTATGAAAGCAAATTTGACGATGGGAACCGCCGATTGGAACAACTATTTTCAATTTCTCATCATGGCAGTAGGGGCTGGCGGTTTAGTTCTCTTTGGTGTCATTACCAGTTGGGTATTTGGGCGAGAGTATTCTGACCATACAATCAAAGATTTATTTGCTTTGCCAACTTCACGTTCAACTATTGTGATGAGCAAGTGCATCGTAGTGATGAGGTGGTCCTTTGCGCTGACAATAATGCTTTGCCTGCTCACTTTTTGTATTGGTACTGCGCTGAGCCTTCCCCCCAAACCCCGCAATTTTTATACAAAGTGGAATTTCTGTTGTAATTGCAGCGAGTCCAACTATTATCCTCACTACACCAATTGCATTCTCGGCAAGTGCAGGACATGGGTATTTACCACCAATAAGCACCATAATTATTGCTCTTATATTGGCGCAACTGATAAACGCTACGGGATGGGGAGAATACTTTCCTTGGTCTATTCCTGTTTTATATTCTCAGGGAGAAAGTTTGGGTTCGGTTAGTTTTATCATTATCACGCTGACTAGCGTTATTGGATTGATTTGTACACTTCTTTGGTGGGAACGTGCAGATGAAACAAATTGATCTAAAAAAGAAAAGCGGGCTAACAAAGCGTGCACCCGACGTGTGGGAGTCTGCGCGATTTAGGAGCATTTTTCTGGCTTCGGGCTTTTCCTACATCTCAAACATTGTCCACGCCCGCCCACACGCGGGTAACGCAAACCGTTAGGCACTTTGTTGTAAAACAGGCAAAAGGAATTGGATGAAGCCCATGAATATTTCTCTTCATAAAAAGATACGCCGAAATTCAATTGGAATAGCAATTTTGATTATTATAGTTATCTTTGGGTTACTTATTCTTATTCCAACTTATGCCTTAAGAGCAATCTTCGCAATTATGGCATTTACATTCGCAACAGTTTTGCCAATTCGTCAAAAAAAATTTCCCCTTTTATCTCTAATCTTTATTGTCATCGGTATCCTGTTTATATTAAGCGGCGCAATTGGCGACGCAGCAGAAAATCACACAATTTCCTCATCTGTGTCATCACAAATAGAATTCTCAAAAATTCTTCGTCCTTGGCAAGTAAGCGCAGGGTTATCGAATACAGGTATTGGTTTATGCAAATGTTGCACTTGCTTGGTTTTGGTTAAAATCCCTCAAAACGAGCCTTCGCATTCAAAAATAATTTCTTGGTTACCATTGGTGATAGTATATTCTTGGGATTTTGTTTATAATTCTTGGGGTGTATTCAACTTTGAACGGCTTGCAGGTTGTAATCAAGTAGATTATCATTATGAAAGACAATGCCGTGCCTAACAAAGGTGCAGCAACTGTCTTGAATGTCAAGGCAGTTGTTTGATTTTAGGAGTCGCCATCACATCATGTTACAGCCGAACCTCGAAAGGCTGCCCATCTCGCATCATCGCGTTCAGGATGGTTAGGAACTTTCGCATGCACGCTGTCAACGCCACCTTCTTCACCTTCCCTCTTCAATAACTGCTGATACTGCGCCTGGATCAATGGGTTATAGCGCGTCGCTACCAAAGTCGACATGTACAGCACGTTGCGCACTTCCATTCGCCCACCCTTTGTCTTTCGATACCCTCGCTTCTTGCCACTGTCCGCGTTCATCGGTGCCAAGCCCACCAAGGAAGCAATCTTCTTGCGGTCTAACTTTCCCAGTTCTGGCAGCTCTGCCAGCAAGGTCGTTGCCGTTACCCGTCCCACGCCTTTGGCGCTGCGCAGAATATCTTCCTGTTCTTGCCAGTCTTCATGTTCTTTCATGAAGCGGTCCAGTTCTTTTTCGAGCCGCTTGATCTCTTCTTTCAACATCTCAATCATCCGCTCTACAGACTCTCTCATCTCCACTGAAACCGTCCGCAAGCGGCTTTTTTCTGCTTTTAACATCTCTTCCAGCTGTCTGCGCCGCACCAACAGGGCCGATATGTATCGTTCGTTCTCGCTTTTTGCCTCGAACCGCCTCGGTTTCATCTGTTTCCCGAACTCTGCCAGGTTGAAAGCATCCAGTTTGTCCGTCTTGGCCAGTAGTCCGCTGGCTCTAGCATATTGCCTCACTCGCACTGGGTTAACCACGGCTACTGGCAACCCTGCTTCGTACAGTCCCAGCACGACTGCACGTTGGTATCCACCCGTCGCTTCCACTACGATCAGGACTGGCTTCAACACTTGCATTTTCTTAAGTAGACTTGTGATTCCTTTTTCATCATTCCCCACCTGGCTGGCTTTCTTCTCCCCCAGCACTGCGATATCTAACTTGTCTTTCGCTACATCGATCCCTACGAACTTTCCGCTACTAGTTGTCATTCCTGCCTCCGCTTTGTATAATGGAGATATGCCTGCGCTAGTATACGGTCTTCAAGACCTTGCAACTGTTCAGGCTAATGCACATAGGACATGGCGATCTTGCTGCACGACGGTCTGCTAGGACCTACCCGACATCGATCTGCCATGTCCGCTTTTTATGATACTACCCGACGCTGGGGATTCTGGCGCGATTCCAAGCATTTTTCTACGCCTCAACATTTTCCCAGTCGGACGGCGTCCCGCCGCCCGCCCCAGCGCGGGTAACGCAAACCGTTAGCCACCCACCTGCAAAACATAGGAATCATTTATGGGAAAAATAGGTTTTGGATATGGTAGCGAATGGCATTTACTTCGTCATCTTGGTTATCATCGAGAATATTTATCGCAGAATATTTTGAATGTAATTGGCGGAAATTCGGTTGAGTTTTTAGATTTTGACTTTTCCAAAGAAAATGCGCCTTTGCAAGACGATAAAGAGTTTTTAGGGCTTGAATTTATTCAAGATGAGCAGGTTCAAGAAAAATGGAAATCTTTCTGGGCGCAAACTGGCAATTCCCAAAATTGGGACGCCGTTGGTAAAATCCATTTTGATAATCGTGACGAGTGGCTTTTGGTTGAAGCAAAAGGCCACATTGGCGAAATAAACAGCGATTGTGGCGCAACCAATCCAACAAGTAAGCAAAAAATATTTACGGCATTAGAAAAGGCAAGTCAGGCTTTTGGCAATCAATCAAAGCCTGTTGAAAATTGGCTCAAGAATTATTATCAATATGCCAACCGATTAGCAGTTTTACATTTCCTAATGAATGAATGTGTTCCATTAGTCAATGTTCGTTTATTGTTCATTTACTTCTATGGTGAAAATCGAGAAAATGCTAAATGTCCACAAAACGAACAAGAATGGTTGCCAGCAATTCAAGAAATGAATCATTGGCTTGGTGTTGATAAAACTTGTGAATTGGCAAAGCGAGTTCATTATCTCTTTTTGCCAGTGAATCCTTTGGGTGGCGGTGTACGTCCCTCGTCAAAAGGTGGCTAACAAAGCGTGCAGACCTTGCAACTGTTCGGGCTCACCTGACGAACGGACACGGCGATCTTGCTGCACGACGGTCTGCTACGACCTACCTAACATCGATCTGCCGTGTCCCTTTTCATGATACTACCTGACACTGGGACGCTTCGCGTGCGCACATACCAAGCAGTTTCCTACGCTTTATCATTTTTCTGGTTGGACGGCTTCGCCGTCCTGCCCCAGCGCAGGTAACGCAAACTGTTGGGCGGGCACAAAAATGATGGCTTAAAACTCGACCTCATTAATAGGATAATTTTGGATTTATGACACTCAATCTACTAAATTGCCCAGCCTGTAATTCTCCGTTAGACGCCACCAGTATCAATTCAAACGAGCCGTTTAATTGCCTCGCTTGCGGCTCTGCTATCGTCATGACTGACTGGACTAAAACTGGTCAGATTATTTGTGTTAAGTGCAGCACAATAAATGCAAACACGAACAAGTTTTGTATTTCATGCGAGGCTGTATTACAAGCAGGTTGTCCATTTTGTTACACACAAAACAGCATTACTGCAGCTACTTGTAAGAATTGTGGTGCTAACTTACAAAGAATATGGAAACGTCAACAAATTTGGTTGAAACAACGTGAAAAGGCTGAGCTCGAGAGAAAAGAAGCCTTGCAGACACTTGCTCAAAACAGTGAAGAACATTTAACCAGGTTATTACTTCAATTGAATGAGCCTGAAAATCATCCAACTGCCATCTCAGGTATTCTTATATTTGGCAAAGACGCTGTTGAGCCCTTGATAAAATTGCTAAACAGTGAAGACCCAGATGCACGTGTCGGTGCTGCGCAAGCGTTAGGAGACATCGGGGATAAGCGAGCAATACCTGAGTTGATTAATTCTATAAACGACAGTGAAGTGTCGGTACGTTTTTGGATTGTTGACGCCCTGGGAAGACTCAAAGCAGACGAAGCTGTTTACGCCATTAGCGAGTTATTAGTGGATAAAAGTCAAAAGATTAGAAATCTTTCAAAAGACGTTTTAATTCAAATAGGGACACCTGATGCAATACGAATACTACAAGAAAAAAGCAGACGGAAATGGTGGCTTTCGCTTTAGAAACCATATAAACGACTAACACACGTTCCCAGACCTAGTGCCAGTCACACGAGCCATTCGACGGTGGTTATGCCATAAAAATTATTGTGCCAAAAAGATAAACGATGTTGAAGTTAAAACTTTCCAGGCAGTTAAGTAAAATTACCAGAAATTACCGTTTTGTAAAAGATACGGAAGGAATGTCTCCCGCTCGTGTATATAAATTAATCGGGCGTAATGAAAATTTTTATTTGAAAATATCAGACAGCCGGTATGATATGACAACTTACAATGTCGAACGCGAGAAAGATATCATGCTATGGTTAAAAGAAAAATTACCTGTTCCAGAAGTATTACACTTTGAAAAGTATGAAAGCGCAAACTTTTTACTAATGCGTGAAGTTGACGGTGTTATGGGAAGCGAAGATTACGAACAACACCGTGACCCGAAAAGGATGGTGAAAATTTACAGCGAAGGCATAAAATTTTTTCAGTCCGTCAGCACTTTGGATTGTCCTTACAATAACAACGTAGACAATCGGCTTAATGAATTAGACTATTTGTTACAAAATAAACTGGCCGATGTGAACACCGAAAACTGGGAGGACAACACGCCCTTTAGAGACCCGAATGAGTTGCATACTTTTCTAAAAACCCAAAAACCAAACGAAGAATTGGTGTTTTCTCATGGTGATTTCGGAGACAGCAATATCTTCATTAGAGAAGATAAAACAAGCGGCTTCATTGATTTAGGCAGAAGCGGCAAGGCGGATAAATGGTACGACATAGCCTTTTGTGTCCGTTCAATTCAACATGATATAGGCAACGATAAAGAATACCTCAATTTATTTTTCAGTCTGCTTGAAATTCAACCCGATTGGGATAAGATAAATTATTATATTTTGTTGGATGAGTTGTTCTGAGAAAAAGCTGCCCAATAAAGCGTGGACTGAGCTCTACATTTGCACGGCTTATAAAGGAACTCTGTTGAAGGAAAATGTACGAGAAAAAAGTTAAGAATATCTAGATATGTAATGGGGGGTTTTTCAGTATTCAAATCTTACGCCTATACATTACAGCCTGGCTTTCCAGGCTGATTTCCACATATATCCAGTGGTATCCATCTCTACCCTGAAATTTCCTTGCGTACAACGGGGGCAACTTTTGTGCCAAGCAATTCAACGGCTTTCATCATCTTGGCGTGCGGAATTGTCCCAATGCCCAATTGAATTAGAAATCGTTGGTGCCCGAATATCTTATGCTGAAATAGGATCTTTTCGATAACCTCATCAGGACTCCCGACAAAATCTGAGCCGCGCAGGGTGCGGGATTTTTCAAATTGCTGACGGGTCATGCCGGACCAGCCGCGCTCACGCCCGATCTTGTTCATCATCTGCTGAAACGAGGGGAAGTAATCATCGGCGGCTTGCATGGAATCATCTGCAATAAAACCATGAGAATTGATACTGACTTCAAGTTTGGCGGGGTCATGCCCGGCGCGTTCGGCGGTTTCGCGATACAAAGCAACCAGCGGTGCAAATTGTTCGGGCATACCACCGATGATCGCAATCGCCAGCGGAAGTCCCAACTTACCGGCGCGGATGACAGACTCGGGCGTGCCGCCCACCGCGATCCAGACCGGCATTTTTTCCTGATGCGGGCGCGGATAAACGCCCTGCTCAAACAAAGCAGGACGATGCTTTCCAGACCAGGTCACGATCTCAGATTCACGCAATCGCAAAAGCAATTCAAGTTTTTCAGAGAATAATTCGTTGTAGTCATTCAAGTCATAGCCGAAGAGCGGAAATGATTCAATAAAGGAACCGCGCCCCGCCATGATCTCAGCCCGGCCTTTGGACAATAGATCGAGGGTGGCGAAATCTTGAAAGACACGCACGGGGTCATCGGAGCTTAGAACGGTCACAGCGGTACTCAGCCGAATGGACTTTGTCCGCGCGGCGGCGGCAGCCAGAATGGTGACCGGCGAAGACGAAATAAAATCGGGGCGGTGATGTTCGCCAAGAGCAAAGGCATCCAGGCCAACCTGATCGGCCAGTTCGATGGTCTCCATCAGGTTGCTCATGCGCTGGGTCGGGTCGAGCAACTGTCCCGTAGTGGGATCCGGAGTTAATTCCACGAAGGAATAAATGCCAACTTCAAAAGGTTTCTTATTTTTAATGGAATCTGTCATATTAATTTTCCTTTAATGTAGTAATCCATCAGACGATGCGTTCCCCGTAAAACATACAAGCGCGCCGTCATGTAAAATTAGCTGATTGAGAATCTGCGCAAGTCCAATTTACGGAGAAACTTATGACGAAAAATAATGTTACATTACGCGCTGTGGCCGAAGCAGATCTGCCGATATTCTACGAGCAGCAATTAGTTCCAGAAGCAACACAAATGGCCGCCTTTCCATCCAGACCGCGGGAGGCATTTATGGCACATTGGTCAAAGATCATGGTTAATAAAAATGGAATCATAAAAACCATTCTCTTTGACGGGCATGTAGCTGGCAATATTTTGAGCTGGGAACAATCCGATAAATGGGAAATTGGGTATTGGCTCGGAAAAGAATTCTGGGGTAAAGGCATCGCGACAAAGGCACTTGCAGAATTCTTAGATATTGTAAAAATACGTCCGCTGTTTGCGCATGTTGTAAAACATAATATCGGGTCTCAGCGAGTATTGCAGAAATGCGGATTCGTTATTGCAGGCGAAGATAAGTTTACAGAAGAAAACGGCACGGAGACCGAAGAATTCCTTTTGAAACTTATATAACTATCTCCCCACCCAAAGTTTTGGACGCTGTAACGCCGCGAAAACCGGAGCGTGTTAAAAAGTGGACTGCGCATCAACAGCACAATCCACTTTTTATTTCATCATCTAAAAAAGCACAACCATCAAACCGGCAACTATCCACTGCTCAACGAATTAGCCAAACAGTTTTCCCATTCCCTTGCCGCCTGTCTTTTGGAACATCTTCATCATCTTCTGCGCTTCGCGGAATTGCTTGATGAGACGGTTCACATCCTGCACATCCATGCCGCAGCCGGCAGCGATGCGCCTTCTGCGCGAGGCATTCAAAATATCAGGGTCGCGGCGTTCTTTCAAAGTCATTGAGTAAATGATGGCTTCAGATTGTTTGAATGAACTTTCAACAAGGGCCGGGTCAATGCCACGGGCGGCCTGTCCCATTTGACCTGGGAGCATTTCCATAATTTGAGAGAGCGGACCCATCTTCTTCATTTGTTTCATTTGATCGAGCCAATCCTCCAAAGAGAATTGTCCCTTCATCATTTTTTGCGCCTGCTTGGCTTGCTTTTCCATGTCCTGCTCGCCATAGGCAGCTTCGGCTTTTTCGATCAGGCCGATCATATCGCCCATGCCCAAAATGCGGGAAGACAAACGCGAGGGATCATACGTTTCAAGCGCGTCGAGTTTTTCACCGGTACCGATAAATTTGATCGGGATGCCCGTCACTGAGCGGATCGAGATCGCAGCGCCGCCGCGTGAGTCACCGTCCATTTTGGTGAGGATGAGGCCTGTTAAATTAATGGCCTCTTTGAAACCTTGCGCGATGTTCAAGGCTTCCTGACCGATCATGGAATCGACTACGAGCAGGATATCGATCGGGTTGACGTTCGCAGCGATGGCTTTTAACTCACCCATCAGCTCCGCATCCAACTGCGACCGGCCGGCTGTATCCACGATCACCAGACTGAATCCACCCTTTTCAGCTTTATCGAGAGCACGCTTCGCAAGCTGCGGCGGAGTCAGTGTCGGGTCAGTTTCAACTTCAACATCGAGGCGTTCGCCGAGTTGCTGCAATTGTTTTACAGCGGCGGGACGATACGGGTCACCAGCCACCAGCAGAATGCGCTCGCCTTTTGCTTTCATCAGTCGTGCAAGTTTGCCGGAGGCGGTTGTTTTACCAGCGCCCTGCAAACCGACCATCATAATGACACGCGGTTTCGGGCCGGTGAGATTTAATCCAACGGGTTCGCCGAGCGATGCGATCAATTCGTCGTTGACTATTTTGATCACTTGCTGGCCGGGATTTAATGCCTTCGATACTTCTGAGCCCACGGCGCGTTCACGCACACGGGCGATGAAAGTTTTGACCACGCTAAAATGCACATCGGCTTCGAGCAGTGCGAGGCGCACTTCACGCATGGCGGCATCAACATCCGCTTCAGAGAGTTTGCCGCGGCGGCGTAATCCGTCAAAGATCGTGTTGAGTCTTCCAGTGAGGGTTTCAAACATGAGTTAAATGCTCCAGCATGGATAATGCTTATTAAGTAGGATCAGGTTAGGGTGCGAAGGATGCGAGTTCTTCATCCAGATTGTCCGCACAGGCGCCAATGATAGCACGCCCATCCGATTGAGACAATAACAATTTCTTTACATTGCAGCCGAAACTACTTATACTGCCTTGTGTTGTCTCTATAATAACCAATTTCAGGCTTGGAGGATGTATGGCAAAAGACACAGCAATGATGAACGATAGAAAAGAGATCTTCGGCTGGGCGATGTACGACTGGGCAAATTCAGCCTTCAGCACGACAATTGGCACGGTATTTTTAGGGCCATATGTGGCTTCATTGGCGCGCACAGCGGCAGAAGCAGCAGGTACGGATACCGTTTCATTTTTTGGGAATCCCTGTTGCGCCCGGATTCCTTCCTGCCTTACTGTATTTCATTTTCTGTGGGTATGCAGGTTTTGTTCCTGCCCATTCTCGGCGCGATCGCGGATTATTCTCATATGCGCAAAACCATGATGCAAATTTTTGCGACCATCGGCGCAGTGGCAACGATCTTGATGTTCCTCGTCACCGGCGGATTATGGTGGCTGGGCGGCGTGCTGTTTGTTGTCGCCAATCTTGCTTTTGGTGCGGCGATGGTTTTCTACAATGCCTATCTGCCTGATATTGCAAGTGAAGATGAAAGAGACCGCGTTTCTTCGTATGGCTGGGCGATGGGTTACATGGGCGGCGGAATTTTACTGGCGCTTAATCTGGCCTTCTTCACGTTCAGCGAAGACCTGGGCATACCCGGCGATCTGGCTGTGCGCATCAACCTTGCTTCTGCGGGTATCTGGTGGCTTGGATTTTCCTTCCTGACATGGAGCCGCCTACGCCCGCGTCATGCGGCGCGTCAACTGCCTGCCGGGGATACGTATGTCAGCATTGGTTTTAAGCAGCTGCGTAAGACCATCAGTGAAGTGAAGCATTTCCCTGAGACTTTGAAATTCCTGATCGCTTACTTTTTATATAACGATGGAATCCAGACAGTGATCGCCGTGGCTTCGACATTTGCCGCCGCGCCTCTGATTCAGGGCGGGCTGGAACTTGAACAATCAACATTGATCGCCGTTATTTTGATGATCCAATTCGTGGCGTTCTTTGGAGCTTTATTTTGGGGCAAACTTGCCGGCTGGATCGGCGCGAAGCAGTCAGTGGTTGTGAGCCTTGTGATCTGGGCCGGCGTGGTGATCTATGCCTACGGCGGATTAAAAGGTCCGACCGCAACTGCGCAGTTCTTTATACTTGGAATTTTCATTGCACTGGTAATGGGCGGTTCGCAAGCCATCAGCCGAAGTTTGTTCGCACAGATGATCCCGAACGGCAAGGAAGCAGAGTTCTTCTCTTTCTATGAGATCAGCGAACGCGGCACCTCATGGATCGGACCTTTGGTTTTCGGTCTCGCGAATCAAATGTTCGGCAATTTACGCATTGCACTCCTTTCGTTGATCTTCTTCTTCGTGATGGGATTGATCCTGCTTCCGTTTGTGAATGTGACCAAGGCCATTACAGATGCGAGAAATTACGACGGGAATGCATGAGAAGTGATGAGTAATAAGTAATAAGTAATAAGTAAAAAGTGGAAGTAAAAAGTTAGTAGTGAACAGAAAAATGACCCCCGAAATTCAGGTTTAGGGCCAAGTCCTTTGGGGTGCTTTATGTTTCTTTTTGAAGATGAACATCGGGGGCATTTTGAATCTTTGCACACGGTCACTGGACCAGGGTGCCTGGGGAGCCATGACCAGTTTGCAAAGTACCAGCAAGACCCGGTCATAGTTGACTCGCCAGCCGGCAAAATCAAGCCACGCTTTTTCACGGTCCGCTTTCAATGGCACACCCGCCACTTCCAATTTGGATAATAACTCGTCAAACTCTTCACGCGTAATGCTGATCGGGTCGTTTGGATAATTTGGATTCTGCGGATTAGGAATATCAAAATAATCAGCGATGCGCCGCAAGGCAAGGTACCCGGCGCGAATACTTAATGAGGCCGAGACATCGGCAGGAATATCCACAGCTGATACCGTGATGGCGGCGGCGTCTAACACTGCACCTGCAGCAGTGATCCACGAGTTATCAGAGCGCGGTGAGCGGAAGAAAACCAGCGCGGGCAAAGTGGTGTGACTCTCTTCGATATCTGCAAACCATATTTCCCATGTTTTCCAATACTCATTGAGTTTGTCCAAACCGTGAATGCGATTAAACCGCAGGAGCATTTCCAACGCAGACGGCGGATTCCCGGCGCGCACTTCCAACATACTGACAGCCTGTTCGCGCCGTGAAAAGGCGGCGTACATGGTCGGCAAATAAGCCATCAACAAAGCTACCAGAATTAATCCGATCAAGGCTTCTGAAAAAGACAGTATGGTCACAAAGGGATTCTCAGAAGTGGCAAAACCAAGCGTCAGCAGGGATGAACCGCTGTAGCGGATGTCGGCGAACCAGTCCCCTACGTCCAGCGACCAATACATGGCAGCGTATCCCAACATAATGAGCGCGTACCAAACAGGCACAAGCATGATCAAACTGATCGGTGAATAATAGGCCATGATCTGATCGCGCTGTTCATACGTATTCGTGAAGCGCAGAATAAATTCAAAGATGCGGCGCATGAGACCGAACACCACCCGATTCAACTGACTGCGCGCGGCGCGGGTCAATACGAAGGTGGAAAGCGCCGAAAAAATGGTCATGACCACAATGACAAGTCCAAAGATAAAAACTGAAATTTTAATGAAGATTTCTATAGGCGGCGATTATAAATGAAGGAATACAAAATAGACCACTTGCATAAGTAAAACGTAATAAACCACAAAGTCACAAAGGCACTAAGTCGCTAAGTTTTCGACTGTGCCTTTTTGGAAAAAAACAACCTTTGTAAGAGATCAAAAAACTGCCCATCTTTTCGATGGGCAGTTTTGGTTACTGCAAGTATTGATTAAAGGTGCTTCTTAATTGATCTTCTGATGTAGAAGCCGATAAATTTCATCAGGACGTTCCCATCTCCATCCAGCAGATATAGCTCAGGCTGATATGCAAACCCAAGCGTTCGTTGAAATGAGTCTGTATTTGGATCGTCAGCATCAAGATAGGAGAACTTGACCTTGCCAGAATATTCCGCTTCAAGCCCATGAACCATGGGCGCCATTGCGCGGCAGGTACTTCAGGTAAAGCGGAAAAACTCAATCAGTTGCAACTGTCCCGAAGCCAAACTGACTGTGGTCGGGTCGGTGGCCTCAAGGTTGGGGCCGCGAGAAGTGGCAACCGCCTGAACGGGTGCAGCTTCTGTCGCTGTAGGTACAACCGAATCCACAGGCGCAGAGGTGGCAGGGGCAGCCTCTTGTGCAGGAGCATCTGTCGGTACTACCGGGGCGCTGGTCGCTGCTGGAGCGCAGGCAGATATTGCAAAAACAGCAATCAGGCTCACAGCGGCGTATTGAGCACGTCGAAGTGTCCAGAAGGTGAAGCGGGATTTCATCTTTTTCTCCTTATAAAAATATGGAATACAAAGCATTGAAGAAATGATAGTCTGTTTTTGCTTATTCTTACAGATTCTCACTAAACTCTAACAAGGAAGTACGTCATATCAAAAAACAGCCGCTTTACTTTGACGGTTGTGAAATCCTACGCTATACTGGGTTAAGTCAGTAGTTTCACAGGACAACCATTCAACTACAAAACTTTGTAACTACCAAGGAGACTCCCATGTCAGATTTCAAACTTACATATGCCACCATGTTTAATCCACCCGAAGAGCTTCACGTCGGCTTTGATAAAGCCGTGGAAAAACTCAAGCAAAATATGGGCAAGGAACATGGCATGTTTATCAACGGCAAAGAAGTGCTGGCCGACGATAAATTTGACGACCACTCTCCGGTCAACACAGATTGGGTGTTGGCAAAGATGCAAAAAGGCAATGCGAAACATGCCCAGGATGCAATGGAAGCGGCACGCAAGGCGTTTCCAGGTTGGAGCCGCACTCCATGGCAAAAACGGGTAGAAATCATCCGCAAAGGCGCTTCCTTAATTGAACAACGCATTTTTGAATTAGGCGCGGCCATGGCAATGGAAGTCGGCAAGAACCGCATGGAATCTTTGGGCGATGTGCAGGAAACCGCCGACCTTATTTATTATTCATGCTACCAAATGGAAAAGAACAACGGCTACGTGGTTGAGATGGGCAAAGATCCGCTGGTTGGCTACGACGCCAGCAACGTATCCGTCCTTCGTCCTTATGGCGTATGGCTGGTTGTTTCTCCATTCAACTTCCCCTTCGCTCTCACCGGCGGCCCCATGGGCGCAGCACTGGTTGCAGGCAACACAGTAGTCATCAAACCCGCCACAGACACAGCGTGGATCGTACGCCTCTTAATCGATTGTTTCCGTGATGCAGGCATTCCCGACGGCGTACTAAACTTCGTCACCGGCCCCGGCTCCACGCTCGGTCAGGCACTTGTCGACAGCCCCGAAGTGGACGGCGTAACCTTCACCGGTTCCTTCGGCGTTGGCATGAAAATGTTCCAGGACTACGGCAAACGCAATTATGTCCGCCCGATCATTTTGGAACTTGGCGGAAAAAACCCCGTTATCGTCTCAAAGAATGCGGATTTGGAACGCGCCACCATCGGAATTATCCGCTCGGCCTTTGGTTTACAGGGACAAAAATGCTCCGCCGCTTCTCGCGTACTGGTAGCTGATTCTGTTTACGATGACCTGGTCGGCCGTTTGAAAGACGCTGCCTCAAAATTAGTCCTCGGCGATCCCACAGATCGCAACACCTACAACGGCCCTGTCGTCAACAATTCATCCTACACTGATTTCAAGAACTTCTGCGCAGAGATCAGCCAGGGTGGCGGCAAATTCCTGATCGGCGGTAAAGTGAAGACCGGCGGCATGTTTGATAAAGGCTACTACTGCGAAAATACCTTCGTCACCGACCTGCCCTTCAGTCATCGCTTATGGAAGGAAGAAATGTTCCTGCCCATTACCACCATCGGCAAAGTCAGCAGCATGGACGAAGCCATGGCAATCGCCAACGATGTCAACTACGGCCTCACCGCTGGTTTCTACGGCTCCCCCGAAGAAACTGACTGGTTCTTCGATCATATCGAAGCGGGCGTCACCTACGCCAACCGTCCACAGGGCGCCACCACCGGCGCATGGCCCGGCTTCCAACCCTTCGGCGGCTGGAAAGGCTCCGGCTCCAGCGGCAAGAACGCGGGCGGCCATTACTATCTCCCGCTTTATATGCACGAGCAGATCCGCACCCTTGTAAAATAACACTACGTTTAACACTGCTGCCCCTTTCTCTTTTTTGAGAAAGGGGCAAATTTTAAAGGTAATCATGTCTTGGAATCCAAAACAATATCATAAATTTCAGTCGGAACGTTCCGCGCCATTCCATGATCTGTTGAAACTTGTAGAAATCCGCCCGCAGCTCAAGGTAGTTGATCTTGGTTGCGGCACAGGCGAATTAACCCGCATACTGACAGACACCCTGCCAAACAGTGACGTAACCGGACTAGACTCGTCATTACAAATGCTGGACGCTGCGCGAGCCGCTCCCCACGCAGCCCCCAACCTGCGATTTGAACAGGGAGATTTATCCACACTGGCAGGCTCCTGGGACCTCATCTTCAGCAATGCCGCCATTCAATGGTGTGAAGATCACGAAAAATTAATTCCTTATTTATTTTCAAGGCTTAACCCTGGCGGACAATTATGTGTGCAAATTCCATCAAACCATAATCATATTTCACATCTACTCATCCGCGAAACGGCAAAAGAAGCTCCATTCAATAAAATCGTGAATGGGTTTGAACGCATATCTCCTGTTCAATCCATTGATCAATACACAAAAATATTGTTTGAAGAAAACGCCAAAGACATCATCGTCTTTGAAAAAATATATCCGCACATATTGCAAAATTCAGACGCAGTGATCGAATGGATATCCGGCACAGCGCTTGTCCCCTATTTTGAAAGGCTTGGAGAACATAAATCTGAATTTCTTGAAGTACTTGGTAGAAAGATGAAAAAAGCATTACCGGAAAGCCCTTTACTATATCCGTTCCGCAGAATATTATTCTCAGCTATAAAACCATAAACCTGTACAAGATACAGACGATGTCGGAGATTTTCACAAATGGACTCTGAAGATCCCTTAATTTTTCGTGTGGGAATGTTCTTCTATGTTATTGGCGGAGGCGCATTTGTTCTCTTTGTTGCCTCAGACCTCGCCGAACAGACGGATTTTGACTATCTATTCGTAGCAATTGTCATAATCGGCATTGGCTGGGCCTTTCGGCGCGGCATGACCCCTCCCCCTTCCGCCGGACGTTTTGCCTGGCTAAAGACAAAGATCGAATCAGCCAGAAAGAAAAAAGAAACCAAAATAGAGGCTAAGGAAAAAATAACATGTCAAAACTTATTTCACTCAAGCAGGCAATTTCTGAATACGTCAACGATGGCGATGTGGTCTATGCAGCAGGCTTCACCCACCTGATTCCCTTTGCAGCCGGGCACGAGATCATTCGTCAGGGAAAAAAGAATCTCACTCTCGCCCGCGCCACTCCCGATCTCATTTACGATCAAATGGTCGCAGCGGGATGCGCGAAGAAAGTTATCTTTTCCTACATGGGAAACCCCGGTGTTGGTTCACTGCGCATCGTACGCGCCGCACTCGAAAAAGGCGAACTCGAATGGGAGGAATATTCCCACTTTGGCATGATCACCCGCCTGCAAGCAGGTGCGGCCGGCCTGCCCTTCCTGCCTATGAATCAAACCGGCGCCACCAGCCTTGAACAATCGAATCCGCTCATCAAACGCATCCCCGATCCCTATGGCGGCAAGGATGTGATCGTTGTGCCAGCCTTGAATCCTGATGTGGCTATTGTCCACGTGCAGCGCGCTGACAAGAACGGCAACGCCCATTTGTGGGGCATCATCGGTGAGCAAAAGGAAGCCGCGTTCGCTGCGCAAAAAGTCATCCTCACAGCAGAAGAAATCGTCGACGAATCAGTTATCAGGTCCGACCCGAACCGCACCATGATCCCCGCGAATATTGTTGATGCCGTGTGTCATGTCCCATACGCGAGTCATCCATCTTATTCACAGGGTTATTATGACCGCGACAATGAGTTCTATCTGGCGTGGGATAAGATCAGCGAGTCACAAGAGTCAGTCAAAGCGTATCTCGATGAGTGGGTATACGGCGTGGAAGACCGCGCAGCGTATTGGGAAAAACTCGGCGCAAAGACTCACGACCGGCTCAAAGTGGAAGCGCAATACAGCGAGAAAATAAATTACGGAAAATATTAAGTCCACGAATTCTCGCGAATAAGACGCGAATTTTAGAACCGTGAGGTGTTATGGCTGATCTGCTATTTAAAGATGAGGTCTATTCGATCATTGGCGCAGCAATGGATGTTTACAATGACTTAGGTCCCGGCTTTTTGGAAAACGTATATCAGGAACCCATGGAAATGGAAGCGGAGGAAAGAAAAATACCCTTCAAAGCACAACACCAGATCATTGTAAAGTACAAGGGAAAGCCTTTAAAGAAATTCTATATTGCAGATTTGATGTGTTATGAAAAAATAATCGTCGAGATAAAAGCTGCAAATGGTTTAACTTTAAGAGAAGAAGGCCAATTATTAAATTACCTGAAAGCAACAGGAATACAGGTTGGCGTGCTTATCAATTTTGGGCGCTACCCAAGCCTCGAATGGAAACGCCTTGTTCTAACCAAGGGAAATTCCTCTACTCTTTAAGCGCAAAAACTGCGCGAAGGGCAGCATATCCATCAAACAAAAATTAGCGATGATTAGCGAAAATTAGCGGACAAAAAAAATGAATATTCCAAACTTCGATTATGGCGGCGAGGGAACGCCGCTGCATTTTCTTCACGCCAACGGCTACCCGCCTGAATGCTATAAACCGTTGCTTGAATTATTAAAAACTCAACATCATGTTTTCGGGATGAAACTCCGCCCGCTTTGGGATGACGCAACCATCAAAGACATTGATGACTGGCATCCACTTTCGGATGACTTGCTGCGCTTCCTCTCTACGGGCGGGCTTGCTCCAGCGATAGGAGTGGGTCATTCCATCGGAGGCATTGTCACCCTGCGGGCCGCGTTACGTGACCCTGGAAAATTTCGCGCATTGGTTTTATTTGATCCCGTGCTCTTCGTGCCATCATTCTTATTGATGTGGAATTTAATCCGCATGGTGGGGCTGGGAAACAAAGTACACCCCAAGATCGCGGGCGCACTCAAACGCCGCCGCACCTTCGACAATTTGGAAATGGTCTTTCGTGGATACCGTTCGCGTGATGTCTTTAAATACATGAGCGATGAAAGTTTGCGCGCATACATTTCTGGCATCACAAAACAAAGACCTGGCGGCGGATTCGAGTTGATCTACTCTCCAGAGTGGGAATCTCACATTTATTTAACCGGACTGCGCGACTTTGATTTGTGGCGTGAACTGCCAAAACTAAAAATCCCAACGCTCATCATCCGCGGTGCAGAAACAGATACTTTTCTGGAAAACGCAGCAAATCTTGTAAAAAAGAAAAATCCAAAAATACAGATCGAAACATTGGAAAAATCAACGCACATTCTGCCGCTGGAACATCCGCAGGAAGTTTTTAATCTCACGCAAACCTTTCTCGCAGGAGTTGGATAATATAACAAAATTGCCCT
Source organism: Candidatus Villigracilis proximus (assembly GCF_016717045.1). Lineage (NCBI taxonomy): Bacteria > Bacillati > Chloroflexota > Anaerolineae > Anaerolineales > Candidatus Villigracilaceae > Candidatus Villigracilis > Candidatus Villigracilis proximus. Next base: position 285,030 of record NZ_JADJUO010000005.1, on the reverse strand, counting down.
CGAAAAAAACTTCGAGGGCAGTTTATTCCTGCACAATTTAGAGCTAACGAGTTGGCTTACAACGCTGCGGTTCCTGACCCGTGCCAGTAAACCCAAAGGCTTCACGACAGACATTGTCCACAGCATATAAAGACTTGAGTGGATAAAACTCTTCACTCTTTTCAGGTGAGCCTGCCTGCTCCTCTGAAAAACGATCCACATAATCCAGGTCGGCGTAGCTCTTTAAGCCGCCATCAGCAAGTACGCCATAAATAAAACGTGTGCCGGCAAAGCCCACTTTAAAAGCGAATTGAACCGTTGCCCTGTTTCCAGCATTTACACGCACCCAGGCCAGATCAGGGTCCGTGTCATTCTCGCCGCGACCGCCATCAAAAATAACGGTATCGTATCCATTGCCGGGCAGCGGACCATCTGATTTTTCTGCAGAGAGTCCGCCGGTATCGCGGTCGGTATCTTCAACGATCTGCACATTATCGGGTGACCAGTTAACATTGTACGGCGGACGGGCTGCAATAATGTAATCACCGTAGCCATCTGCATTAATATCCAATTCAACTGCATAATTAAGACCAAGGGAATTGTTTGGATTCGTCCCCACCAATTCAATGGAAATATAATAAAACTTTTCATCGTAAGCCAGGTTGTAACTGACGATATCCAGATCAGATACATAAGTCATATCCTGTAAGAACGGACGCTCAAAAAGATTGGCTTTATAAGAATCCCCATAAGGCGCACGTCCCTCAGCGGCGGTATCGACAGACACAACATCATTGATCAATTTGCCTGGTTTTATATTGGTCAGGAACCAGTGAATGCGTGATCTCCTGCGTGGGTGTAGGCAATTCAACCGTTGGAGAAGGAACAACTGTCGCAGTAGCCTGATCCGCCTGTACGGCTGGCGTTGATGTGACGGGGGCGTCTGCTGTAATGGAAGGCTCTCCTTCGGGCTTCACCGCAACGCCGGGCATATTGCAGGCTAACATAACAAATATAAGCACCATACTCAATGTAACAATGGATTTTCTCTTTTTCATGGGGTCTCTCTCCTCGCGGTCAATTATCCTTCCTTTTGAATTTCTTATCAATAGGATTTCAGGGGCAAAGTAAACAAAACATTATCGTCTACTCTTATCTCTCCCTTGCCAGACAGGCAATCTTCAGGCACAATAGTACAGTTCGTGCATGTTTATTTTTGCCCATACAAACCCGAATACCCGAGGAAAAATGGAATATTCTTCAGCAGAGTTGATGATCATTAATGCCGCACGCCTATTGCGTGATGGCGATGTTGTATTCGTTGGAGTTGGTCAGCCCAATCTGGCCTGTAACCTTGCCAAGCGCACACATGCGCCAAATTTAGTAATGATCTACGAAGCGGGTGTAATTGGCGCAGAACCTGCGCGCCTGCCGCTTTCAATTGGCGACCCCACCCTCGTCAGCGGCTCGCTTTCGGTGGTAAGCATGTATGATATTTTTGCAAACTATCTCCAACGCGGAAATGTGGACGTGGGCTTTATGGGCGGCGCACAAATTGACAAATACGGAAACATAAATGCGACGGTGATCGGCGGATACGAACATCCCAAAGTACGCCTGCCTGGATCTGGCGGCTCACAAGAGATCGCCGCTTGGGCAAACCGTTGTTACATCATGACTCCACATCAGAAACGCCGCTTCCCGGAAAAAGTGGAATTTATGACGTCCGCTGGATTCATTGGAGGCAAAGGTGACCGTGAAAATGCCGGTTTGCGCGGTAAAAGGCATGGCCGGCGTGGTGACCGATATTGGCATGTTGGAACCAGATGAAACCGGCGAAATGATATTGACTGCTTTACATCCCGGCAAGACTGTGGAAGAAGCCAAAACCAACACCGGTTGGAATTTAAAAATTGCCGCACAAGTGAGAGTGACAGAACTTGTAACGGAGAAAGAATTGCAAATTCTACGAGACGAACTTGACCCAACTGGAATTTATCTAAAGAGTGCTGCATAAATAAAAAAGCGGAGTTTTGAAAACTCCGCTTTTTATTTTACTTTGTCACTGCGCAGCGAATGCCAACGTAGGCCCCTGCATATGCCGGGTCCAGTTTCAGACGCGTATCTGTGCGGACATTGCCGCCGTTGCCGCCAAATGTATTCCATGAACCGCCGCGCGCAATACGCTCACCCGCAGTCTTTAGATCCTCGCGCCCATCTATGGCGCTGTATGGATAAAGATCATATAAAGTACTCGTCCACTCCCATACATTACCAGACATGCCAAATACGCCGTAAATACTTTGCCCCTTCTCGTGCTGATCCACCGGGGATGTATCACCGACACAGCCGGGAATATTGGCATAGCTGCAATCAAGTGTATTTCCGACCCAGGGATAAAGCCGTTTATCGGTGCCGCGTGCGGCTTTTTCCCACTCCGCTTCGGTAGGAAGGCGCGCACCTCTCCATTCACAATATGTTTTTGCCATCTTCCAGTCTACATATAGTACGGGATAATTTGCAAATACTGGGTTGCCATAGTAAGTAGACCTCGTGGAGGAATTAGTTCGCTGCGGCTTTCTGCACTCTACGGCATAAACACAGGCATCATACATTTCATTTGTAACTTCATATTTATCAATATAGAAGGCGCCCAGATCAACCACATTCGCAGGCCGTGACCCAACGTCACCACTATCATCGCTGCCCATTGAAAATTCTCCAGCGGGGATCAGCCGCATGAGTACATTTTTATTATCTTTTATCTCAAGCGGGATCTGTGTTTCAGTCGGCAGGACAGGTATTTCTGTGACGAGGCTTGTTGGTTCAGGTGTTTCTGTGGGGAGAGTCTCCAAAGGTGCTGGGGAAGAAGTCTCCTGCTGGGTAGCTGTTGGTTCTGCAGAAAATAGCCCGGAATTGGATTTCAGGAAAAATATCCACCAAAGATTACCAAAAGGCCAAGCACGCCGAACGCTCCCAAAACGACAGGTAATGTCTTTTCTGGCGAGCAGGTTGAAGGTCAGCAGGTGAAGCGTTATCTCGATTCGGTCTACTTTGCCGGTCATTTGTTCACGCAGACGTTCTGTCTTGACAGACGAGGCCAAACATCCTTGCCCGCCTGTAAATTTTCCAACTCAGCAATGAAGGCGCGCATATCTGCATAGCGATTGGCTGGCTCTTTAGCGAGGACTTTAAGCAAAACCGATTCTACATTTTGCGGCAAATTTGGAATATAGAATTTGGGAAGCGGCAAGGCTTCGGTGGCTTGCTTAAGCAAAACACCTGCCGGGGTATCTGGCCGTATATGGCCTGTGACCCGTGACCATTTCATACAGAACAACGCCGAGGGAGTACAGATCAGATTGTGCTGTGGCTTCGCCTGTCCATTGTTCGGGAGCCATATAATCAGGCGTACCCAACCCTGTGCCGGAGCTGGTTAAGTGTGGAGTCTTTTTCCTTATCTCCAAACAGTTTCACCAGCCCAAAATCTGTTAACATGGGCTGGCCTTTTTCTGTCATTAACACATTGGAGGGTTTTACATCCCGATTAATAATATTTCGATCATGCACATATTCCAAAGCATGTGCGATGGGAAGGATTAATTGTATTGCATCGCGCCAGGGGATTGGAGATCCAAGGCGTTCCTTAAGTGTGCCCCCCGGTAAATAGACCATCACCAAATACGGCGAGCCTTCAAACTCTCCATAGTCAATCACGCCAACGATATTGGGATGTGACAGCCTGCCGAGTGATTTGGCTTCCCGCTCAAATCGTTTGAGCAGCATTTCCATATCGTCCTGCGGAAAAGCATCACGGCGGATCACCTTTATCGCCACCTCGCGCTCAAGGCGTGTATCATACGCTTTATACACGGTGGCCATACCGCCCTCACCGAGTAATTCCAGAATTTCATATCTTCCAAAACTTTGACCGATCAGCCCTGCCATAATACATTCCTTGTGAATAAAGTAACTTTTTAGCGTGACATAAGTATATTGAACTCGCCAATTATAAGCGACATAACAAAAACCCGGAGCAAAAAATTTTCCGAGTTTTTTTATGATTAGAAATTATTTTGCGAGCGCGCACCGAAAACCAACATATAAGCCCGAATAACTTGCATCTACCTTAAATCGGGTATATGCATAAATGCTTCCATTGCCGCCAAAGAAATGCCATGAGCCGCCGCGTATTACCCGATTGCCTGCCGTATCCGGGTCTTCACGGCCGTCTGTGGCACTATATGGATACAACCTGTATAAAGTGCTCGTCCACTCCCAGACATTCCCCGACATACCATAAACACCGTATATGCTTTGTCCTTTATCATATTGATTGACTGCGGCTGTGTCACCGATACAACCGGAATGATTTGCCAGACTGCAATCAAACTCACTTCCCCATGGATAGGCGCGCCCATCTGTACCGCGTGCAGCTTTTTCCCATTCCGCTTCGGTGGGTAGACGGGCATCTCTCCACTCGCAATAGGAGTTTGCCATCTTCCAATCCACAAAAAGAACGGGGTAGTTCGCAAATTCCGGTTCACTGTAATATGATCCACGGGTATTGGACCCTTCCTGCAAGGGTCTTCTGCATTTTCCTGCAAACACGCAAGCTGCGTACAATTCATTTGTAACTTCATATTTATCAATATAGAACGTATTCACACTGACTAAATTTTCAGGGCGTGATTCGGAATTACCATCATCGCTGCCCATCGTAAACTCTCCATCTGGGATAATCCGCATTAAAACATTTTTACTGTCTCGTATCTCCACTGGGATCGAAGAGTCGCAGTGGAAAGTACCTGCACCTCAGTTGGCGTAACAGGCGTGACCGGGCTTGTTTCAGTGGAAGAAGCTATCGGCGAAGGCTGCTCCAGATCATTTGGACTTTTCACCCCCAATGATCCAAGATTGGAATATATCAGCCAGCACCCGCCGCAAAGCAAAAGAAATACAAAAGCACTTATGACACCCATCCAAACAGGAATTTTTGTTTTCTTTTTTACAGGCGGCGGCCCGGCCTGTTCCTTTTTAATTTGCTCAACCCGTCTCCGGACTTCTTCAGTTTCGTGCTTTTTTACCTTCCCGGTCATTTGCTCGCGCAATTTTTCAGTTCGAATGGTGGATGCAATCGGATCCCTGCCTTCAACCAGAGATTGCAATTCATACGCAAAGGTACGCATATCAGGGTAGCGGTCTTTTGGTTCACGCGCCAGCACTTTAAGTAAAACCGACTCGATATTCTTGGGCAGATTGGGAATATATTCATTTGGAAGCGGCAAAGGCTCATTGATTTGTTTGAGCAAAACACCAGCAGGAGTATCTGCGATATACGGCCTGTGACCTGTGATCATCTCATATAAGACAACACCCAGCGAATACATATCCGAGAGGACAGTGGTCTCACCGATCCACTGTTCTGGAGCCATGTAATCCGGCGTGCCGATCCCATCGCCGGAAGCCGTTAGGTTTTGTTCTCTTCCTTCAAACAATTTCACCAGCCCGAAATCGGTCAACATGGGCTGACCTTTTTCTGTCATTAAAATATTTGAAGGTTTTACATCTCGATTAATAATATTATGTTCATGCACATATTCCAGCGCATACGCAATGGGAAGAATCAACTGAACTGCACTGCGCCAGGGAATGGGTTTTCCAAGCCGGTCTTTGAGTGTGCCGCCCGGTAAATAAACCATCACCAAAAATGGAGAACCTTCATGCTCGCCATAATCGATCACCCCAACAATATTAGGATGCGAAAGCCTGCCCAGTGATTTTGCTTCACGCTCAAATCGCTTAAGAATTAAATCCAGTTGATTGGGCGGAAACGCATCGCGGCGGATTACTTTTATCGCCACATCACGTTCAAGATGCGTATCATACGCCTTGTAGACAGTTGCCATACCGCCTTCACCAAGCAGTTCCAGTATCTGATATCTCCCAAAATTTTTGCCGATCATCCCGGTCATAGGTATTTTCCTTTTTCAATAAAAAGATCAATTTTTATCACCTTATTATCAATCAGTCTAATTATAAGTGACATTGAAAACCCGTATCAAAACAAGCCAAAAGCCATACTCCCCGCCAACCTCCCCCTTTACGCAAAACAATTGTCGGGGTATACCAATACCCAATGGACACCTCTCCTATTCGCCACATTCTTTTTGACCTTGGCGGCACACTCATGCACGCACGCGGAGATTGGGATTCTCCCCTGAAACGCGCAGATCAGGCGCTCACAGACAAACTGCTTGAGCATGATATTAAGCTGGATAGCAGCACCTTCCGCGCAAACCTGCGGCAATATTACGCACAACGTGATCAGGATTTTCGTGAAACCACCTATCACTTTGTTTTGCGTGAACTACTCAAAGGGCAGGGATATGCCGAGGTTGACGAATCAGTTCTCAGGTCCGCGTTGGATGCGATGTATTCCATCACCCAAAGCAACTGGACCCTCGAAGAGGATGCCCTCACCGCCATCCAAAAACTAAAATCCAATAACTATCATCTTGGAATTTTTTCGAACGCAGGCGATGATAAAGATGTGCAGGAATTGATCGAAGGGTTTGGCATTCGTTCCTACTTTGATTTTGTCCTCACCTCTGCCACATGTTATTACCGCAAACCTCATGCGCGAGCATTTGAGATCGCCCTTGCCCAATGGAGTATTTCTCCCGAAGATGCAATCATGGTCGGCGACAGCCTGCAAGCGGATATTTTCGGCGCAAAAAAATTAAATATGCAAACGATCTGGATCACACGCCGCGCGCAATTTACGGCGGATGAAGAGCAGCGCATCCAACCAGACTTTAGCCTGAGCGGCCTCGATCAGCTTTATCCTACCGTTGAGAGAATCGCCCTCACCCGCCGCTGAGATATTCGCCTTCATCAAGTCGGGGTACAATTTCAGATATGAATCAAAATAGATTTTTTCCTTACATTGCGCTTGCGATAGGCATCACTGCACTCAGCCTGTCTGCCATGTTTGTACGCTGGTCAGATGCCCCCGGCCCCATGACCGGATTTTATCGTGTGTTGATCTCCACTTTTTTTCTCACCCCTTTTTTTCTTAGGCAGCAAAAAATACTTGAACCAATAGATAAAAAATATCTGGCCATTCCTTTGATCGCAGGAATTTTTACCGCCTTCGATTTTGCATTTTGGAACTCTTCTTTAAAATACACAACCGCCGCCAACGCCACCCTGCTCGGCAACACCTCACCGCTCTGGGTTGCATTATTTGCGCTTTTCTTCTTTCGAGAAAAACTACGCGGAATTTTTTGGGTAGGGCTCACCCTCGCGCTGGCTGGCGCGGCGCTCGTAATGGGCAGTGACTTCCTCACCCATCCCACGCTTGGCGTCGGCGACCTCATGGCAAGTACCGCCGCCATTTTTTATGCATCCTATCAACTCACCACCCAGCGCGGACGCAGGCACATTGACCCGTTTCGCTACATGTGGCTGGTGGGAGTCAGCGCCACACTTGGCATGTTCATCATCAATATTGTGCTGGGATATTCCTTTACAGGCTATTCCACACAAACATGGATCATTTTTTTTGTAACAGCCATCATCTCACAAATGATCGGGTATCTCGCCATCACCTATGCCCTCGGGCATTTACCCGCATCCATCGTTTCTCCCACACTGATCGGCCAACCCATTCTGACCACCATCCTGGCAATTCCTCTGCTGGGTGAAATTCCCAATGCCATTCAATGGATCGGCGGCGCAATTGCACTGGCTGGAATTTACATCGTGAATCAATCTCATTTACAAACTCCAGAAGAAACTCCCAACGCTTAATATCTTCCGGGCTTGAAATTCGCCCGATGCACTACTATACTATTATCATCACATAAAAAAAGAGGAAACCATGCAATTAGATGCCATTCTCGAAGTCGCAATAGGGCTGGTGTTCGTCTGGCTCGTCATCAGCGTTGCCACCATGGAAGTTCAAAACCGGATCAGCATTTTATTAGGCTGGCGCGCGGAACAATTGGAAAAATCCATTCTCAGCATGCTCAAGGATGAAACGCTTGTAAGGAAATTCTATGAGCATCCACTGGTAATCGAACTGGCCCAGAAAGATAAAAACGGAAACCTGATCAAAGACAAGAAAGGCGCCATTAGACGTCCCACCTATATACCAAACGCCACATTTGCGACAGTGGCCTGCGAAGTCATCATCAATGCGGGCAAAGAGGGACAAACTGTTCCGCTGGATACAATGTCAATCAGCGAAATGAAAGCGAGCATCAAATCACTGGCAGAGAAAAACCCAAATCTTGAACGGGTTAATCATTACCTTATGCCAAAAATGGAAAAAGCAGCTGACGATCTGGATGTCAAACTGGCTGAATACCGCAAAAATACAGAAGCCTGGTTCGGCGATGTCATGTCGCAAGCCAGTAACTGGTACAAAATCCGCGCACAATGGATGGCCTTCTGGATCGGGCTTGCCATCGCCGTCTCCATTAACATAGACACAATTAATATTGCTCAAAAGTTGTGGCAGGAACCTACAGCACGCGCCATAATCGCAGCACAAGCGCAGGCCGAAGCGCAAAACGAAGATGCCACATCTATTTCATTCGCCACAGCCAAAAGCCTAAACTTCCCCGCCGGCTGGACGACCACCGCCCTCGATACCAAAGCCTGCCGCCTGATCGACATCATCGATTATCAGATTGTCATCCGCTCGGCAGGCGACTGCCTTGCAGTGACCAGTCTGCCTTCTTTAAATAATGGCTGGGGTATGTTTGTCAAACTCTTTGGCTATCTATTGAGTGCCGCTGCGGCCGCGCAAGGCGCGCCATTTTGGTTTGATATTTTACGCAAACTGGTTGGCGTGAAACCGCAGCCGGAAGCAAAATAAATTCGATCTACGCCGAGGAGAACATGGAAATAAAAGTTGTGACAGAAAACGCGCGCGTCCCTGTAACCGTGATGAACATTCACGGAGATATTGATTCAATCACCTATCAGGCATTTCAAGCCAAGGCTGATGAATTGATCTCAGACGGAGCACGTTATATTTTAGTGAATATGGCCGAAGCCCCGTATATCAGCAGCGCCGGGCTGCGCAGCCTGCATAACATCTTCAACAAACTTCGTTCCCTGCACAAGGATGTGAACGATGATGAACTCCGCAAAAAAATGAGCGCTGGAAATTACAAATCTCCCTATATAAAAATTGCCAACCTCTCCAGTCATATCAAGGAAGTTTTTGAACTAAGCGGCTTTGAAACTTACATGGAAGTCCATGATGATATAGGTCAAGCTGTCGCATCGTTTTAGAGAAATGAAAAAGGCCATGCTTAAACTGCATGGTCTTTTTTTTTCGCCCCCCTTCCTGCTATAATCCCTATCATGTCCAACGATCTCTTCGACCATGCCATGCATGAACGCCTAAAAAGTGAAGCGCCGCTTGCCGCGCGGATGCGTCCGCGCACATTGGATGAATACATTGGGCAGGAACATATTGTGGGTGAAGGCAAACTCCTGCGCCGCGCCATCGAAGCCGATAAACTTTTCTCATCCATCATTTTATGGGGGCCGCCCGGCACAGGCAAGACCACGCTGGCACAAGTCATTGCGAATACGACCAAGAGTCATTTCACCACCATTTCCGCTATCCTGGCTGGCAAGGCGGACCTGCGTGTGGTGATCGATGAATCACTCGAGCGCAGACGCTTGCACAATCTCCGCACCATTCTTTTTGTAGATGAAGTCCATCGCTGGAACAAAGCACAGCAAGATGCACTTCTGCCCCATGTAGAAAACGGCACATTTACATTGATCGGTGCTACAACCGAGAATCCATATTTTGAAGTTATCAAAGCATTGATCTCCCGCTCGCGTGTTTTTCAACTGCGGAATTTAAACCAGACGGAGACGGGTGTATTAATTGACCGCGCTCTAAGCGACAAGGAACGCGGCTACGGAAACAAACGCATCTCTCTGGACCTCGATGCCCGGTCCCATTTAATTGAGATTTCCTCAGGCGACGCACGGAACGCCCTAAATGCAATTGAACTTGCAGTTGAATCTACAGCACCAGACAAGGACGGCGCGATCCATGTGACACTTGATGTGGCACAGGAATCCATTCAACGCCGCGCTGTGTTATACGACAAGGATGGCGACGCGCATTACGATACGATCAGCGCCTTCATTAAATCCGTGCGCGGAAGTGACCCTGATGCCGCGTTGTACTGGCTTGCAAAAATGATCTACGCCGGTGAAGATCCAAAATTCATCATACGCAGATTAATTATTCTGGCTGGCGAAGATATCGGACTCGCAGACCCGATGGGACTTGTTGTAGCCAATTCAGCCGCGCAGGCATTTGATTACATCGGCTTACCTGAAGGCATCTATCCCATTGCAGAAGCCACACTTTACCTTGCCACGGCTCCCAAATCGAACAGCGCTGGCGCGTATTTCAAAGCGATGAAAAAGATCGAAGAAGAGGGGCAGGTATCCGTTCCGCGCCATCTCGCCGATGGGAATCGTGATGCCGTTGCAACCGGTCAGGGCAAGGATTACGTTTATCCGCACGATGCAGAAGGTCACTTCACGCCGCAGCAATATCTTCCAAAGCGCTTGCTGGGCACCTATTTTTATGCGCCCTCAGAACAAGGCTACGAAGCACAAGTCACCGCAAGGCTTGAGATGTGGCGCGAAGCACAACGCAAGGCACTGAATATTGAGCGCAGAGAACATGTGCCCGATATGAGCGAAGAAGAAATAAAAGAAATGAAGCGGAAGATCAAATAAGATGGATGAAATCCGCCCGTGGCTTTACATCGGTAAATACCGAGATACATTAGACAAGAACTACCTCAACTTCAAAACCATTAAAGCGATGCTCCAACTCGCCGAGCCCATAGAGCAGGATGGAATCAACTCTCTTTATCTCGCAGTTGATGATATGAGACCCACCCCGCATCACTTGATAAAGCAGGGCATCGATTTTATTTTGGCAGAAAAAGAGAAAGAGCATAAGATCCTGGTATCTTGCGGAGCAGGGATTAACCGTTCAGCCGCTTTTTGCGTGGCGGCGCTCAAGGAAGTGGAAGGATTAAGTTTAGTTGATGCCTATAAGGAGATCAAAAGAAAACACCCCGAATCCCTGCCGCACGAACCTGTATGGAATTCATTTTGCAGTTACTATAATGAAACAACGCCCTATCTCGATATTATGAGATTATCAACTCAAACCTTTTAATTGGAAAAAATAAAATGCCACTCTTATTACTCATCCGGCACGGCGAAAACGATTATGTCAAAACAGGGAAAATGGCAGGACGACTGCCCGGGGTTCACTTAAATGAACGGGGACAAAAACAGGCTCAGGCGTTGGGCGAAGCGCTGACCGGCGTCCCGATCAAGGCCATTTATTCAAGTCCGCTTGATAGGGCGCAGGAAACTGCCCGGCCCATCGCAGATTCACATAAATTAAAGATCATGACCGATATTAATTTGCTGGATACCGATGTGGGTGACTGGCAGGGAAAATCTTTGAAGTCGCTGCAACAATTGAAGGCCTGGCAGATCGTGCAAAAAGCGCCTTCGCGTTTTACCTTCCCCGGCGGTGAATCATTTTTGTTTTTGCAGCAGCGCATTGTGAATATGCTTGAGGGCGTTGTGAAAAAACATAACAAGCCGCAGGATATTGTGGCGGTTGTGTTTCATGCGGACCCGATCAAGCTGGCGGTTTCACATTTTCTTGGTTTGCCGCTCGATCATTTTCAAAGACTGAGTTGTGACACAGGCTCATTGACCGCGATCCATGCCAGTGAATCAGGCGCGAATCTGGTGAAGTTAAATCAACGCCCGCCGTTTGAATTTTTATCACAGGAAAAGAAACACAAATAAAAAATGGGTCACGGAAATTCCGTGACCCATTTTTTATTTCCATAATTTTGCAAGTTCATTCAACGATCTGTAATACGGTTCAATGCTCGGAATATAATGCCGCTCATCTTTTGCATGTGGACCCACGCCGGATTGTCCCCAGACAACGGCTTGACCGCCCGGGGCGAATCTTGCACTGGTGCCGGGGAGTTTCCTGCCGATGCGCGCATCTTCCCCACCCGATGCCTGTTTGACTGCTTCGATCAGCGCTTTCAACGCTGGATTATTCGGGTCGCAAGCCACGCCGTTTTCCATGACAGAGAATTTCGCTTCGAGATCATTTTCAGCGCAATAGGCTTCCACTTCCGCCCGCAGCGCGGATGTATCATCCTGCGGAATGGGACGAATTTCCACACCGAGAATCCCCTCTGCCGCGGTGACATTATAGGCACCCACAGTTCCAACATTGATAAACGGAAATTTCGCCTGCGATTGCCAGCCATCGGCTGCTTTGAGTGTGAGATGTTTCGCAAAAATTTCATTCAACGCCGCGCGGGCATTGACCAATCTCTCGCTCAAGTCACCTGTGCCAGCCACACCTGAATGTCCTTTTGCGCCGCGTGCGATCACGTCAAAACGCATCACACCACGATTCTCAATGCAGATCTCGCCGAAGAGTTCATTGCCTTTTTCACCAGTCCGCTCGCCAGCGATGAATAGAGACGGTTCGTAAGGGCGACCTTCATAGTCGCCAATTGCTTTCAAAACAAAAGGCGTGCCCCAGGCTTCAGCTTCGCCATTTTCTTCATTGCCGATCAACATCAATGAAATGTTCGGATAGGGTGCGCCGGCTTTTATGATGTCTTTCATCCAGACCATGTAGGTTGCTACAACGGTCTTCATATCTGCCGCACCGCGGCCCCAAAGATAATCACCTTCAATGCGCGGAACGAACTGCGAGTCATCAGGCTCGGGCTCAACCACATCAAAATGTCCCGTCAAGAGAATTGGCGACTTTTGACCTTCGACCTTCGACTGAGGGAATGTTGCGTAGATCGCGGGATATTTCCCGTCAAAGAATTTCACATCCAGACCGGCATTGCGCAGATAATCATCGATCAAAGAACCTGCACGATGTACTTCGTCATAACGTTCATCCGGGCAGGCCGTGACCGATGGAATGCGGATCAACTGCTGGGCAAGATCAAGAATTTCACTGGTCTTATCAGGATAAGACACTTCCACCACGGCCTGTAATCTTGAGCGGAATTGTATGGGCGCATTTTGAATCTGACGCGCTGTATCACGTCCGCGCTGCAGGAATTCGGCAACCTTGAAAGCATCACCGCCCAGAGATTTGTAATCAGAAGCAATATGCTCCACATCACCTTTGACCTGTGCTTCGCGCTCAAAGTGGATTTCCTTCAACACATCGAACGGCACTTCATTGCCATTGCTAATTTCACTTTGCAAACGGGCGCGCATTTTCTCGGCTGTGTTTCGCGCACCTTCAGAGATCTCAACCAACGGCCTTAAGTCATCCCACATGTTTAACGCTTCAGCCAGCGGACGTACTTCACCAAGAGTCCACTTGAGGAAATCGCGCATGCCGATCGGTTTGCCGGTCAACGGATTTTCGATCTCGGCCCGCATACTGAATTTCGCGGCAAGATTTTCATTGACGCGGGCGCGGGCGATATCTTCACGGTCATAGCGGAAACCGCGCGCAAATTTCGAGTCGGAGTAAATATGCAAAAGCAAGAGATGCTTGAGCGTGAGATTTGCAACATCAACTTCGAGACTGTGCGCACCTTCATCGGTGCGGACTTCGACACGTCCCATGGGCAGGTTGATACGCGCCATCAGATTCTGCTTTTCGATCTGCACGGCCATCTCCTCGGGAGGAGTCGCCTCACCCGCAGCGAACAGGCCGCGGGTATAGAGATGCGTAAGTTCGTCGCTGGTGGTCGAGATCAAACGTTCAACCGGTTCAGAGAATGAACGCGCACGCACGGGCGTGTAATTGTTATTTCCAAAACGCACACCGCGCCGCACAAGGTCATATGAAATTTGCAAATAATCATCATAGGAGCGATACAGATCAGGAAGATCGATCTCACGCGGATTCGGGAAGGTGAGATTGCGGATCGAATCATACTCAGTGATGACAACAACCGCGCGTCCATCCTGGACCTGAGCCTGCATCGGCGTGGACGCACTGGTGGCGATAAAGAGTGACGCGAACGCGCGCAAAAGCCGCGTGGCTGTAATATAGAATTCAGACTTGAATTCATCAAGATGCTGATCGCCGCGTTCGGATGCAGAGAGATGCATAAAGTCCCAGGCGAAGAGCGGATCGGGCAGCGATAGATTGCTATGAATGCCGGCAACCGCCAGACCGCCGCCGTATAGGTCCACGCATTTTTCGAGGTAACGGCGTTTTGCGATGCTCCAATTACCGGGGATGGAATGATGCCCGATGTCGGTCAGATACAAAAGATTGCCGTGCCAATAATGCAGGCGTTCTCCAAATTTAAGACCAGCCTGATGCAGGGCATTGATCAGTGAGGCTTCCATGAGACGGGCTTCGTAGATCGCACCGCGTGGACTGTAATATGGGCGTGTGGCCCATTCAGTCATCCAGTGGAAGACTTCGAGTTGACTGAATTGCGCCTGCCAGGGCGGCACACATTCGGCGAGCAGATAATCTACAAAGGAATGCTGGCTGGGACCTGCGCCAACAGTAAGCAGCGGACGCAGTTGTTCATCAAGCAGATTCCATTCCTGTTCGAAGCCGTTAAGTCCGCCTTGCGGTCTTTCTTTTGCAGCCTGTTCAAGAGCGAGGTGATATTTTTCGGGAAATTTTTGTGAGGGCATGGGGTAATCCTAAGGCATTTTTTCATAAGCTGATATTAATAAAGAAGGAAAGAAGAAAATGGGTTGCATAAACTTTCTTCTTTCCTCTTTCTTGATCTTTATTTCTTCAAACTTTCCAAACCTTCCACCAATCGTTTGAATGCGCCTTCGGTGCGCTCGGCGGGTGTGGCGTAGGAGAAGCGGATCCAGTCGTTGCCGAAGGGCGAGAAGAATGCACCGGGGACAATGGCGATGCCGTGATTTTCGGCGAGGTATTGTCCGAGGGGTTCGCTATCAGCCCAGCCTTTGGCTTTAATGTATTCACCAACATTCATAAAGGCATAATAGCCTTTGCCGATGATGTGCTGCATTCCGCTTTCGGCAAGCAATTTCTTTAAGACCACACGGCTGGCGTTGGTCGGCTCGATGATGGTTTGAGCGGCTTTGTCGAATCCCATTTCATAAGCGGCCATGGCAACTGCCAAAGAGAAGAATGAAGGAATGACTCCGTGTGATGCGCGGGCCGTGATGAATTTAATAACAGCTTCATCTGCGATCAAATGACAATTGCGGATATTGGAGCCGCCCAGTGATTTGGTAATGCCATCCAGGAACATGATGCGCTTGCGTTCGTCGGGCGTGAAGTTCTTGAGGAAGGAGTTCAAATCCATGGGGGATTCGTCGGTGACGTAGTGATACATCCAATCGAAGAAGACAAAGGCTACACCGGCTTCGAGAGCAGCTTTGGCGAGTGAGACTTGTTTCTCAACGGCGATGGTCATGCCGGTGGGATTATCAGGATTGGTAATGAGAATGCCTGCGATCTTTCGGCCTTTGGATTCGGCAAACTTCACGCTTTCACGAATCGCATCTTCGGAATATGCCCAGCCTTGAGCAGGGTCACCGGGCGCCCATAATACATTTGCGCCCACGCCATATGGACCCCAGTTGTAGGAAATCCACGGGACGCGTGAGACCATGATCAAGTCACCCTGACGGCCGTGACCGAGAGCGAGCATGGCTTGATAGGCTTTGTTCAAGGCGTCACGTCCGCCGGCGGTGCCGAGTACGTTGGCGGGGCCCCAGCCAGAGGATGAGTCAAGCTTCCAGTATTGCTCAATGACGGCTTTGCGGTATGCGTCGGTGCCGAATGGCATATCGTAGGCCGTACCATGTTCCAGTTGAAGTTGAAGCGCGCGTTCCAAAATCGGCTTGGGGGTTCCAGGCAGAGATGCGCCGCCGTCGCCCTGTGAAGCGTCAAATATTTTTGCGCCGGCATTTTTCTCAACATACACTTTCAAAGACTTGTTGATGAGGAACATGCGTGAGGGCGGAATATCCGCCATTTGCTTGAGATGATCGCTGACGGGAATGAGATTCTTTTCGTCAACGGCGAAGACAGGCGTGGCATTTGAAATGGACATGATGATTTCTCCTTTATGTATTTTCCTCCCCAAAATCCGATAAATTTCCATCGGATTTTGGGGAGGTGTCCGAAGGACGGAGGGGTTAAGAAAAACGCCCCGAGGCTCGGGGCGTTTGGTTTTCCTATCTAGGATGAATGGACTTGCTGTTCGTGTTCACCTGATAAATACCAACGCCCCGTCACTGCATGAGTGCGAGTAGTACGATTGGTATTATTGGTGTCTACAACGAGTTGTCTGAACATTGCGCGCAAGGATACCACTGTGAGGTTTATGCGTCAAGAAAAAGATGCGCGCAAAATTAACGCCACCTTGTAACACGCTCCGGAATTTTTTCGTCGCCCAATTTATGACAAACTGTTTTCAAACGCTCCCACGCGCCCTGCCATTTTAGATCGCTGAGTGTTTCCTTGAGCGGCACATCTGTCCGCAGGGTGGATAACTGCCGATAGAGCATGGCCTCTTCCTTTCGCTGTGACAGGCTTTCGGTCAGGCTGGATGCGCGGCCCGGGCTGATGGATTTCAAGCGCCACTTCGCAGTGTCATCTGGAATCGATTCGATGTGTTTAAATTTTGAAAGCACAATCGAAGTGGATTTTGCTCCCCAGCCTGGAATGCCGGGGTATCCATCGGCGGCATCGCCAACCAACCCGAGATAATCAGGGATGGACTCGGGGCTCACGCCAAATTTTTCGATCACGCCTTTTTCATCGAGCACGATCTCGCGGCGGCGGTCCCAGCACACGATCTGTTTGCCGGTGACCAATTGCGCGAGATCTTTATCGGGGGAACAGATGACAATTTGATCAACCGATTTATTCTTTTTAAATTTTGTCGCTGCCGTTGCCAGCGCATCATCTGCTTCAAACTCGACCATCGGCCAAACCACCAGCCCCAGCGCAGACACGGCTTCTTCAGCCAGCGGAAATTGAGCCAGCAGATTCGGATCGACTCCTTCGCCGGTTTTGTATCCTGCATAAAGATCATTACGGAAGGAAGTGATGACGTGATCAAACACCACCGCTACATGCGTGACCTCGGAACTGGTCAGCATCATCAGCAGACTCTTAATCAGGCCGAGGGTGGCCCCAACCTCCTGCCCGTTGGGCGCTTTCTTCGGAGGAGCGCCAAAGTGACTTCTGAACAATTCGTATGTGCCGTCTACTAGATGAATTTTCATGTTTACCTGCTCTGCGGGTGCTGTCTATTTGATGTGACTAAGTTTTATACTTTAGTCACATCAGCAAGCTGATGGACTCCAGAATGGACTCCAGAATGGACTCCAGAATGGGATCTAGATTTTACACACTAATCGCGTTTTGGTTCGTACTTAAGGACAACGATTCCGCAATCAAACGATGTGGATTTTATCAATTTTAGATTTTGTCTGCCATCGGATTCTTTGAAGATCGTCATTCCGCTGCCAATTGCGGTTGGATTAATAAATAAATGCAGCTCGTCGATCAGTCCATGCTTGATCAGCGCGGATACAAATGCAGCGCCGCCGTATGCGATCATATCCTGACCGTCCTGTTTCTTTAGTTGTGTGATTTCCTCAACGAGATCGCCTTTTGCCAGCACGGTATCAGTCCACTCGGATGTATCAAGTGTTTTGGTGAAAACAATTTTTTTTGTACCATTAAATATATCTGCGCCTTCCTGCTCCGGGTGTAACGCCCAATAAGGAATAAAGCCTTGTGCAAGTTTTCGCCCGAGGATGATACAGTCTACAGATTCTGTGAGTCCGCCTACATATTTCTTAAGCTCATTATCCCATTCAGCAGATGTCCAATCCATCTCACCGTTTGGTCCGGCAATAAAGCCGTCAACGGTCATTTGTACTTGAAGTTTTAATTTTCTCATTTCACTCTCCGGTTTACGCTTGAATGCATTGCTATTGTCAACATCTAATACTTCTTCCAGACGCCTGCACATTTCTTTTGATTCTTCGTATCTGTTTCCGAAGCGATCAACGCGAGCGCCTTCTCTTTGACAGATTCATCCCTGACAGCGTCATAAAGATTTCGCAGCACCAAAACAATGTCATAGCGGATCAACATTCCATTCTTCTCGGTGACACATTCCTTGAAGCGCAATTCCAGTCCATTCAACACCAATTCAATTTGCTTCTTTCCAGCCAGACCCCCTCTCCACAGTGATTGCATACAATGCCGGGCTGTGACAAATCTTTCGTCTCTGGTTACATTTAATAACGCATCAAAATCCTTGAACATCCTGCCTTTGGGATCGCTGATCGCGAGATGCGAGAATATTTGTGAAGTGATCGCGCGGACGTGGTTATCCTTATGCGTCAGCCCTGCCACGATTTCGTCCCAGGCTTCATAGGCCCAGTCCACGGATTGTTCGGTCTCTTTCATTAAGTAGTCATACGCCTTGAATTGCACCTCGCCATCTCCAGTGCGTATATTATCCAGATGAGTACGGATGATCTTATCCATTAAAAAATCCTTACGCTTCCTGTAACTTAATGAGATCTTTCAATATCTTTTCAAAAGCAGACTTTTTCGCCTGTATATCTTTTCTGTCTGTAAAATACGCCATCCGCCTATCCTTGTAATCGCCTTCGAGCAATTTGCTTTTAACACTGGCGATCATCGGGTTATGAAACACAAGATGAATACGTTTTGTTTCCCAGAGATTAAAGGTTACTAAATATTCTCCGCGATAACTAAAAGACGGCGCTTTCCACTTTACTTCTTCAACAATGTTTTTGTTGACACCCAGGATGATCTGCCGCAGAGTTTGCACTTCCGCCTTGAATGGATGCACCAGCGTTTCCATAAACTCATCCACTTTATCGGTTCGACTTACAGGGGAGGCTGATTTCTTTTTCGTTGGTTTTTCTGCGCCGTTAGATCCGGCAAAAGAAAGTCCCTTCAAGGCCAACGCCTCTCGCAGCCGCCCCAATGCGTTGGGACCCATGCCGTGCAGCCGGCTCAAGTCCGCTTCGGTGATTTTTGTTAATTGTATAAGTTTCACATAACCGGCATGAGCAAGAGCCCGTTCGGCTGGCGCTCCCAGTTTTGGGAAATCACTTTCCTGCTTTGAGGTTTCTTTTTCATATTCACTCCTCGTTTTATATCCCATACCCGCCAACGACTCTTAATTCCGCGCCGCTGGGGGCTCCGCTTATTATAGGCATTGCCTCTGCGATCAAAGCCCTGACCTCCCCATTTTGCAGAGAGGCGTCGTGTGATTCTTTATCGTCCCAGATCTCAAAGACCCAGACACAGGCTTCATCCGCCACCTCTTCGTTGACAATATAGGCGCGGCATCCGGGCAGTTGCGCCACCACCGCGGAGGCCCGCACCAGAATAGCGGATAATTTGTCACGCATACCGGGCTGGGCTGCGAGTTTTCCCGTCATTGCATACATTTTATTTTTAGCCTTTCGTTTGGTTAAATACAACATCCCGCAAGCGCGTGCGTTACGGGATGTTGTGTATGATTCTAATTTGCAGAGTTCTGGCCTGTATACAAAGCGAGAACATTTCCCGTGGGGTCTTTGAAAATTCCACACCAGCCCATGCCCGGGATTTCCGTCTTTGACTTGACGATCTGTCCGCCGAGTTTCTCCACCATCTTCAAATCGGCGTCGATATCATCACTGTCAATATACACCAGCACTTGCCCAGCCGGGTATTCGGCTGAGGCCTCAGGAAAACCGCCGCCCGTCCCATCGCCGGCTTCCCACATGGTGTAATTCATTTCGGGCATATGTTGGAGCTTCCAGCCAAACAGACTCTCGTAAAATTTTCCAGCACCTTCAACATTCACAGCAGGGATCTCAACATGGACTATATTTCGCTTGGACATCATATTCTCCTTTTGATAAAGTGGATAAGGGTGACAGACTGTGGTTCTAAGCGGACTCAATAATTTTATTTATAAAGAATATACGGAGTATTACCTGCATTCCAATCTACTACTTTGCGATCTCCCAGATATGACCGCCCGGATCCATGAAGCTCGCTGTTCGTATACCCCAGGGACGATCCATTGGACCGTTTAACAGTGTCACTCCGCGTGCGGTTAACTCCGCACACATTGCATCTACGTCATCGACCGCAATGGTGAAGACAAAACGCGATCCGGTTTCACGGTTTGCCACTTTTGCAGGTGTAACGAGCTCTCCGGCGGATGTGATTTTAAGCAGGTTAATAAGTGTTTTATCGAATTTAAACACTGCAGAGTTTTTGTCTTCAAAGATCACTGGCAGACCAAAGACCTCTTGATAGAATTGCTTTGTAATTTGCAAATCTTCAACGAATAGTGTGATAGCCGCGATCCCTTTCGGCCAGGCGCTTAACTCTGTATTTTTTCCTGTACTTTGATCCATGAGTAGCTTCCTTCTGGTTTAATGTGTATTTGCTGTAGTTTTACGGGGAAGTACAAACACTATTGGGTTACAAATAATACAGACATTTTAGAACTTGTGTTCTAAAATGTCAAGCGCCAGATATGGGAGTTTCCTGTTCATATCCCCCATATATTGTTGAAGTATTTATGTTCCGTATTTCGCAAGAATGCGCAGGAAGATTTCCCTGTCATCAGGCATGATCTCGGCGATCTCAAAACCAACATGATATAAGTTTGGCTGGATCACATCTATCTTGCACCATTTTGTGCGGCCAATAAAGACAATATATGGCCTGTCGCCCAGGTCGGATGTAAGCTCCACACGCAGATAATAATCTTTGTTAATGGGGAAAGGATTAGTTGTTTCCAGCTGCAGACCAATTGCGCTAACTTCCACCATGTGCCCAAGGATTTCCTGTGTGTCATCATCGATCACGCGCATGTAGAAAAAGAATTTTTTTCTTGGAGTTGTTCGTCGTTCTGGCATGAAAATTCTCCTTTTGCAAGATGAACTTAAGTCCATTAATCGTACCACCATACGCCGTATTGAAAATATAAAGTTTATATTAATTTTTTCTCTACCGTACATTTAAAAATTCGGGCGTTGACCGCGAATCGCACAGAAAAGGTGTTGCACGGTAGAGAATATGAATTTCATTCTCTCAAAGGGAGAAAAATATAAATCGAAAGCCGGACCAAACTTTCCGTTAAGAATGAAGCGGACTGTGTCGGTTTGAGTTGTTAAGAAATAAAGTCCAACTTATTCGTATTTGAGCGCCTGGACTGGAATCATCGTTGCAGCGCGCAAGGCGGGATATAAACCTGAGAGCATTCCGATAAAAGTTGAAAAGATCAAGGCAAAGATCGGGAGCCAGATGGGTGTGTACACGGCGACACTGGGCGGAGCGCCGCCCTGTTGACTGGCCTGCCCCGCAAGATAGATGATCGCAATTACATTGATGGCCTGCGCCGCCAGCCAGCCGACAATAATACCGCCCAACCCGCCGATGAATCCGATGCCGGCCGCTTCGCCGAGAAAGATGGACAGTACATCGCGATTGGTTGCGCCAACCGCTTTCATTAGTCCGATCTCGCGTGTGCGTTCAAGGATCGACATTGCCATGGTATTGGCGATGCCGATGGCCGCGACCAAAAGAGCAATGGCACCCACGCCGCCAAAGACAAGCTGCAAGATCAGAAAAGTATTGTTGATACCTTGTAAAAAGGATTGGGGAGAAATCGCTTGAAATCCCAAGGCGGTGATCTGGTCTGCGATGTCTAATGCTTGATTGGGATCTTCCACTTTTACAATGACCTGGTTGTAGCCGGTCTTGTTATAGTTGATGCGTGTTCCATAAGCCCACTCATTCATCGACTTGACCAGATCGAGCGGTAAATAGATCGAGTAATCTGCCTCGCCGCCTGTTTCGTTAAGGATGCCCGTCACGCGCAGGCTGAGGGTTTTGCGAATTTCATTGCCGTCCTGATCCCATTTAATAACGATCAGTTGGATTTGTTCGTTTAATAATTCAGGCGGAGGGGGCGTTTCCTGACCGGGACGCTGATATGGGTCATAAAAATTATATGGGGTCATCACACCGATCACAACTGTGCCTTTGGCAAGATCGGTCGTACCCTGACCGGCTTCCATGCCGAGCGTTGATAAATCATTGGTGCCGATGCCAATAATATTTACTCCGCCTTCCATGCGCTGATAGCGGATGACCGTTTGCGTGCCCAGGTAATCACGGGGTATGACGGCTTTCACGCCGGGAATTAAGCGAAGCTGCTCAAGGGCTGAATTTGTAAGCAAGGCGGGTTCCTGCAATTCGCTTGAGAGGGAGATCGCCGGCCCTCCCCCGCCGCTGCCAACGTAATATCCGCCTTCTCCGCCGTAGGTCGGCATAACATCAATTAAAGGTTAGGTCGCCGATGCCATACAATTGATCTGTGGCGCTCTTTTGCAATCCTATTCCCAGCGAGACGAGAATCACAACAGCAGCGGTGCCAATCACCACGCCAATGGCGGTCAAAGCGACGCGCGCTTTGCGCCGGCTAAGGTTGCCCAGAACGAGACGAAGCAGGTCAAAAAATTTCATGGCATATCAAAGCAGCCTAGCCGCCTTTACCGCCGCCTGCCGGAATCGGATTCGGTACTTCCTGAAAAGATGGATCAACAACCGGGGTCACATTTGCGGGTGGAGCAGAATCCAAACCGAACAATCCGAGGGCAAAGCGCCATACTTTACGCAGAAAACTCTCATTCTCTGTCACGGGTATTTCTGAACCTTCGAGTGCTGGATCGGGCATTGACTCAATGAATGCTTCTTCCACGGTTACGGTTAAGATGCGCGTGATTGTGCGCGGCTGGTTAAAGTCATCTGTGTATTCTATAGTGACATTCAACTCAAGCGAGCCGGCCGTATCTGGAAATAAAATCGAATCAAAGGTGAAGTATCCGCCCGGGTCGAGCGATCCAACCAAAGTCGAGGAAGGATCGAGGGTTCCATCCGCTGTTTCAATTTTCATATTCCCCAATACCGCCGAACGCTTGCCCAAATTCACAACCTGAATTGGCAAGGCTCCGGGTTGTCCTGTAAAAAATGTTTCAGGCGGACTGTAAAAACTAACATCCAAATTCGGCAGGCTGTAAACCAGAAGCGTGATCACTTGATCGTCATTGACCACTTCTCCATTTTTATTAACATACGAAAAAGTGATCTTCATCGGATACGCGCCCGGATTTGTAGAAACATTAACAACCAGATTCTGCAAAACCTGCAACGCACCGCCGGCCGGGATATCGCCGAGAGATTGAATATTTGAGGAACCCACAGGCGCAAAATTTGTAAACTCGCCGCTGCTGCCAGAGACGCCGCCCGGCTGCGGAGTGCCGCCGCTCGTGCCAGATGAACCGCCGCCCACGATCATGGTGACATTCTTGGCCGCAGTGTTTCCCATATTTTGGACAGTGACACCCAATTGAAATTGTTCTCCCGGTTGAAGCGGATCCACCGTGGACGCATAACTGGTAATGACCAATTGGGCATTATTCACCCCAGTGGGCGTGGACGTGGGGTATGCAGAACTGCCGGTTTCATAATTCGTGGGGACATTTAACGTGAATTTATCAGAATATGCAGTACCTTTATCATCGTAATAAGTCAACGTAGCATCAATAACCAGCACGCTCTTCCCATAAATGGAATTTACGGCAATAAATGTCTGCCGAGCCTCCACAACAGACCCGCTTGTAATGACGGGGTTGAGAACCACTACACCTCCATTATTTGTAGGAAGCACGTCAGCCGATGTAAATACAGCCTGCGCGTTGACCGCATTGGCTGTCCCTTTATTTTTAAAATCAATATCAAGTCTAAACTCTTTCCCCAACTGCACAACCGAAACGTTGGGCTTGTAGGAATCAATAACAAGTTGCGGACGGCCGAAAACCTGCGGAACAGCGGTTGCCGTAGGCGAAGGAATGATGGCAGTCGGTGTGGGCGTAAGTGGCGCAAGTACAGTCAAAATATCCGACCCGGTAACAACGGCGCTCGTCATAGTAACCGTCACTGTATATATATTGGGAGCAAATCCAACCGGCACCACTGCCGTAAGAGTCTGGTCATTAAGAAAAGTCGTTGTAAGAGCATATCCATTTAACAATACAACCGCCGTATCATCAAAACCGCTTCCCGAAACAGTGATTGCATTTGCGACATCATTAATGATATTGTCGGGTGTAACCGAAACAATATTTGCCGCTTGAGCAGGTGTAGCCCACCCAGCGAGTAAAGTGAATGCAAGAAACATTGAAAAAAAATATCTATTCTGAAACTTCATTTGATCTCCAACGACTCATTTGAACCTTGTGACATTTCCAATGCAGCAGACTGATATTCATCTTCATCCACCACGTGCCCATCCAACAGATAAATTTTGTGGGTTGCAAAACGCGTCATGCGCGGATCGTGAGTCACGACCAGCACAGTCCGCCCGGAACGATGTAACTCTGAAAGTAATTGCATCACCGTCACCCCGCTGGCGGTATCCAGATTACCAGTCGGCTCATCGGCCAGGATCAAGCTGGGATTATTCACCAGCGCACGCGCCACTGCCACACGCTGCTGCTGTCCGCCAGAAAGTTCAGCCGGACGGTGATGCGCACGGTCTGCCAGACCGACCTGCTCCAATAACTGCAAAGCACGTTGATTCCGTTCAGCATTCGGGATGCCGGTAAACTGCATCGGGAATGAAACATTTTCAGCTGCATTCATACTTGTGATCAAATTATAAGATTGAAAAATAAACCCCAAAGTACGGCGGCGGAACAATGCCAGCGCATTCTCATCCATCTGATCGAGTCTTTCTCCGCCGATGGAAATCTGCCCTGAGGTGGAGCGATCTAATCCGCCAAGTAAATATAACAAACTGCTTTTGCCCGAGCCGGAGGGTCCCATCACAACCGTGAAGGTATGCGGCTCAATATCCAAACTAACACCATCCAGCGCGCGGACTGTCGTCCCGCCCATTTGATAGTGCTTTTTTAGATCGGTAATACGAATTAAAGGAGAGTCCATATTCTATGAAGTGAGTGTTCCACCAAGGCCGGAGATCATTGTCCCCAACCCTGCCTGCACAAAAAGCAGAAGCAGCAAAACAAACACCACCCCAATGATCGCCTTATTCTTTGGCAGTCCATCGGCGATGCTGAAACCGATGACCAGCAATATTGCATTCCAGATCACGAAAACATCCAGCCGCGAAAGGACTTTGGCGAGAAAGACAGCACCGCCCGCAAACCCTGAAAGCCCCGGGCTGACAATGGCATGGCCCGCCAAAAGCATAAAAACCACACGCAGTCCATCTCGTACCAGAAAAGGCAGGCTTGCCCAGCCGACAACACTTAACGCACTCTGCATCGAACCGCGTCCGCCGAGCAGCGTGGACCCAAGATGCAGTAAACCGCCCAGAATCAGCCAGCCCAGCCATAACCCGACCAAAGCCGAAACCAGCGGCATGACATATACAAAAACCGCGCCCTGCGTGGCTTGCTGTGCCTGCATGTAATTATTCTGCATGTCTGGCGTCCAATATTGCCAATCTGGCGGGAGATTAAATTCGCCCATCATGGCTGCACGCGCCTTCAAATATCCACTGACAAAGACGGTCAACGCGGCGGAAATGCTTAATGTCAGCATGGGAGTCAACCAGGAAGCAGCGGATTCACTTGTGATCTCAGTAAATGCTTTTTGTGGTTGAAGTAAAACCAACATGATCTTCGAAAAATCAAATCGACGTGCAGGAACAGAAGGGGTTGATTCGGTCATAGTCCTTATCCCGGTCAAAAAAAGTATAAAAAAAATTCTATCACGCTTTTAAAAAAGGGATTCTCATCTTTAAAACGCAAAAACGGCCGGAAAAGTTCCCAGCCGTTTTGTAATCTTCGCGTTCGCCAAAGACTTTCGTAATGAAACCCATAATGCCGCGCCGCATTTGCATTCCGCCTTGTGAAGCATGGCATTCACTCGCTCTGCGTTTCGCATCCA
This sequence comes from Candidatus Villigracilis proximus, assembly GCF_016717045.1. NCBI lineage: Bacteria > Bacillati > Chloroflexota > Anaerolineae > Anaerolineales > Candidatus Villigracilaceae > Candidatus Villigracilis > Candidatus Villigracilis proximus. The sequence goes on along the minus strand of NZ_JADJUO010000005.1, from coordinate 258,971 downwards.
CAGCCGAGCGGACGTTTAAGCGCACATGGATCGGGAACACCACTTCGGCAAGTTCTTTAATATTAATATCACCATTGCGTCCAAACTTTGTGGGGTCTTTACCAAACAACGGCATCAGGAAAACCGCCGCGCGCAAGAGTCCCTTCGGGAAAACCTGAAAGTACAACGCCTGCGGTTTGAAAGCCGCACCAGCTTCCGGGTGGAAAGATGCGTTGCCTGCATTCTCAAAGGCAAGCACAGTCGCCTTGTGAATGTGAATATGGTCGGGGTGTTTATATCCGCCAATCGGGTCGAAAGTGAGCACCACTTCAGGCTTCAACTCGCGGATATATTTCACAACACGGCCGGCAACTTCATCCAGCGGAGCGTTGATCTGCGCATCAGGATGTTGATTCGCATCCATGCCGGGCATGCCCGAATCACGATAGCCCAGAAAAAAAACTTCCTTCAAGCCAAGTTCCTTCGCGGCGCGCATCAATTCATCGGTGCGCATTTCAGCGGTATCTTTGAAACCCTTCATGTGAATATCATCCACAGTACCTGCTTCGCCGCGTGTGGCGCAAACATAATAAACATCGTAACCCTTGCTGGCATACAAAGCCAGCGTACCGCCCAAACCAAAAGACTCATCATCGGGGTGTGCCAGAACTGCTAATAAAGTTTTTGTCATAGTTTCCTCTTGTGTGTAGACGCAAATTCAACGCCCAAGTTTACCCCAACGTGATAAAATACCAACATCAAAACAGGAGTGAATGACATGGAGATAATTTCTTAAACCACCCACCTTCAAGGTATCCCCGCTGAAATCCCAGCCGAGGGCCTGCCTTCGGCTTTTTCTTTTTAAGTGGCAAGTTTACAGGAGTTACCATGCTCGGAATTCACAATCTCTCAAAAAGTTTTGGCATACAGCCCATACTAAAAAATATAAACTTCAATATCAACACCGGCGAACGCATTGGTCTGATCGGCGCAAACGGCACAGGCAAAACCACACTCATGCGCATCCTCGCCGGATACGAACAACCCGACTCAGGGGATGTCTCTTCGACACGCCTCAATCTCAGAACCGGATATCTCGCCCAGGGCATGGACTTCACCCCCGAGCAGACGATTCAATCCGCGCTCGGGCTTGATACAACAACCCAAACAGATCCCGCCGCTGAAGTGGAGTCACTCGCGATCGCATTCTCCCAAAATCCAAACGACCTTTCGCTTCAACAAAAATACGATCACGCCCTCACAAGACTTTCGACCTTAGACCTTCGACCCGAATCCATTCTCTCCAATCTCGGACTCGCTTCCATTCCCCACGACACTCCCATCTCCCATCTCAGCGGCGGACAAAAGACTCGCTTAATGCTGGCGCGTGTTTTGCTTGAAGATCCGCAACTGTTGCTGCTCGATGAACCTACCAATCACCTTGATATTGAAATGCTCGAATGGCTTGAAGACTGGCTCAATCATTTTCAAGGCGCAGTGTTGATCGTTTCACACGACCGCGTATTTTTAGATAACACAGTCAATTCCATTCTTGGAGTTGGATTCAACAACCACACGATCAAAAAATATACCGGGCAACTATACAGATTATCTCGAAGCAAAACAAAGAGAACAGGAAAGACAGTGGAACACCTACCGCGATCAGGAAGTTGAAATTCAGCGCATGAAAACCGACATCAACCGCACAAAACAACAGTCCTTGTATGTTGAAATGACAACGAAACCAAACCAACCGGGTGTGCGGAGAATTGCCAAAAAAGTTGCTGTGAAAGCCAAATCACGGGAAAAGAAATTAAATCGTTATCTTAAGTCTGATGAACGTGTAGATAAACCCACGCAAGGCTGGCAGATGAAACTAGACCTTGGCGCACCGGAACATGAATCCAAAGATGTGCTGGTGACCGAGTCGCTATCTATTGGCTACGCGCTAGAGAGTCCACTGCTTGTAAATCTGAATGTCTTTATCCGCGCGGGACAACGGGTTGTGTTGACGGGTCCCAACGGAGCGGGAAAAACGTCTTTCATCCGCACGGTCATTGGAAAGATTCCCCCGCTGACGGGTTCGTTCCGTCTCGGCGGCGCGACCAAACTTGGCTACATGGCACAGGAGCAGGAGTTACTTAATCCAAACTTTAGCGCGCTGCAAATGATTCAATCCATTTCATCTTTCAACGAAACCGACGCGCGTAACTTTCTGCATTACTTTCTCTTCAAAGGAGATATAGCCCTGCGCCCATCACACGAACTTTCCTTTGGCGAGCGCGCACGATTACAACTCGCAACGCTGGTCGCGCAGGGCTGCACATTTCTGATATTAGATGAACCGATCAATCATCTTGATATCCCTTCGCGCGAACGATTTGAAGAAGCGCTTGAAAATTTCAACGGCACGATTCTGGCGGTTGTGCATGACCGCAGTTTTATGAAGGTTCCCTCGGCAGAAGCCAAACTACCGCAAACCGTTTCGGAGTTTTGGCTCTGCAAGAGGATTGGAAAGATGGAAAGATATGAAAATTTTTTATCTAGAATCATTGCACTCCTTCGGAGTTCTCAGGGATTCAACAACATAAATTACAAACTCAGCGGAACTTTTTCTGTGCGTCTCTGCGGTTCAAAATGGATTTCAAAGGCTCTGGTGTATCAGTCATCAACTTAAGTAAATAGGTGAAACATGTCCACAAAACAATATACGCCGTATGCAGATGTAAATGAAACGCTGACATCCCTGCTTGATAGTGCGAAAGAGATATTAGGCGATCAATGTATCGGCATGTATCTCTACGGCTCACTCTCCAGCGGTGACTTTAACCCCGAGACCAGCGACATTGATTTTCTGGTCGTGGTGACACAACCGCTCGCGCAGAAAACAATTTCCGCGCTGGAGGATATGCATAAACAAACATGGGCATCCAGCTTGAAACGGGCCGGCAAATTGGAAGGCGCGTATGTTCACAGGGAGCTCATCCGCAAACATGATCTAAACGGACAAGCCTGCACAACAATCAACGAAGGAAAATTTTATGTAGCAGAGCTTGGAAGTGACTGGATCATTCAGCGTCATGTTGTTCGTGAGTATGGTGTTATTTTGGAAGGGCCAGACCCGAAAACGTTAATTGATTTCGTCACCTCCACCGATATCCGCACTGCTGTAATGGGCACACTGCATGAATGGTGGTTCCCCATGCTGAATGATCCGGCATGGCTGCGAGACAACGAAAATGGAGACCGCGCCTTTGCAGTCATCACCATGTGCCGCGTTCTGCACGCATTGGAACACGGCACGATCACATCCAAACCAAAAGCTGTTGCATGGGCACGCACCAAATTAGACGATCACTGGAATCAACTGATCGATAAAGCCGTTGCCGTTTCAAATCACCAGGAACAAAATATATTTTTAGATGAAACGCTTGAGTTCATCAAACATATAAAGCAACCGATCGAAGAAGAGAGTCAAAGGGTAAAATAAGATTCATCATATTAGCCACAGGAGCACAATGAAATTTGAAACTCTCGCAATTCACGCAGGGCAGGAACCCGACCCCAACAACGGCGCGGTGATGACGCCCGTTTATCTCACCTCCACATACAAACAGGATGGGATCGGCAAGCCGCGTCAGGGATATGAATATTCGCGCACGCTGAATCCCACGCGCAAGGCTTTGCAGGATTGTCTCGCAGAACTTGAAAATGGACAATGGGGTCTGGCCTTTGCCTCCGGCATGGCCGCAACCGATACTGTGTTGCGAATGCTCGGAAGCGGTGACCATGTGGTGGCTGGCAACGATGTGTACGGCGGGACCTTTCGCCTGTTTGACAAAATTCTGCGGCGCTTCGGTCTGGACTTTACATTTGCTGACACAACCGATCCAGAGAATCTCGCCGAAGCATTAACCCCGTCCACGCGAATTGTGTGGCTGGAGACTCCCACAAATCCGCTGTTGGCTGTGACAGATATCCGCGCCGTTGCAGAGATCGTGAAGGATCATCCCAATAAGCCTTTGCTGGTGGTGGACAATACTTTTGCAACCCCTTACCTGCAGCGTCCCCTGGAGTTGGGCGCTGATCTGGTCGTCCACTCGATGACGAAATATCTTGGCGGACATTCAGATGTGGTCGGCGGCGCGATCATCGGCAAGGACAAGGAACTGGGCGAGAGACTGGCGTATTTGCAAAATGCCATCGGTGGGATTCAAGGCCCGATGGATTCGTTCCTGGTGCTGCGCGGAATTAAGACTCTGCCGATCCGCATGGATCGTCACGCACAGAACGCGGAAAAGATCGTGGCGTTTCTGGAGAAGCAGAAAAATGTCAAACGGCTGATCTACCCATTTCACGAGAGCCATCCGCAGGTCCAGATCGCGAAGCGGCAAATGCTGAATGGCGGGGGAATGATCTCGTTTGTGATGAAGGATGGGAAGGAAGCAGCTGTCAAAGTGGCGGAATCCACAAAAATATTTACACTGGCAGAATCACTCGGCGGCGTGGAATCGTTGATCGAAGTGCCGGCGGCGATGACGCATTTATCGACGGTGGGCTCGGCGCTGGAAGTTGACCCCGGGCTGGTGAGGTTATCCGTTGGGATCGAAAATGTTGAAGATCTGCTCGCCGATCTTGAACAGGCGCTAAGATAAAAACTGCCGCCATCTCTGGCGGCGAATTACCAGTTTTTACATTATCCACCTGTGGCACGGATGGCGACGAGGGTTACGTCATCATCCTGTTTTGAGCCATTCTGGAAATTTCACCAAGTGTCTAGCAGATGATCGCAAACCTGTTGCGCCGAGGAATTGGAAAGGATCTCAAAACTGATTTTATGCGGTCAAAGCCGAAGGGTTCCGATTTGGGATCGCGGCAATCGGTCATGCCGTCTGTAAACAAAAGCAGGGTCGAGCCAGGCGGAAAGGTTACTCGCATGCACATCGAGCAAGATATATTCCCATAAGCCAAGCGCCATGCCCGGGCGATGAGGAATGCGTTCCACGTTGCCATCGGGCTGAAGAACAAGCGGCGGTTCGTGACCAGCGCGCGCGTAATTAAATTCATTTGTTTTCACATTGAGAATGCCATACAACACGGTAACGAATTGCGTTGACTTTTGCAATCGTGTGATGTGGCGATTCACCAATTGCATCACCTCGCCTGCAGAAAGGCCGGTGTCGGCCTCCGCCATGACGAGCGCATGCGCGCGCGCCATGAATAGCGCAGACGGCACACCTTTGTCGGCTACATCACCGATCAATACGCCGATAAGGCCATCGCCAACATAAAAGACATCGTAAAAGTCGCCGCCTACCTGACGGGCAGGCAGGATGCGTGCGCCAAAATCGAATTTTTCCAGCACGGGCAGTTCATCGGGCAGGATGCTTAATTGAATATCAGCAGCAACTTGCAGTTCACGTTCGAGGCGTTCTTTTTCGATCAATTGCACTTGCGCGGCTTTAAGTTCATCATAAGCCGTTTGAAGCTCTTTATTTTTTTTAGTGAGTTCGTGGAAGGTTTGGGTATTGGTCGCATCCAGACGCTGACTTAATACGCGCACCATGGAACCGGAAAGCTCGGGATGTTTTTTAGTCAGGCCAAGAAATGTCTCGCGGCTCATCGAAAGCAAAGTGGATTCTCCGCGCCAGATTAATGGTCATATAAAGCTACTTATTACTTAGATTCATAAGTTCTTTTCCGGCCAGTTTATCCTGAATACGCTGCGTGACCAGATCCAAATGACCGGGCTGATTAACATAATCAAGATCATCTGTCTGAATGGCCAACACGGGGCAAAGATCAAAGGAACCAAGCCATTCATCATAAAACGAATCAAGCAAAGCAAGGTAATCGGGAGTAATGCCGGTTTCCATATTACGCGCGCGCCTGCGGATGCGGTCCATAAGAACAGGCACCGGCGCCTTGAGATAAATCAATAGATCAGGGCGGGGTAATCCATTAACGACGACTTCAAATAAACGGCGATACGCAAGATAATCACGCTCGCCCAAATTCCCCATGTGATGCAAAGCGCGGGCAAAGATATATGTGTCTTCATAAATACTGCGGTCAAGGATGGCGGAACGCGTATCACGCGCGGCTTCAAGATACTGATCTGGCACGATGACCGAGAAAAAAACCTGCAAATGAAAAGACCAGGCATGCATATCTCAATAAAAATCTGAAAGATATGGATTATCTGTTACAGACTCATATCCCGTCCACCAGCCGAGACGAGCGCCAATGCGCTCAGTCAACGTGGTTTTTCCAACGCCAATATTTCCAGCCACTAGAACCAAATGTTTTGCCATAGATGGCTGGTATTTTATCATGGGAAAGGTTTGCGGGTATAATTTAATAAAAAGGACAATCGAATTCATGAAAATACGCGACGCATCCGGCTGGACCATATTTATCTTTGGCATACTTGCATTTCTACTTGGATTGATGGGCTTGATCCGCCCGGAAATTCTTCTCTCCATTCTCGGCTTTGAAGTTGCATGACCGCGCCCAACGCGCCGCCAGCGATTACACCATTGTCTTTATGACGGCATCTTCAATGGCTTCATTCAATATGGGAGTTTATTACATGCTCGCATCCTTGAATGATGTGAAGATCTTCTATCGTTGGACCGTCCTTTTCGTGTGGTTACATTTACAGTGTTCACAGCCACCGTGATTGCGGGAATTGCCCCCGCTCCGTTTCTTGGGGTGGGAGTTTGGGAACTCACTGGCGCCATCGCCACCGGTATCGCACTTCTAAAGAGAAAAAAATCACAACCGCGAAGCAAAACAAGGGAGGTGTTCATGAAATCCAAATGGATCGAATATAACGGAAAAAAATTCTGTATCAGGATTTTTCCAACTTGTTCTTCAACACAAATGCTGTCAAGGAAGAGTTGGAACAAGTTGAGGCCGTCGTACTGGCTGAACCTGAAAACTCGGTTTTGGTAATTTCCAATTTTTCAAATACAGAAATCACCAACGAATTAATGCCGATCCTGAACGAGGCTTCAAAGATAACAAAAGAACACGTACTTAAAACAGCAACAGTTGGAGTGACAGGCATCAAGCGCACGCTGGGAGACCTGCTTTCACGCATTACCGGCCAGCCGATCATGTATTTTGCAAATGAAGCAGAAGCAAAAGAGTGGCTGATCAAATAATAAAATACGCTCACCTTTTTGGGGTGTCGTCCCAATCATGCCGCGCGCAAAATGAGTAACTTTAACTGTCTGAAATTTTAAATCTGATTGTTGTATACTTAACGTCATGAAAACAAGAATCCTTTCCATTACCATCCTTCTGATCCTGGGCGTTCTACTTTTTTCATGCGGAACAAATCAACCAGAGCAGACAACCCCGCTGGACGCGGATGTTCTTCGCACAGAAGCAGTTTCCACATACGCATCCTCCCTGACCGAGACACTGGTCGCTGTTCCTGCCGCATCTCCTACACTGACGATCGAACCCACAGCCACCGCGCCCCAAAGTTACCGCAACCCTTGAAACACCGCAAACCGCAAATGCCTGCTACAACCTGATCTGGATCAAAGACGTAACCATCCCAGACGGACAACAGATGAAAGCCAATGAATCACTCACAAAAACATGGCTCGTGCAAAATGTAGGCGGATGCACCTGGCCTGCCGGATTCACCTTCAGCAATGTCGGCGGTGACCCGATGCGCGGCGAAACCGTAACGCTCGAAGAGTCCATTCCTGTCGGCGCAAAACGGGAAATATCCGTTCAACTGGCAGTCCCCAGCGGAATCAACGGCCTGATCCAAAGCTCATGGCGCATGGCAGATGCAGAAGGATATTTCTTCGGCGATACACTTTCTGTTAATATTGTCGTTGGGAATATCACCACCCCTGCGGTAACCAGCACCCCGTAAACTATTTTTTTCAAAGTGCTATAATGATGGATATAACAAGGAGTTAATCATGGCCACCAAGAAAACTGAAACCGAAAAGAAATTCAAACGCGAGATTCCTACAGAAGCCCGAGAGCATTACAAAAAAGCCAGACATGAAATGCGCGAGGCCATTAAAGGCCTGCTGCCCGAAGGCTTTGTCGAACACCGCCGCACCGCCCGCAAAGAAATGATGCTGGCCATGCGCAGTATGCTCGATGCGGCCATCGAAAAGATGGAAGAAAAAGCATAACGAAAAACTTTAAACCAAAGGGCGCAAAGGGAACACGAAGTTTATAAGTGTTCTCCTTTGTGCCCTTATATAATTTTATTTTCTGCTTCTGCCTGCAAATAGTATCCAAAAGAAGGTCGCGCCCGCGGCCCCGAGCAAGCCTCCCCCAAACTGACCATTTCCATTATTTAGCACCATCACTCCGCTGACCAGAAACGCGGAGAATATAACGCCGCCTGTCAACCGGTCCACGGCGCGCCCGAGTGTGCGGACTTCGCGCGTCACCTGCGGCGACTGAACGACCAGCGCACCAGATTCCATTTGCGCGAGCAAACGACTGGCCTGCGATGGCAATGCAACAAAAGCCTGCACAACCTCCCCCACCTGCTTGAGAATATTATCCACACTAAACGCGGATGTGGCTTCCTCCTGCACAAGTTTGCCTGCATATGGAGAAAGTTGTTCCCATAAATTAAAGTGCGGATCAAGACCGGTACATGCCCGAAAGGATCGCCACCGTGCGCACCAGCATCAGCAGATCATTCGGTACTTGAAACGGTGTCTCGACCATCACATCACGCACCCGATGACCAATGTCACGTACATCATTCGGGCGGACATTTTTCAACTCGCTCATCGACATGCCCCAGAAGCGGTCAAACACAGCAGCAGAAGCCTGTTCCAAAGCCTGAGTATCTGCGCCCGGCAACAGGAATCCCAACTCTTTATAAGATTTGATCAAGCGCACTGCGTCACGTGTGCCGATGGCAACCACAGTTTCACGTAATCCTTTGCGAAGGTTATCGGGCACACGCCCGACCATGCCAAAATCCACAAAAGTCAATTGCCAGCGGACAGTTTTGCGTTTGCTGTTTTTCGCAGCCGGCAGCGGTGTGATAAATAAATTTCCGGGGTGCGGATCCGCGTGAAAGAATCCATCTTCAAAGATTTGTTCGAGATATACATCCAGCAATTTTCGCGCCACTTCACCGCGGTCAATGCCGGCAGCGGTGATCGCATCGTATTCAGTGATCTTGATCGCGAACACATCTTCAAGCGTCAACACCCGCAGCGTGGACAAACTCCGCACGACACGCGGCACGTTCACAAGTTTATCGTTGTTAAAATTTTCAAAAAATGTTTCGGCGTTTCCGGCTTCGTGTGTGTAGTCGATTTCTTCATGCACAGAAGCTGAGAACTCACGTAACAATGCGGGCACATCGGCATGTTCGCGCACGGGGCGGTAATACATCAGCCAACGGCCAACCCGCTGTAACGCTGACAGGTCAACGGTCACGATCGATGCGATGCTGGGACGTTGAACCTTCACGACGACGTTAACAAAGTCCGCATCTTCACTACTCTTCAATCTGGCTCTGTGTACCTGACCGAGCGACGCCGCTGCGAGCGGGTTCTCGTCAAACCATTCAAATTTTTCGGCCAACGATGCGCCCAGTTCATGCTCAGCCAGTTGACGAATATCTGCAAATTTTTCAGCAGGGACTTCATCCTGCAAGTCGGCAAGGGTGTCTGTAATTTCAGGCGGAAGAATATCGAGGCGCGAAGAAAGGAATTGCCCGACCTTGATCATCACACCGCCCATGCGCAGGGCCAGTGCGCGAAAGCGGACCGCTTCACGACGAAAGCGCTCGGAACGGGTGCTCTTCGCAAGTTGACGAAAACCGATCTTACGCAGGATCAATTCCCAATAGATAAAGCGGGCGATCATACCCGCGAAAAAAGTAAGAATGCGGAAATAACGTCCGCGCAAACGGGGTGTCTTCATTTATTTGGCTCCAATGAGTGTGATGAAGAGATTGTATCACCGGCGGGTAAACAAAAAGGCATCCGATTTTTCGGATGCCTTTTTTGTTGAGAAGTTATTTTAGATTCCGGCGTTGCTCAGGATCGAGGATAAGCTGGAAAGTGCGGCGGTGAGGTCGGGATATTTCACCTCAAAATGTTCGATGGAAGCTTCAAGGCGGTCCATCATGGAGGGCGCGGGTTGTTTGGATTCAGCGCGCTCCAGCAGTTCGCGAATATCTTCAGAAAGCTCGCGCAGAAGTTCCTGTCCCTTTTCGTCGTCCGGTTGAATTCCTTCGATCTCTTTATTTAATTGTTCGAGCAGTTTGTCAATTTCCTGGTTGGGCATGAAACACCTCTCTTTGATATGAAGGAATGAATACGTTAATCCATCTATATTTTACAACTTTTTCCCTGTTCCGGCGCACGTCATTGCAGGATCTCGCGGTCGGCCTGCTCAGCCTCCTGATAGACCCGTTTGACATCTTCCTTCATTTCGGCCGAGGCGCTGGGGGTCATGGAAATGAATTTGACCATGTCCCGCGCCTGTCGCAGCAGGTCTTTTACGCTGGCGATGTATGAAAAGTCGAAACGTCCGCCTTCGGGTGGGACGGGCACTTCGCGTGCCTTTTGGATCAACGCCCGCGCACGGATAATGCGCTCGGCGGCTGGGATTAATTTTGCCATAAAACACTCCTCCTAAAATTGATTTCAACAAGTATCTTACTATAAGTATGGCCGGAAAAGATATTACCCACTATTTTCAATCCGCCATTCGGGTCCATAAGGGGATTTACTCCATGTAGTACAATCATATTCACATGGCATATATCGCCTTTGTAAATTTCCGTCGCGGTAATTAATAGTATAAATAAACATAAAAAGGAAAATTCCTATGGGACTCTTTGGCTTTGGCAAGAAAGCAGATAAAATACACCAGTACTCACCGTGGACGAGGTCCGCCAGCGATTACTGACCTTGAACCGTGACACCGCCCCCTACCAGATCATTGACGGCGCTTCTCAAAACGTGGATTTGATCGCCGAGTGGAAGATCGTGGATGCAAAGTGGTACGAGCTCTTTGCAAAAGCGAATCTGACAAAAGTCTTCCGCATCTATATGAAGTTCGATGCGGCAAAACATCAAGTACGCGGCAAGGACGAGGAATTCACCGTGGAATGGCGCGCAGGCGTACCGTCACTTTCGATATCGGCTTCAAAATTTCAGGGGCAGATGACTTCGGTGGAGTTTGGCGCGGCGTATGCCTTCACGGAAGAACTAAAACCCGGCGTGGTCTACAACTACCGTTTCAGCACAAATGAGATCAAGAAACCGATCCAGGAAGCCATTACAGCCTGCGGTTGGGACTATAAAGGCGTAGCGTTTGGAAAGTTGTAAAAAATCAGATTACATAAAAAACAGTGGAAATTTAAATAAATTTCCACTGTTTTTTATAATCGTCATCTTCCAGCTCATTCAGATTGGTGTTGCAGCGCATACATTCAAATTCATTTTTACCGAATTTGGAAGTAATACTGATTACTCACTTTATGCGGTTTTCTTCGATAAACCTGACCTTCAATTTGGATCGCCGACTAAAGTCCGCAGTCTTATTTTTTGTGCAGGTTATGCCGGGTGCACTGAAACGTTATATGGAAGAAATCACCATCCACCATCCTGATCCGCCGGGATCATTGTTATTTCGCCAGGCATTCCAAACCCCTTCATTACCCAGCCAGTATCCCCAACGGTTCGTGCCTGTCAGCGGATCGTTAAAATAAATTTTGGTCTTATTGGGATTTTTGTTGTCAATCGTAACTCCGGTAACCACAACAAAGTGCGCGCCGGAATCAGAGTCATACAGACGTGCAAGGCTGTCAATGATGACGGGATCACCATTGGTCAATTTTTGGATGAGCAACGCGAGTCCTTCATCAGCAGTTGTGACTTTGCCTGTCGAAACATTATCAGCATAATGGCCGGCAATATTCGCCATATCCGCCGGACTGGTGAAGGGGGCTTTGTTGTGAGTGTAGTATTTCTCCTTTAGCGCAAAGTCGATCACTTCCTGCTCGTCGATCTTCGTTTCAGGATGGGCATAGTTATACGCCATGACGATCACCGCTTCACCACAGGAGGTGACTTTCAATTGCAGGAGTGTCTCCACGGGCAGATTCATCTTCCCATACAAACGCAGCTGCCGCTCCCAATAGCTTTCTCCTTCCCTCGCATTGGCGCAAGGCCAAGTGACAGAAATGCAGAAATGCAAAGCAGATTAATAATGAACGTTTGAGCGGTGGGAGATCTTTTCATTTCGTTATCCTCTAAAGTGGACTCAACAAACTTCTCCTTTGGATTCTACAGTAGCTTTCAGCATTTTCTTTACCACTTCAAAATCGATCTTCTCCGGTTTGGAATAACGAATACAACCTTTTCCCAAACTGACGCCTTTTATCTTCAACAGGTCTTGGTGTGTTTTCATTACGTCTGTTCTCAGGATGTAGAGACCGATAAAATGTTTCTGACTGGCGAAACCAATTTCCACCACATCATTGCGTGAATAGCATGGCATTCCGTATCGCATCGATTCTTCGAAACCTTTTAAGAGGCTGCGACAGTGCTCGCGCAATTGAACGAGAGCCGCCTGCCATTCGGCTGGGACTTCTTCCAGATAGGTAGTCACATCTTTGGCCTGACTTTGCACGGGAATTTACCTCCGGTTTTGGCTGTTTCGTTTAATGATACCCCATCCCTACTATGTTATATTGAGAAGAAAACAATACAAAGGATGATATTCAATGCGCTATAGATTTCGATTTATGATTGACGATGAAGAAATTGCAGAGTTTGAAACGGATGCCAATCCCCCGAGCATTGGCGATGAAGTGGTGATCGGTCCGAAGTTGATCGCCCCAGACAAAGCGGACTTAAGCCACAACACGTTTGTGGTCAACAATCTTTTGCATGTGTTCAACGAAGCAGATTCCACGCTGGTTGAAATTTCACTTGAAGTGTTGGATTAATCTCTCTGCGCTACAAGCAATTACAAAAGAGACGGGCACCTGCTTTACGAAGCGGGTGCCCGTCTCTTTGCTTTTCTTAAATTTATTTTAGAAGCCATTCCAGTGCTGATGATCTTTCACGAAAAATTGAGAAGCTAAACCCTTGATTAACACATACGGTCTCAAAAAATCTGAAATGCTTTACATGCTCTGGCTTAATGATCTCTGCTATTCTTACACCCAACATAACCCCCATTATTTTGAATAACTTTGGACGATCATAGATCTCTATTATTTCTCCGGAAACACTTTCAACACCACGGTGATCAATTAATGCCCTGGTGATTCTATGCCGCTGCATTGTTTCCTTTATTACTTTTGCCATATTTAATGAGCCTTCTTTATCTGCGGCTCCTGTTGTAATTACTTCAAGATACTTTTCTTCATTATGTATTCTAGTTTCCCATTCCATTTCTACTCCATCGTTAGGGTTTCTGTCTTTTCCATCAGCAGCGATCGCATCAAACAGTTGGGACACAGAAACTTTTTAAAAGCCGCATAGATTTCCACCCGCCAAAGCAAAGCCATACTTTAGGCATTCGTTATTTTATTAGAACCAGGTTTTTTACCGATCAGCCCGATGATGGACAGACAATGCTGACCCCCAAACTCCTAAAATTTGTCCATTAAGCCGTGTAAAGCACATAGGACGCGTTGCTTCTGGCGTTATCGTAAACATGAAGAAAAGAGCCCAATGACAAGTATACCCAAAAAATACGAACCCTGATTAACCAAGACCTGACAGGTTTCCGCACATTCACAGCGGACGTGGATCATCGTCCACGCCTGAATTCTGGATGACTCAGGTCACGATGAAACCTGTCAGATCTGGAATCAAATACTAACCTTAAGACAATAAAAAAAGACTTCCGAAGTTTTCTAGCAGCGGACCAGATTTTCAGCCAAGACCTGAAATCTGGTTGACATATGCCCAACCCATCACATCTACATTGGGTGAGTAATCGAAAGCCCTCCGCCAAAAGTTTCTAGCCTCTACAACACGTCATAAACGAGAGAATAAGTAGAAATCAGGCTTAGGGAGTTATATATAGTTGGACCTGCCCGTCATAAAAATCGCGCGTCCGAAGTAATTTCATTGTCGATGCAAGGGTTTGCGGGATGAGCCCCATGGGATCAGTATACGAGTCATGGCTGTAAACCAGCCAGACTCTGTTATGACCGTTCAACAATGAAATTAAGCCGGGGATATCCTTCGTTGTCATCTTGGGTTCGAGGATACCGCTATCGAACAGATCCAGAGGAAGCCCTTGTTTCTTTACCTGGATGGAATACAGGTCTTCATATTGTTTAAAATAATAGTTGAATGGGATTATCACAAAGTTGGAGTTGAAAAGGACCAAATCATCCTTTTCAGCGAATTTAGCGACATAACCCGCAGGGGTGCTCCAATCCTCTTTTTCCACAAACCGAAAATAATCGCCGGTGGAAGATATATAGTTTATGCCTAACATCAACAGCGCCACAACCATAAGAAAACGAAATCTTAATTGAGCGATACCAGCCGCCAGTACCAGGAACAATGGGATTGTTAGCCAGATCAGCGTATGACCGCTAAAAATGGGCCGCCAGATGCTCACGATCAACTCACCCAGGAAGGGGATGGCGAACAGGGCAGCCAGAAATAAGAATATCGAAAGTTTTTTCCGGTAATACACCAGCCCGAAGCAAAGCAACGCGCACATGATCCTCGTCATGACCAGGTGGATTTGACCTTGCGCCAATGGATTCAATAAGGCTCGAAGCGTCTCGGTAACAGTGTCCCAATCTGGTTTCGGAATCCAAAACTCCTGATAAACTCGGCTGGCTTGCCGGATAAAGCCAAATATCCATGGACTCCAGAGTAGGAAGATGCCAATCTGAGCCTTGACCCAGTTCGCAAAAGAGGGCGCCTGTAAAGCGGTCGGGGATCCTGATCTGTTTATTCTTTGAAAAAGCATGAGACCAAGAACGAAGATATTGGTTGCCAAAAGAAAAAGGACAGCCGTATTGTGGCTGAGCAGGGTCGCAGCCGAGAATACGATAAATACAATCCAGGCGAGGTCAGTTTCAATGGTCTGGATATGACTCCAACGATGACCGTAAATCCAGCCTCTCCATCCGGTGTAATCGCGAGTTTCATACTCATAACTGAAATTTATTCTGGTATTTGGTTCAGGCGGACCTAATGTACGCCAGGCATGCAGATATTCCCGAAACTGACTGCCGATGGGCATGACGGAACGCGAATCTGTCAACAGCCTGACCAGTGCATAGATCGCCACGGCTGCATTGAACGTCAGGAAGGTGTACATACGCGCTTCCTGGGCATAGTAGATGTGGAAAGGTGAAAGAGCCAGTAACACTGCTGCGGCCAATCCCACCACATCACCTGATATGCGTTTGCCGATCAGGTAAATAATCGGGATCGTGCCTGCACCGAATAGTACAGAAAACAGACGGACGTAAAAAGGCGAATCCCCGTTGTATGCCATCCAGTAATGGAGCAGGAGATAATAAAGGGGTGGATGTGGGTCAATCCTGACTGTCCATTGCAGCATATCTACAACACTGTGGCCGGCAAGCCATACGCTGAATGTTTCATCCAACCACATTCCTTTATTGGCGAGCAGTAAAACCCGCAGCCCTCCCCCAAACAGTGTGATGAAGATAATTATCAACCAGGATGCGAACTCATCAATTTCGATTTCTTCGTTCATCTTCAACATATATTCTCCAGATGATCAATAAACAATCAGCTGCGAAAAACGCAT
The DNA here is from genome assembly GCF_016717045.1 of Candidatus Villigracilis proximus. NCBI lineage: Bacteria > Bacillati > Chloroflexota > Anaerolineae > Anaerolineales > Candidatus Villigracilaceae > Candidatus Villigracilis > Candidatus Villigracilis proximus. Next base: position 243,206 of record NZ_JADJUO010000005.1, on the reverse strand, counting down.
CGCCATATGTAACCCATCGTCTCCGCCTTAATTATAGTCCCGTAAAAGTGAACCCGTCAGGTCTGCATTGGGTGAGTAATCTAGTGTCTTTAAACTTTGAAAGTCTGCCGCGAAAAGTCATTGCCTTAAGACAATAAAAAAGGCTTCCAAAATTTATCTGGGGATTATCCAGACTTCGGAAGTCTTTCCGGCAGCTAATCGTTTTTTGCGTCAATCAATTTTAAGATAACTGCATCTTCACTTATAGCGCACCATAGTAAAATCAGTTTTAATCAGCCCAATAGAAGGAAGACGTCATGCCACGCAGACTTATCCCCTTTGTACCAAATGAGTATTATCATATTTACAATCGTGGTAACAATCGCGAGCGAATTTGCTTTGAAGAAACAAATTATCTATATTTTCTTCGCGGGCTAAAAAAATACGTCCAGCCTGTAACAACGATCATTGCATATTGCTTAATGCCGAATCACTATCATCTGGTGGTACGGATGAAAGATACAGAGCACACTTCTAAAGTCCCATCCCCGCTCACGCCCTTTTCGCGAGCAATGAAAAACTTTCTGATTTCCTACACCAAGGGAATTAACGAGCGTTATTCACGTGTGGGTACATTATTTCAAGGCATGTTCAAGGCGAAGCCGATTGAAACCTACAGTTACCTTATAAATCTTTGTGTGTATGTTCACGCCAATCCTGTTAAGGATGGATTGGTTCAAGACATCAAAGACTGGCCTTATTCGAATTATCTGGAATGGATTGGGGAACGCCCCGGCTCGCTGGCTGATAACGAGTTTATCAAAGACAATTTTGACAGCCCAGATGAATATAAGGCTCTCGTTATGGAATATCTCAAGACAAGAAACCTGCCTGATGATATTCGAAGTTACCTAAACACATTGGATGAGTAATTTAACATTACCCAAACTTCGGAAACTTTTCTAGCGATTAACCAGATTTCGGAAGTCTTTTTTGACGGTTTTATTTCATAAGCACCTTAATGCAGACTTCCGAAATCCAAGCCTGCACCCGAACTTCGGAAGTCTGCTATCAAGTGCCATTATCTTAAGGCAATAAAAAAGACTTCCGAAGTTTTCCAGCAGCGGACCAGATTTTCAGCCAAGACCTGACATCCCCACAGCGGGCTTAACCCATCGTACACGCCTGAATTCGGGTTGACATGTATCTCGACCCGTTAGGTATGCATTAGGTAAGGGATTGAAAGCTTGCCGCCAAGATTTTCTAGCCTCTAACCAGACTTCGGAAGTCTTTTCTGACGAACTCATTTCATAAGTGTCTTAATGCAGACTTCCGAAGTCTAACGCGCTACCTGAACTTCGGAAGTCTGCAATCGAAGGCTTTTATCTTAAGACAATAAAAAAGACTTCCGAAGTTTTTCTGGCGGCAAACCAGATTTCGGAAGTCTTTTTTGACGGTTTCATTTCATGGATGTCTTAATGCAGACTTCCGAAATCCAACCTTCTTCTAGCACTCGCTAAACCCACAAGCATAGCACTTGCGGCAGCCTTCTTCATTCACTACGGCGGCTTCGCCGCACTCGGGGCAGATGTCGCCGATCTTCATTACGGGGGCATGTTGCTGGGGATCGTGTCCGTTGCCATTCCCGTTGGATTTGATTTCTTCAACGACATGGCCGTCTTTTTCGTGCAGATAGTTATCGAGCACCTGACCAATGCCGTCGGGCAGGGAGCGCACACGGTTGATACCGAAGCCGAGTGAACGTCCGCCGCCGATGCCGATCAGTTGACGCACCACCTCGCGCATACGGTCCACGGGGGCCACGGGCGAAGCAAGGCGCAAAATGTACGAGATCAAACGTCCGATGGCCTCGGAGACCGCATTTCAGAGCCGGCCTTGGCCGTATTGACAAAGGCCTCGAAGGGCTGGTCACCACCGTTTTCGTTAATGGTGATGAAGGCCTTCCCCACCGGAGTCTCAATGTTATAGGTTTTGCCGGTCAATGCTTTGGGTCGCGGCTTCTTGGTGTCATGCCACATGGCTGGAACTGTCTGTTGAGCAGGACCAGCTTCCAGTTGAGTCTGAGGCGCTTTCTTATCCGCAGTGGCTTTGGTTTCGAGAACCACCACATCGCGTGAACCGGTCACGTACACGGTAATCCCCTTGCAGCCGAGTTCCCAGGCCATCATATAGGCTTTGGCAACATCCTCTTCGGTGGCATTCTCATGGAAGTTGACGGTCTTCGAAAGCGAGTTATCCACAAAGGCTTGCAGCGCGCCCTGCATGAGCACGTGTTCCTCGGCGGTGATATCCGCAGAGACCACAAAGGTATCGCGCACGGCCTGCGGAATCTCGGTGATGTTCTGGCAGGTGCCTTCGTTCATCACCTGCTCCACAATTTCCTGACGCTTCTCTTCACCGAGGCCGAGTTTCTTCAAAGCCTCATCGAAGCGCGGGCTGGCGTAGGTCAGTTTCAGATCCTTGCCGTTATCGTTGACGTGGCGGATATAAGCCAGCGCGAAAACGGGTTCGCAGCCATAACCTTCACAACCGGCCACTGTGGCGATTGTGCCTGTTGGGGCCACTGTGGTTTGCGCGGCGTTACGAATGCCGTGACTCTTGATACCGCTCTCGATCGCATCCCACTTAACCTCGGGCCTGTTCCAGTTATTCTGATAGCTCATCAGCGATTTGGGCGCGTGCCATTTCATATCGTCCATATCGTAGATCGAACCTTCGATGGCGGGGAAAGGTCCGCGCTCTTCGGCCAGGTCCACGCTGGTCTTCATCGAATGGAAGCGCACGAACTCCATCACCTGCGCGCCAAACTCCTGACCTTCCTTCGAACCATAACGCACACCCGCGTGATACATCAGGTCGGCGAGTCCCATAATGCCGAGACCGATACGACGCGCGCGATGAGCGGCTTCCTTCAACTGTGCCACAGCCGGCACATACGCATTCGCTTCCACTACATCATCCAGGAAACGAGTGGCCGTCACAACCGACTGGCGCAAAGTTTCCCAATCGACAGAGTGATCGGGTCCGCAATGCTCGTTGAGATTCACAGAACCCAGGCAGCAATTCTCATACGGTCCAAGCCATTGTTCGCCGCACGGGTTTGTCGCCTCAAGCGGATACAAATGCGGCACCGGATTTCCACGATTGGCGGCATCAAGGAACAACATACCCGGTTCACCATTGTGATGCGCCTGCTTCACGATCTTATTAAACAACTCACGCGCATTGACGGTCTTGTATGTATGGATCTTAATCCCTGCAGCTTCGGCTTGTTCGATCGTTCCGCTGAAACCCTTATGCTTCATCTCATCCATATCGGGGAAGCGCAAAGGCCACTCTTCATCATTCTTGACCGCTTCCATGAACGCATCGGTGATACCCACCGAAATATTAAAGTTGGTAATTTGATTCTCATTGATCTTGCAGGTAATGAAATCTTCGATATCCGGGTGATCCACACGCAGCACAGCCATATTCGCGCCGCGGCGTGTTCCGCCCTGAGCGATCTCACCGAAAGCATGGTCATACACACGCAAGAATCCGACTGGTCCCGTGGCCTGCCCCGCGGAAGTTTGAACTAATGCACCCTTGGGGCGCAAACGTGAGAATGAAAAACCGTTACCGCCGCCCGTCTGCTGAATCAGTGCCGCATCGCGCAAAGTCTGGAAAATGCCCGCGCTGTGACGTCCCATATCATCGGAGATCGGGAGCACAAAACACGCGGCGAGCTGACCTAAAGGAGTTCCCGCACCGGTAAAAGTAGGAGAGTTCGGGAAAAATTTCTTGCTAGACAATAAATGGTAATACTCAACGGTACGCTTCTGAATATCCGCGCCCCACTGTTCTTCAACCTTCGCCACGTGATACGCCACGCGCCAGAACATTTCTTCCACATTCTCTGCGGGCTTGCCATCGTCACCACGGCGCACATAACGCTTCATCAACACCTGACGCGCGTTATCGGTCAACTGGCCTTTCGGCAGTCCCTTCGCCATGGGCGGTGTGGGCAGCAAACCGTTCTTTACTTTGGGTTCAGAAAATTTTGTAACCATCTTTTACTCTCCTATAAATATGTTTGATGGACATGTTTGATATAAAAAGACAAAGACACCACCCCCCTTGAGGGTGTCTCTGTCTTTAATTTCCTAGTCTTCGAGTAACTGATCTATTTCTGTGCGGATGGACTGTAGATCGTCCAAACCGAGATACACAATGGCATAACGAATATACGCGATCTGATCTGTCTCTTTTAAAGTAGCCATCACCAGATCACCCACAATGCGTGAAGAAACCTCGGCTTTCCCGAGTTTTTGCAATTGAGTTTCCACCTGTCCGATCATGCGTTCAATATCCGCCGCGGAAACAGGCCTTTTGGCGCAGGAAATGCGGATTCCGCGTGCCAGTTTTTCACGGTCAAATTCCTCGCGCGCACCATCCTGCTTAATTAACAGCGGAGTTGCCAATATTGGCCGCTCATAGCTGCTAAAGCGCTGCCTGCACTTCAGGCACTCGCGGCGGCGGCGGATTCCCCCATGGCTATCGTGGGATGTATCCAGCACCTTGGAATCATGGTGTTTGCAATACGGACAACGCATTAAATTACTCCAGAGTTAGAACAAATGTAATAGCCAGATATGGGCGTCTCGGCACTGCATCCCCGTATATATGGCTAATGTGGACGGCATTTTAGCATATATGCTACTCCCCTACAAGTAGGACTTTAGTCATTGGATTCTTAAAATATCCCCATAATTATTTTTTAAGTTTGAGGTTAGATAAAAAAGTTTACAACTTAGATGTTGAAAAATGCCAAAAGCTTTAACGCGAGTTATTTTTTTAAATTCACGTTGAGGGTATGTACGGTAGAGCAATAAAAAATATCTCCGTTCATCTCCATGTATCTCGGATTAAAATCCACCCGCAAAAAAGAATTCGCGAATTCTCTTTGAGGGTGGCGATCTGTCAGATTACTAACTCACGTCACGCAGTTTTCTTCGATAAGGCTGATTTTTTATTAAGATTGCAGACTTTAGTCCGCGTTTTTGGTGTAAGGTGAGTCCTTAAGACTGTAAGTTGTTCAAAAACTTCATCACATGCGGATTAAATTTTTCAGGATGGCATTGATGCGGCACATGTCCGCAGATCGGAAATGTATGCGTACCAATCACATTAGGCAGAATATTTCCAATGCGCGGAAATGAAGCGGGGGCGAGGGTTTGGTCGCGCCCACCCCACAGGAGCAGAGTCCGGCAGAATATGAGTCTCGCGATTGCCGATATAAAAGTTGAAGCTGGTCATGTCCACAAAAAAACGGAAGAGGCGATAGGGCGTACGGTCGATCAAAGTTGTGTTAATTAGTTTGCACCGAAAGGCAAGCTGCAAAATAGGCGGAAGTTGCTGAATATCATAGAATGGATTAACCAATACCAGCGCGCGCACCCGCTCGGGATAACGCAATGTATATTGCAAAGACAATCCCCCACCCAGTGAATGACCGACAAGAATCATCGGCTCATTGATTTGCAGAGAATCGATCCACGCGACGAAATAATCAAAGACCGCATCGAATGTATATTCATGATGGTCAGCAGGTTTATAGCTTTCACCATGACCGAACAGATCCAGCGCGTACCCTGCATAGCCTGAAGCGGCTAATTCCGGAAGAAGATCATCCCAATCGTGCAGGGAAGCGGCCAGTCCATGTGTAAGAATGACCGGCGCGCCTTCGCCCTGTTTTACAAAATTTACATGCTGCGAATTTTCAAGAACCCCGCTCATTGTTAAGACTTCATCCTTCATCATTTATCCTTCATCCTTGCTTGTTATTCTCCAGCGATTTGTTTTCCGTAGCGTTTTGCCAGCTCGCGCCTTAAGACCTTGCCGATAAAGGATCGCGGGAAATCATCCATAAAGATCACAAAGCGTGGAACAAGTTCCGGGGGCAGGCGGCGTTTGCAATAGGCGAGAACCGCATCCGGTGTGGGGCGTTCGCGGCCGGCGATGACAAAGGCAAAGGGATGGCCCGCCACAGCCACAACGGCTACTTCCTTGATCTGTGGAATTTCATAGATCACTTCTTCCACATCACGCGGGAAGGCGGGTTTGCCGGGTTTATTGGGATACCACATGTCGGCTTTGCGCGCGATGATGCGGAAATATCCGTCTTCATCCATTTGCGCCACATCACCGGTTAAGAGCCATCCATCATCCATGAGGACTTCCCGTGTGGCTTCTTCGTTCTTCCAATAGCCCATCATTACCTGCGGACCACGGATCGCCAGTTCGCCGATCTGACCAGGTTCCACTTCCTTACGTCCGCGGGCGAGATCGACCACTGCAGCTTGCGTGGATGGAAGCGGAATGCCGATCGTGCCCACCTTGCGGCTGCCGCTTAGCGGATTGGCATGAGTGACTGGTGAGGCTTCGGTTAATCCATAGCCTTCCACGAGTTTGCCTTTGGTGAGCTTCTCAAATGATTCCTGCACTTCTACATGCAAAGGTGCAGAACCGCTGATACAAGCCTTGATCGAGTTGATTCCATATTTACGCACACCGCGAAAATTACTGATGGCGTTATACATATTGGGCACGCCGGTGAAAATAGTTGGCTTATATTTTTTGATCGTCTTAAGAATATCCTTGATCTGAAATTGCGGTTTTAAGATCAAGGATGCGCCAAGCGAAACGGGCACATTCAAAGAGGTTGTGAGTCCATAACTATGCGAGAAGGGAATCGCGCACAGGAAACGTTCACGGCCTTCTTCGGCTTTCGGCAGCCAGTGACGGGTCTGTAAGGCATTGGCAACCAGATTGCGATGTGAGAGCATCACACCTTTTGCATCGCCGGTTGTGCCGCCTGTAAATTGGATTACAGCCATATCTTCAGGGATAACATCTACAGTTGGCGATTGAGCACTCTGACCGGAGATCCAGCGGCGGAAGTGCATCGCGCCTGCTACGTTCAGTCCGCGGTTGCGCCAGCGTGAGATCAGGCGCTTGAAGGGAGAGAGATATTCGCCGGCATCGGTTAATACCAGCAGGGGAAGTCCGCTAGAGCCTTTGCCAATTCCCATGGCGGTTAGTGCATTGGCAAAACGATTGGCTTCATGGTTTAGTTTTCGATAGGAAAGACTTGCGCCTTCAAAATAGATCGCGGCGCGGTTCGGGTAGCGGCGCACTGCCGAACGCAAAAGATGATGCAATGGAATGCGCGGAATGCCGATCGTGTAGGGCACGCCTTCTTCATAATGTTTCAACCACGGACGTTCCACCGAAAGTTCATCACGCTCTGGTTTGACTTTGATAAACGAATCATCACGCCATGATTTTTTGGATTCACCGCCGAGGAAACGTGTGATCGCCCGGTTGACCGCATCGCGGCGCTCCAACATGACCATGTGGCCTGATACGCCGATATCTTCTTCGTCAGCGCCGACGATGGATCCGGCCACCTTCTCGAAGAGTGGTTTTTCGAAAACCGCATCACGATGTCCACGGATGACGAGGGTGGGGACATTCAATTTCGCAAATTTTTCCCAGCCCACCCACTGCGACAGATTATCAAGATAAAAAGGTTTCAAAGCATGCGGCGGACCGGAAAGCCATTGGCTGGTAAGCGGTTCGATCACACGCAGCGACCAGGTTGGAAGGTGTAATCCAAGTTTAAAAAGTGGATTTAATTTAAACTCACCCGCAGTTGCAATCATGATCAAGCGTTCGACACGTTTGGGATGATTGACAGCAAATTCAGTGGCGATAGCGCCGCCGAAGGAGTGTCCCACCAAAACTATAGGCGTGGAAACTTTCAATAGATCGAGAGCAGTTTCCAGGTCCAGTTGGATGCGGGGCATGTCGTAGCCGGTGGATGGCTTGTCGGAGAGTCCATGTCCGCGCATATCCAGTGCGATAACGCGATTCTTCAAGGCAAATTTATGCAGTTGATATTGCCACTGCATTGCCTGTCCGCCAAAGCCGTGGATAAAAACAAAAGTCCGCTCGGGGCGCTCGGGGGAAATATCAACAGCCGAGAGGCGCACAAGCGGATCGGAGGAGACTCTGTATTTCGTGTCGGTAAAGGTCGAGGTCTATGTCCATTGAAGAAGTTTACAAGAGTTAACGCGGATTGTCAATTTTTATAATAGAATTAAAGATAATGGAGAAAAGCTATGAGTCTTGAAAAAGCAGTCGAGGCCATTATCCGCGAGGCACAGGAACGCGGAGATTTTGATAATTTGAAAGGCAAAGGCAAGCCGATCGATCTGAGCGCGTATTTTGAAACGCCCGAAGAATTACGCATGGCACATTCGATGTTAAAAAATGCAGGAATGGTCTCGGCGGAAGTTGATCTATTAAATGAGATCGCCGCGCTCAAGGAAAGGCTGACGACGACCTATGAAGAAAAGGACCGCAGCCGCATTCAAAAGATGATCCGCGAGAAGCAGATGCACTTCAATATTATGCTCGAACGGCAGAAACGTCAGAGCCGGAGAAAGTAAACGAAGACAGAAGCAGGGTACAGGGCGGCATGAGGCGTCATATCCGCTTTGACAAATCACCTCCGCCCTGCTATACTCATACTAATTAAGTTGACTTTCACTGTCGCAATTATGACAGTTTGTTTTGAGAACAATCGCAACGTGGCACGAATACCCCCCTCGCGAACAAGTCGGCAGGGGTCTTTTTTTATGTCGAGTTCGTTACTAACAATCTTCGCCCTACAAAATTGACCTTACCCGCCCATGGCGGTGAAATTATTATTTAATTTAAATTAAAAAGGAAACCAAAAAAAATGAGTAAGAAAAACAAGTTAAGAATTATCCCGCTCGGGGGCCTGGGCGAAGTGGGAAAGAATATGATGGCCTACGAGTACGCGGGCGAAATCATCGTTGTCGATGCCGGGATTATGTTCCCGCAGAATGACATGCTCGGGGTGGATTACATCATCCCCGATTTTGATTATTTGATCAAAAAAGCAGATCGTGTACGCGGGCTGATCATTACCCACGGACATGAGGATCATATCGGTGCAATTCAGCATTTTATTGAACAGATCAATGTGCCGATCTATGCCACCCCGCTCACCCGTGGATTGATCGAAGGCAAATTGTCTCGAAATAATTCACAACATAAGGCACATTTTAAAACCATTCAAGCCGGCGAATCTTCCAACATTGGACAATTCAAAGTGGAATATTTTCACGTAAGCCACTCTATTCCTGATTGTGTTGCCCTTGGCATCACCACGGGCGCAGGGCTGGTGGTTCATATGAGCGACTTTAAATTTGACCATACCCCGGTGGATGGCTGGCCGACAGATTTTGCAAAACTTGCAGAGTTTGCCGCACGCGGTGTAGACCTGCTGCTCTCTGATTCAACCAATTCTGAACGCCCGGGCTGGACTCCTTCTGAAAAAATCATCGGACCAGCGTTCGATAAAGTATTTGCAGAAGCAAAGGGCCGCATCATTGTTGCCACATTTGCCTCGCTGATCTCACGCGTACAACAAGTTGCCGACGCCGCGATAAAAGCGGGCGTAAAATGGCAATTGCCGGCCCCAGTATGGTGGATAATGTAAAGATCGCCCGCAAGATGAAATATCTGGAAATTCCAGATGAACTGATCGTGCCGATCGAGCAAGCCTTAAATTTACAGGATCATAAAGTGGTCATCATGTGTACCGGTTCGCAAGGTGAGCCGTCTTCCATTGTTGGCAGGCTTTCAGCAGGAACCAATCGTCAATTTGATCTCAAGCCCAATGATACAGTTGTACTTTCCTCACATCCGATTCCAGGAAATGAAGAAGGTATCAGCAAGACGGTCAACCGCATTTTACGACGCGGTGCCAATGTCATTGACGACCATATTGCCCCGATCCATGTCTCTGGTCATGCGGCGCAGGAAGAACAAAAACTGCTTATCAACCTTGTGCGCCCGAAACACTTTATGCCGATTCATGGCGAGTTGCGTATGTTAAAACGCCATGCTCAATTGGCAGTTGAAGTAGGCGTTGAAGAAGAAAACACAATTGTCGTTGAGAATGGTCAGGTTGTTGAATTGATCGGCAACAAAATCCAACTTGGCGAGCGCATCCCCGGCGGCTATGTATTTGTGGATGGTGAATCGATCGGCGATATTGATCACGACATTATGAAGGAACGTGGTCAACTGGCCCGCAACGGCATTCTGTCGATCGACATCAGTCTCGATAAACGCTCAGGCAAATTACTCCACGACCCTGAGATCCTCACCCGTGGATTTGTCTCTCCTGAAGAAGCAGAAACGCTTCTGCCCGAAGTCCGCAAACGTGTGATGCAAGCAGTCAACGGTGGCGGGATGAGCAGCGAAAAAGACATCATCAATACCATCAAGAGTTATCTGCATCAGGAAACGAAACGCAGGCCAATGGTATTTGTCACATTGAGCAAGGCATAATATAAAAATGACCGTCTCGTAACGAGGCGGTCATTTTATTTTAAGTGCGATCTGCCGATCTACCTTCCCCATTGGGTAATCGTTCAGGTCGGTTATTTTTACCCATTTCAAATCTTTACTTTTTGGGATTGAAACAGCCTCGCAACGATAAGCATGGACAGTGACCTTGAAATGAGTATACGCGTGTTGGATGATACCCAGCGCATCTTTTTCTTTCGTGGGACCTTGAGCCTGTATGCGGCGTTAAGGACTTTCGTCAGCTCTTTGGCAGGGTCGGCGTTGACTCTGGCATTCGGGAATTCCCACATACCACCGAGTAAACCATCAAGCGGACGCTGCGCCAGCAGTACTCGTCCGCGCTGAACAATGACCGCCGCCGCGTGGACATATTGCGGAACAACTTTTTTCGGTTTCAAAACAGGGAGCAATTCCTGAGTCCCATGTTGACGTGCTTCACAGATTTTCATCAGTGGGCAAAGCAAACAGCGTGGATTCTTTGGGGTGCAAATCATTGAACCCAGATCCATCAGCGCCTGGTTGTAATCGCCGGCCTGTCCTTTGGGTAAATTTTGCGCGGCCAGATCCCATAATATTTTTTCGCCGGCGGGCGAATCTGCGAAGATGTCCACGTCAAATAAACGGTAAAAGACACGGCGCAGATTGCCGTCTAAAGTGGGCTCGTCCATACCGAAAGCCATGGATGCAATGGCGCCCACGGTGTAGCGGCCGATCCCCGGCAGACTGCGTAACTCTGTCAGATCGCGAGGCAGCTCCCCGTTAAATTTTGATGCGACTATCTTTGCAGCTTTATGCAAATTGCGGGCGCGGCTGTAATAGCCAAGTCCCTCCCAGGCGTTTAAGATATCCTGCTCTGATGAATTTGCCAATGCATTCACGCTTGGAAATAAGTTCATCCATTTTTCAAAGTATGGAATCACGGTTTCCACGCGTGTTTGTTGGAGCATGATCTCAGAAACCCAAACCGCGTAGGGATCGGGGTGATTGCGCCAAGGCATGGAGGTCCGCCCGTGTTGGTGATACCAGTCAAGGAGGAGGCGGGAAAGTGTAGTCATTAGGTTTAAGTTATAGAAGAGGGGTCGGCGAGAGGCGTGCTCTGATATGAGTGTGAGCCAAAATCGATAAGACGGACTTCGAGATAGCTATCGTTTTGACAGGCGAGGATAATTGCATCGGCGCCTTGCGGGAAGTTTAGCGCTTCTTTTGTAAGAAAAATTAAATCGCTGCGTTTGTTGTTGAGCAAAATGGAACCGATGCGTGAAAAATCTCTGATCTGATATGCGGGCCACGGGTTGGCCGAAGCCATGCCTTCATCACGATGATATAGGCGTGGATATAACAAACGGCCTTCGAGCAGAACTGCTTCTGGTTGTGCAAGGAAAGTTTGTATTTCTTTATTATCGTAACCGTTTGATTCAAGTTTTGCGATCAACTCAACTTGTGAAGCAGTGTAACGAGGCTGCACCAATCCTTTTGCAAACCACGGAAGCGCGCCTGTCAACATAAAAGCCATGATGATGAAAATATAACGCGGGCGGAAATCTTGAAACGTAACGGGTTTTGTTTCTGGTTGAATAGCGGCTGGGAAAATTTTCTCAACTTTCGCGCCAAATAAAAGAGTGACCCCGCCGAGAATTTCGATTATGCCGATGGCAAAGTAGAAATAAATGACCCAATCCACGGGCAGGTTGTAGCGCCAACTGGAGAAACGTGAAATGCCGTTCGCAAGGGTATACCCCAAATTAACTGCGAGAGGCAGTAAACCGATCCAGGTTGCGCGGCGCCATGCGGAACCAAATCCAACGGCGATGATGACGAGATAGATGATGAGCAATGCAAGGTTGTACCAGGCGAGAGTTCCGTCCCATGTGACCCAGTATAGATTTACCGGTGCAGATAATCCTTCAAAATCTTCGATGAGCGGCAGCGCGAGCAAGCCGCCGATCTCGGTATTTAGAATGTGTGTGGTAATAAATCCAGCCACATAGGCGGGGTTTTCAAGTGTGAATGAAATAATGCGATCCCCCACACTTTGTTTGGCGGGGTCAAATTGACTAATATCTAAATTTCCGGTAAAGGAATATTGACTGTAAATGATGGCCGTTTGGCGGGGATCGTCAAATGAAAATTGTCCCACCACGGTGTAGTTATGCGTCAGCCACGGGAGGACGGTTAATATCATTGCGGCGGCAAAGATCACGCCGGCCATGATCCAATCTTTTGTTTTGCGTTGATAGGCAAACCATGCCAAAATAAATACCACGGGTAAGACAAGCAGAGATTGTGTGCGGAACAAAAGCACCAGACCAAAGAATCCGCCGGCCGTCAGCGTGGACTTTAAGTCACGCCGCTCAAGCCACCAGATGAAGACCAGACAAAGAATGACCAACGCCATGGCAGTGGGGAAATCTGTAGTAAATATTTTGGAATTTGCCACACGGGTATTGGATGAAATCCATAAGCTGACCAGTTCACGGAAAATGGCGAATAGGGCAACGGTCACGCCGGCGGCCGGAGTATGTAACTTCTTTGCAAGGAAATATAAAGTCACTGGAAAAAGCGCGAGGACTAAAGTCTGCGCGGTGATGATGGCGGGGTAATTTTGTCCGAAGAGAAAATGCAGGATGGCAAGAAATAGCACATACAGCGGACGGGGTGGAATGCCGCCAAGATAGTCTGTGCCGATGGTTAAACTTTGTGAGAGGTAATCGTAAAAGCCCGCGTCTGAGTAGGGAAGCGCCATATTCACTGGCTGAGTGATTGGCGCGTAAAAGCTATTCTTCAACACATCCACGGGGACACTGAGCCAAAGGATGCAGGCGGTGAGGTAGATGGCGAGAGGGATGAAGATACGAAAGGCGGAAGATGGGGAATCGAAAGCAGAAGGCAGGAGGCGGAGGGCGGACAGAAGAAGGATGAGAAAGCCGATGAAAATGGAGAGGATAAATTGCCAGCCAATAATGGCTACGCCGGGTTCTCCCCAATAGGCAGTGTCGGGTGTGATGCCGAGTTTGGTAATTGTAATGAAGATGAAGACGGAAAACAAAAGGCAGAAGGCGGCAAGGGCGGAAAGATAAATTGGTTTGCGCTTTGAAACTTCCTGCGGGTGAAGTCCGTTTTTTATAAGGGTGAGAAAAATGACCGATTGAAACCCGATGATAAAGAGAATCCAAAGCAATGGACTGAGACGTTCGTAATATGGCAGGAATCTCTCAGGGTTGAGATAACGCAGCAGAAACAGAGTCAGGCTTGAGATTAAGAAAAGAAACGTTGAGGAAAGTATGAAAGGCGTGCGGGCAAGTGAGTCAAATCGGGCAGAGTCGCGGCGGGCGAGGAATCCCAGATAAATTCCTGCAATAAAGAAGAAAGCAGGAATTGCAAGCAAGCCAAGGCGGGCAGGGGAAAGTCCGCTCTCAGATGGGACAAGGGCAAGCAGAAGGGTTGCAAGTAGAGACTCAAAGGCCGTGGTAAGGAAAAACCACGGCCAGAGATATGAATAGGAATTTTTAAGAGTCTTTGAATTCATCTGTGAGCTAAAGAACGTTTGGAAGATACCTTAAAATTGAAATCCGCCGCGAACAGGAACGATCTTATATGAATAGTTTTTTACATAGCCAAAGAGACGTTCCTGCAAAAGCGCCCAATCTGCCGAGGCAAGGATGCGGCGCGCCTGGGGCAGGTCTGAGGCGAGCAAGCCGACTTGAATCTGCGGATAGGAACCATAAATGGTAGCCCATGCTTCGGCGGGCTGCAAGCCAAGCCTTTGCACTCCGGGCACAAATTCACCGATAACGAATTCGAAATATTCCTGATCGCGCTCGGGAGCGATATCCCAGGTCATGAGTACTTTGACCGACATTTTATTTAACCCTTTTGATAGTCCAAAACAATCACGTGTGTTTCTGCGGGCAGACTGGAACGTGTGACCTTAAGAGAAGGCTGTGCATCCTGCTTGCTTAAACCCATTTCCTTAATGAACTTATTGATCTCGTCCAGTTTGATCTTTGAATCTGGCGTTGAATAGTGCATTGGGATGACCAGGTTGGGTTCCAACATGCTGACAACTTCCGCGGCTTTCGCAGCGTTGAGGCTGGAGCCGCCGCCGACGGGCACAAGCGCCACGTTGACAGTGCCGAGCAGTTCGATCTCGCTTTGGGTGGGGATCTGTTGTAAATCGCCAAGATGAGCAACGGTGATGCCGTCATAATCAAAGACATAAACCGTATTGCGGACTCTGTCTTTCGATTTTTTGCCGCTGTCTGTTTGAACTGCCGTGATAAATACGCCGCCAATTTCAAATTCACCAGCGCCGGTGAGCACGTGTGTGCTGCCTTTGACCGCATCGCTGTTGTTGTGGCCGGGCGCATCGTGGCTGATGGTAACGATCTCAGCCTTTAGTTTTAACGCATCATAGCCGACAACTTTGTTGTCAAATGGATCGGTAACCACGGTTACATAATTTCTCTCCGTGAGCCGAAAACAGGAATGTCCGTACCAAGTAATTTCCATGAAGTGTTGCCTCCGAAGGTCAATTATAATGGATAAACATCCTCCAAGGAAAAAACATGACAACAAAATTTCTCCCCTTTCTTGAAGCCCTGTTCGCGGTCATCATCGTGTGGGGCGCGTCTTTATTGCTACAAAGATCGCCGTGGGACAAATCTCCCCATTGCGGTGGTCTGGGCTGCGATTTGCGATGGCATTCCAATTCTTCTCTTCGCGGTCATTATCCGCAACAATTTGCATTGCCAAAAGGCAATGAGTGGTGGTATTTTGCACTGCTCGGCTTTTTAGGAATTTCATTTCATCAATGGCTGCAATCCAATGGATTGCAAACCGCGCAAGCCACCACCACCGCGTGGATCGTTTCCACATCTCCCGCGTTCATTGCCATTTTGGGCTGGATGATCTTAAAAGAAAAACTCAATCTCATTCAATCTCTGGGGATTGCACTGGCAATGATCGGCGTGCTGGCTGTGGTCAGCAAAGGCGATCTGGCCGCGCTCACCGGCGGCAAGTTTGGCACCTATGGCGATTATCTTATTCTGATCAGCTCAGTCAACTGGGCAGTATTTTCCATCCTCTCACGGCGCGGATTAAAGAATCATCCGTCCACGCGCATGACGTTTTGGGTAATGACCATTGGCTGGTTGATCACGTCCGTTGCGTTTTTTACAAACAAAAGTTATACAGAAATCCCATTGCTTGATTCACGTGGCTGGATCGCGATGATCTTCCTCGGCATCTTCACCACTGGTCCGGCATACATCGCATGGTTCGATGCACTCAGTCAACTGCCAGCGGCGCAAACCGGAGCCTTCCTTTAGGAACCATTGACGAGCATGGTGGTGGCAGCAGTTATTTTGGAATGAGCAAATTACGCTTGTCTCCGTTTTGGGCGGCGCGGTAATTTTGTTTGGTATTTGGATGGTGAATAGGCAAGGATAAATGATGAAGGATGAATGAAAGAGCAACGCAAAACGCAAAAGTTGAAAAAATAAAAAATGGTTGGAGATTGGGAATACAAAAAGGGGATTCTTTACACTATCGGGATGCCCAGCTTGATGACTATTCCCAACTCCCACGGCATAAGTTTCCGCATCAGACTATAAGCCTCAGCCTGCTTGCAAAAACTTCCAGCAGTTCCATCGCTGGGACATGGGGCTTCGGGCTGTGGAATGATCCGTTTGGATTATCGCTCGGTTTCGGCGGAAGTCCATTTCCGTTGCCGGCGCTGAATGCAGTTTGGTTTTTTTTGGGTCGGGGGGAAAATTATTTATCGTTTAAGAATGAATTACCGAAAACAGGGCAGCCACAAGGGCCTGCCCCTACATATCCTGCAAATGGGTTTATGGCGCAGACATTTCGTTCGCCAAAATTTCATCCGCTGTTGATTCTGGCGGGGTTAACTCTTCCTTTCTCCCGCAAGGCTGCCAGAAAATTATTGAGCAAGGTGATTGATGAGGATGGAGTCTCACTTTGGAATATGCAGGAGCACCCACAGGGCACACGAGCTCCTGCACTCCAAAAAGTAGATGTCACTCAATGGCACGCATACAGGCTTGAGTGGAGCGAGAAGCGCGTTGTCTGGTATCTGGATGATATCCTCGTGTTTGAGTCGTCTGTGAGTCCAAACGCTTCGCGGCCGTTGGGAGTCATCATCTGGATCGATAATCAATATGCGGCATTCACACCTGAAGGCAAGATCGCATTTGGGGTTTTGGAGGGCGGGAATGAATGGCTTGAAATTGAAGATATTGTGATAAGTGAGAAGTGAGAACAAAAAAGCCCCGAGTCATCGGAGCCTTTTTCTTATTACCTTTTATTTTTTACGCCTTTGCCGTTTTCGCCTTCGCAATGGCCATTTGTGCAACTGCGTAGATCAGTCCAATAGCAATGGCGATGGCGCCAAGCATGTTGATATTGACCGGCAAGGATGTTTCAAATTTGCGGGCGACTGTATCGAGCAAAATGCCCACGATAAAGAGGCCACCAAACATACGGTTGTGATAGAAACAGAAACCAGAGAACCAGGTGGGCCAGAAAGCTTCAAAACCTTTGGGGGCGCCATCAGGGCGCGGCTTGGACAGTGCGAAGATGGCGTACATGGCACGCTGTGCGGCGAAGATCACCAACAGCATGAGCGTGGAGAAATATCCCGTAGCGACCAGATAGATAATCACACCATACGCCGCAACAATGGAGAAGATATCCACGTAACGGGCAACAGTTTGTCCAACGCGGACAGGGAAAGTGCCGACGCCTTTCTTTTTATCGTCGTCCATTTTGTCGATGTGCTTGCCGATGTTAATGCTGGCAACACTCAAGCCAAAAGGAACGCCCGCGAGTGCGACTTTGAATACATTGGAGATGTCGCCGCCATTGCCGAGGACAAGCGCAATGTACACGCTCGCGATCATGATCGGTCCCCAGATCAGGAAGATGGATAATTCGCCAATACCCCAATACTTGAAGGGCCATGTGTAGAAAAGCAAGACGAGTGAACCAAAGGCAAATAAGCCAATAATATATGGATTAAAGTTTGTGTAGAACAGTGCGAATACACCGGAAAGTGTAGCCAGCACCCCGCTGACAATGAACCACTTGATCTGAATGTTCTTCGTCCAGAATTTCTGCACGAGCGGATGTACGCCATATTGCGTGCGGAAGTAGTTATCGTTATCCACGCCGCGTGAGAAATCGGTGTAATCATTGAGCAGGTTATTTGTGCCATGCGCAATGAACAAGCCAATGGTCAGAATGATCCACGGCAGCCATGCGAAATATCCATCACGCCAAGCGAGGGCACCGGCGATGATGCAGGAATAAACGGTGACAGCGGTCACTGCTGAACGGGTGGCGATCAGCCACTGGAGACGACATCGAGGGCATCCCACTCTTTCTTGTCGTCCATTTTGATGAGTTCCCATGAGGCCTTGCGCCACATGGCAAAGTTGATGTGCATACTCTCTCTCTCCTTGAGTATCGGTCTTATGTCAAAAAACTATTTACCGCAGAGCGTGCAAAGAAAAAACATGCGGAAGATATAATTTTCAGTGTGCTCTATAGGAAATTCAGTAACATAAGTTGAAAATTACGGCAAGTGCCGTACCAATAAACGAACGTTTGCGATTATACAACTCTTTTGTGAAATTGAGTACTTTTGTCTGATTAAACCCAACATACCCGAACGACGCAGATGAACGCTGATTGACGCTGATAAAAGCGAAAATCAGCATTTCTTGTGCGAACGATCAGCGTCCCATTTGTTCTAAAACGAACTCACCCCGAAATCTTAATTCGGGGGTGCATCAAAAAAAATGCTAGCGCCAAAAAGCGGGCAGGAAAATTCTCAAAGCTACATCGATCAACAGACCCAACATAAAGAGCGAGCCAAAAGAACGATTGTTACGGAAGGCAATCGGCGCGAAGTACAACGGCCACCCACCCTGTCCATCAGGGAAACCTTCAGGGCGGGTTTCTGGTTTGGGCTTCATCAGCGGAGGCAGGCTTTCACGCAAAGCGGGGATGGCAAACAAAACAAGCAGCATAACAGGCGTGAAGAACTTGATCGCGATCAGATAGCCGGTGAAAAGATAAGGCAAAACCATCATCGCGACGACTGCATAGCGTGCGGCTTTTTCACCGATCACGACGGGCAAGGTATGAATCTTCTTCGCGGTATCCACACCGATCTTATCAATGTGCTTGCCGAAAATTACGGTGGTCACACCCAGCACATACGGCAGGCTGGCAATGGCAACGGACCAATTCCATTGGTGAGTCAACACATAATATCCACCGCCGATCATGAGCGGACCCCAAACTACGAGCACGGCAATTTCGCCGAGTCCGAGGCCTTTGAGCGGCCAGGTATAGAACAGCACAAAGAATGCGCCCGCAGCCAGTAAGATCCAAATGATCGGGTCATTGCGTTGATGAAGATCAGGTACAGCCCAGCCACGAGGGCCAGAAAACCTGTCACCGCGAAGTAGGTCAGATGCTGACGTTTGGTCATCAGACCGGAGGCGATGGGCTGCGCACCGTACATGGTGCGGTAATAATTATCCTTGTCCACGCCGCGCACAAAATCGGTGTAATCGTTGAAGATATTATTGCTGGCATGTGCCATGATGAGCCCAAAGACAAGCGCGATCCACGGAATAAAACTAAACGAACCATCACGCCATGCAAAAAGTCCCGCAAGGGCGGCCGAGATAAAGGTCATCACCAGAACTGCCGCACGGGTGGAGATCAACCACCTTGAGATCACATCAAGTTTTTCCCACTCTTCCTTTGAAACCTCAGGGATCACATTCAGTGCTTTCTTCCACATTGCAAAATTCATTTGCTGCTCCTATATAAGATTTTGGCCAATTATAACCAGTTCAATCTTCTTTGTCAGATAATTATATTTATTTCGGAAACGCGCCCAGATAGGCGGAAATGATCGCATCCCAGCGCGCGTTCGCTTCGTGATCAATTGTTTGAAATTCAGGGTGCGCCCCAAACCAGGCCAGTAAGCGGCAGCAGACCTTCAGCCCATGTCACTTCACATTTGAAATCAGGCACAAAACTTTGATCTTGCTATTATCAAAAACCACACTATTGATTTATCGCCGATCAGGCTTCCCACCGCATCAGATTCATAGGCCGCAATCAGATCACTGGGGATGTGAACCACGTTCGGGGTCTGACCGAGAGCCTGATACGCTTCGAGGTAGATTTTATTCCAACTCAGCACCTGATCTCACGTTATTTGAAAAACTTCACCGACAGCTTTTTTATTTCCCAACAGGCCGATCAGCCCTTTGGCAAAATCGGCATTCCAGGTGAGCACCCAGAGCGAAGTCCCATCGCCAGGGACAATCACTTTCTCGCCGCGTTTCATGCGGTCGATCACAGTCCACGGGTGGAGCCATGACCCGATGCTTGGAATTTGTGTAGGCCCATAGGTATGTGAAGGACGCACAATGGTGACAGGGAATCCGTTTGCGTGATGGGCGTTCATTAATGCATCTTCGCAGGCGATCTTGTTGCGTGAGTACTCCCAATACGGATTCTCAAGCGGTGTCTCTTCAGTAATCAGATAATTCTGTACCGGCTTTTGATAAGCACTGGCAGAAGAGATGAATACGAATTGATCTGTCTTGTCGCGGAAGAGAGCAAGGTCACGTTCAATGTCGTAGGGAGAAAATGCAATAAAGTCGACAACTGCGTCGAAATGATGATCAGCTAACAGCGAGGAAAGATGCGCTGTATCAGCGTAGACATCTGCCTGTAGAATAGTCGCTTCTTTGGGTGCAGGATATTTTGTCGACGCAGACCTGTTCAAGAGAAATAGTTCGTGGCCGCGTCGACAGCAAGGTCACTGCACGCGGAAGAAAGCAGGCCGGTGCCACCGATGAATAATATTTTCATTTAGCCCTCCCCCATTTCCGGAAGTGGTTCGACGGTGGCGCGGTTGGCAAAATAATTTTCACTGAGGAAGATGATCAGCGCGAACCATACAATGCCGAAACCGATCAATTGATTAACACTGAACGGTTCCTTATAAATAAAGATGCCGATCAAGAATTGAAGTGTAGGCGCAATGTATTGAAGCAGGCCCACGATCCAAAGCGGAATGGAACGGGCGGCAGATGCGAACATCAACAAAGGAATGGTAGTAACCACCCCAGCGCCGATCATGAGTAGATCTGAGGTAAGACCAGTGTGAAGAAATGCAGCGGTGCTGTTTGATTCAACAAAAAGCAAATACCCAAGTGCTGGGATAAAGAGAATGCCTGTTTCAATTGTCAGACCGTAGAGCGCGCCAAGCGGTGAAAGTTTTTTAACCAGTCCATACAAGGCAAAGGAAAAGGCGAGAGTGAGGGCGATATATGGCAGGCGGCCATAAACAAAGGCGAGATAAGTCACGCCAAGCGCAGCGATAACGATCGGAATCCATTGCGCCGGGCGAAGGCGTTCCTTTAAAAAGATAACACCCAGTAAAACACTCAGCAGAGGGTTAATGAAATATCCGAGGCTGGTCTCAACGATCTTTTCATTGTTGACCGCCCAGACATAAACGATCCAGTTGATGCCGATCAAAATGGCGGCAACGGTGTAGATTCGGATCACCTTTGCGTTGAGCGTGCCGCGAAAGTCAGCCCATTGTTTGGTGAACAGGATGACAACCAACAGCAGCAAACATGACCAGATGATGCGATGTCCGATCAGCTGGGTGGCGGGGACGTGATGAAGAAATTTCCAATAGATGGGAAAAAATCCCCAGGTGGCGTAGGCGCCGATTCCGTACAGTATTCCTTTTTTCATTCATGCTCCATTTTAAATAGCTGATGGAAAACAAATAAGAAGACCTTGTTGTTTGAGCAACAAGGTCTTTGATGAGTATGAGTTTTCGCTCTTATAACTTTCTCAAATACCACTTTGCCTGAAACAACTTCGGCAATATCACGGGCAAAATCCCCCGCAGTGGATAACGATCGTTGGGGTCTTTCGCCATCGCCTTGGCGACCACCTCCTGCCAGACAGCAGGGATATTATTTTTTACCAAACGAATATCAGGAACAGGCAGGTCCACGTGTGCGTTGATCAGCGCCGTGGTTGAGTCGTTTGAAAATGGCAATTGTCCTGATAATAAACGATACAACACAATACCGAGAGCGTAGACATCAGCCCGCGCATCCACTTCATTGCCTTTGACCTGTTCGGGACTCATGTAGGCGGGTGTGCCCACCAACCAGGTTCCATCGTCATCAGTGAAGGCTTTCGATTTGGCAATACCAAAATCAGAAAGGAATATCTCGCCGGTTGAATCAAGTAAAAAATTGGAAGGTTTCACGTCACGATGAATGATCTTGCGCGCATGAGCTGCATCGAGAGCATCGCCAATACGTTTAAAAATATGTGAGATCTCGGTATGTTTGATCTCCTCTTTTTGCAGCCTGTCAGCCAGCGAACCGCCCGCCATATAACGCATTACGATATAGGGTTGTCCGTGCCAGCCAAAATCGTAAATAGGCACAATGTATGGATGTTCAAGCGGCGATCAACTCGGCTTCCTGCAAAAGAACTCGCGGTACATATCGTCCAGCGTGTGGCTAAAGACAACACTTTGATGACGACCTGGCGCTGAATATACGGGTCGCGCGCAAAAATGACGCCCATACCACCTTGCGTCAATTCCGTTCAACCTCATAACGTCCAATTTTTGATATGCTCATTTTCACCAACCAGTTCTTTTGGGATGTGCGCTAGTATAGAACAAATCAGACAATATGACAACGATTTATTCCCAATCAATTAACTGGCGACCGAAAACCCTGTCGATCTCGTGCCAAAACAGGATGCCCCCCATTAAATCTCCAACACAGATACACTTCCTGCCATCGTGCAAGGCGGTGAAATCGATCTGCCGATGATCAGGTCTTTACTTCAATACCTAGATCTTGCATTTTATGCAGAAGGTCATCGAGGCGGTCAAAATCAGGGAGGAGTTTACCAGGGCGGATTCCCGCCATTCCCAGCGGACTTTTGCACCACAGACCAGAATTCGGGCTGGCGGGCGCGAATCCGCTCACTGATTTCCATCATCTCTTTGACCATCGGGCGGACGACTGTCAGTGCTTCGTTTGCTTCTTTGGGAGTGTAATATTTTGGCATGGCGCGAGTATACACGGAAGTGAATGAATCGCGGAAACAGGTAAACATGTTGCCATATTTACCTGTTTATATCTTTACCCGGCTATGGCCTGATAGCCTTTTTCTTTACTGCGGCGATGACTGCTCTTCGTCAATTGGGATTCATCGTATTCGATGACCATTTCCAATTGTGATAACTGGCGTTGATCTCTTTCACGCCGTCAAGGTTATCTTCAAGAGATCTGAGTTTCTGGCACAGGCGGAGCAGGTCATATCGGGGATTTTGAAGGTTTTTTTAATCATGGGTTTCTCTGAGATAAACTTCGGAAGTCTTTTTAGGATCTTTTTAATTTAAAAGTCTTACTCAAACACGATCTGGCCGGTGTACATTCCCATCGAACAGGTGAAGAAGAGGGTGCTTCCCTTCTCTTGGGCGGGAATGCTGACTTGTACCGTGCCGGTATCTGGAAGCAATTGGATAAGATTTAGGGTGAGAACTTTTCCGGCGGGCGCTTTCAGGTCGATGGACGTATCCATTATCTTCAACGTTGAGGGTGATCTCACCCTCTGTGTGGAGAGTTGGGGAGATTCTGCCACAGGGGCTGAGTCGCTACTGGACGGAAGCAGGTTTCGGGTCAGGTTTTGAAACGAGAGCGGGGAGCCAAGTAGATTCAGTCCACCGTCGAGAGTCACAAATCCCAAAATCAAAAGCACTACGGCCACAAATCGCATAAAAAGTTTTTCAAGCCGTGATCCAAGCTCAGTTGTCAAATAGGCAACAACGAAAAAGACAGGGCTGGTGCCGAGAACAAAGGCAAACATAAGTGCGGCACCCATGACGACGCTGCCCGGCCATGCGGTTGCCATCATGGCTTGCGTGACACCGCATGGGATGAAGACCGAGCGCCGAGGAAGAGGGAGTGAATGTGTCGGTGCCTTTGGCTGTGCGGCGGATATAACGGGTGATGAATTTTGGCGGCTCAACAGAGAAGTAACGAAAGATCGGATGCACGTTGAACATGCGCAGCGCGTTGCCGATCATGAAGATGCCGATGGCGATCATCAGCATAGCGCGGGTCATCGGGCTGAGGGTAAGGAACGAACCAAGCCAGCCAAGGAGCGCGCCAAGTAAGGTGTAGGCGATAAGTTTTGAGACAAGAAAAAGAAAAATTGGAAAAGCCGAATTCGAGCGGACGGATGCTTTTTTATTTTTCGAGCCCGCAGTCTGCTCGACATAATCCTGTTCGATCTGATGCGCAAGCGAACTTACCAGCAGACCGCCCTGCACCGCAAGACAGCTTAATCCGCCAGTGGTGATGCCGGTGATGAAAGCAACTACAAGTTGACTCCAAGAGCCTGCGCCTGCATTGAGATTAAGAGATTGCCCATTCGGAAAGACAAATAAGATAAGAGCAATAGCGATAAAATGCCACACCCAGCACAACGATCACGACTGGGTTAATGGCCGGTTTTTGTTCTTTGGATGACATTTGACCTCGGGAAAAGTAAAAAGTAATAAATGATGAGGAAATCTTTTTTACAAGGGACACGAACTTTCGTATGCGTTCGTGTCCCTTGTAATTTATTTTTATCTTTTACCGCCATCCCAAACTACAAACGGCATATTGATAACAACACCAGGCTGTTCGATAGTGAGTTCGCCTGCGGCTTCTGCATCCAACACTTCAGCGGCAGATTTAAGTTCGCGGGCTTTGCTTTCGTCAACCCACGCGATCACATTCAAACGGCGCAGCGGAGAGTAACCATCAGTGCCGGGGGATTGTCAAACACGTCAGGTTGAAAAACCGAAAGGTCCGGAGCCCGCGAGTCCATTCGTGAATACGTAAACATTTGCCAATACTTCATCGGGCACGTTTGCCAGTGCAGGGACAAGAATCACAGGCGATTTCATCATGCCTGTTAATTTTTCAGCGACACCCGCATCAGAGGCTTCAGTATGGACAAAATAAATTTCCTTGCCTTCGGCGTATGCTTTGCCCGCAGGTAATTCAGCTTTGGCGGGTCCGCTTTGTTTCGGGGCACACGCGGTTAATACAACCATGGCAGCTATTATAAAAAGGGAGAGTTTCTTCATGTTAAAGGTTTCCTTGGGGTTGGTAAATAGGTGATAGGCAATCAGGTGATTAGGTGAACGGTTTCGTTTACTAATCACCTGATTAATGCATTAAATTTTCTGTCCGCGCAAACGCAGGCTATTTGTCACAACGAAGACACTGCTAAAAGCCATCGCACCAGCGGCAAGCATTGGGACGAAATATCCAAGCGCAGCAGCGGGGATGAGAACTACATTGTAGATAAATGCCCAGAATAAATTTTGCTTGATGGTTGAAAGTGTCTTGCGTGAAAGATTGATCGCGCGCGCAACACCGCGCAGGTCACCGCTCATCAAGGTTACAGGCGCGGCAGCCATCGCCACATCTGTTCCCGTGCCAATCGCGAGTCCCACATCCGCTTGCGCGAGCGCGGGCGCATCGTTCACACCGTCACCGACCATTGCTACGACATTTGACGATTGACGATTGACGATTGACGATTGAAGTTTCTTAATTTCGTTAGATTTGCCTTCTGGTAAAACTTCGGCTAATACTTGATCGACGCCAACTTGTTTTGCGATTGCATCGGCAGTCTTTTGATTATCGCCTGTGATCATCACAACCTTCAAACCCATCTTATGCAAATCTGCGATCGCTTCCTTTGAACTATCCTGATCGTATCAGCCACAGCGATGATTCCCGCGGCTTCATTATCAATCGCAACCAACATCGCAGTTTTCGCTTCGGACTGTAAACGCGCTACTTCGGATCTGAGATTCCCCAACTGGATTCCACGTGACTGGAACATTCTCATGTTCCCAACCATTACGCTTCTTCCCTCGACCTCAGCCTGCACGCCATGCCCGGCCTCTGCTTTAAAACCGGTGGGTTCCACTAAAGCCAATCCACGGGTTGTTGCCTCTGCCCAAATGGACTCACCCAGCGGATGCTCACTCCCCTTCTCAACAGAAGCAGCAAGGCGAAGTAACTCGTCCACCTTCCTACTTTGTCACTGGCTATGGCAATATCTGTTACAGCCGGCTGACCTTTTGTGATCGTTCCGGTTTTATCCAGCACCACCACAGTCACTCTGCCAGCACGTTCCAAAGCTTCACTATTGCGGAATAAGATTCCCGCTTCTGCACCTTTGCCAGAACCGACCATGATCGCAGTTGGGGTGGCAAGTCCCATCGCACACGGGCAGGCGATCACCAACACGGCAACCATATAGATCAATGCACGTGTGAAATTATCAATATCAGAATTGATCGGCAATTGCGGGCCAAAGAAATACCAGCCAAAAAACGTCAGCGTGGCAATGCCAATTACAACAGGAACAAATATCGCTGAGACTTGATCCGCCATTTTCTGGATCGGCGCCTTGCTGCCCTGCGCATCCTCCACAAGTTTTACGATCTGAGCGAGGGCGGTTTCCTTGCCAACTTTGGTCGCTTCGAATTTCAACAAACCAAGTTTATTGAGCGTCGCGCCGATCATTACATCACCGGGCTTCTTTTCAACCGGCAGAGATTCACCCGTCAGCATGGATTCGTCAATGGAACTTCTTCCTTCAACCACTACACCGTCCACAGGAATCTTCTCACCAGGCTTAACAACCACGACATCGCCTACACGAACATCATCAGCAGGGACTTCAGCTTCAACACCGTCGCGAATAATGCGGGCAGTTTTGGCGCGTAATCCCATCAATTTCTTGATTGCTTCAGAAGTACGTCCCTTGGCGCGGGCTTCGAGGAATTTTCCAAGTTTAATGAGCGTAATGATGACCGCCGCAGTTTCGTAATAGACATGCCCCATCAGCAAGCCAAATGTGATCGGCAGTGAGTAGAAAAATGCCGCAGATGAGCCCATCACGATCAGCACATCCATGTTCGCTGATCTATTACGCAAGGCCTTGAATGCGCCCACGTAATATTGCCAGCCTACATAAAACTGCACAGGCAAAGCCAGAACGAGCATTAACCAGCCAAACCAGGGCTGAGCCTCACGCATTCCTTCCATCACATTATCTGAATAGACAAATCCTGGAAGTAATTAAAGTCCTTGCCCATCGAAAGCAGGAAGAGCGGCACGGTAAATATCAAACCAATAATCAGCAAGCGGCGTTGTTCATTGATCTCATGTTCGCGGGCTTTGGCTTCTGCATCTTCCGCTTCGCCGCCAAGTTCCATGGCCTCAAACCCAGCGGATGCCACTGCGCGGCGTAACTCCGCCTGTGTAATGATCGTTGGCACATATTTCACACGTGCCTTTTCAGTGGTGAATGTCACTTGTGCTTCGAGCACGCCTTCAAGTTTGACAAGTGCTTTTTCCAAACGACGTGCATCGTTATCATCTGAAAGGCGCTTGATGATCAGATCTGCTTCACCGGTGGCGACGCCATACCCGGCACGATTAACGCGCGCGATCACATCAGTCAGCGCAAGTTTGGCAGAGTCAAAATCCACGGTGGCGCGCTCGGAGGAAAGATTCACCACCGCACTTTGCACGCCGTCAAGTTTTTTCAAGTTGCGTTCCACTGTGGCTACACAGTTTGCGCAGGTCATGCCGGTAATTGGTAAAGTTAATTGTTTTGTGTCGCTCATTTGTACTTCCTTACAAAAGGCCTGACAGATTTATAAAACTGTCAGGCCTCATTATTTATAAAGTGATCAAACCTTCAGCAGGGTAATTGATCTCAGCCAGTAAGGCTTTAATGGTGGCCTCGTTTGCCGGTGTATCGAATGTAATTTCAACTTTCTTTGTTGCTTCATCTGCCTTCACAGACTGCAAACCCCGCAGTTCCCATACTTCGGTCTCGATCGTGTGAGGGCAATGTCCGCAGGAAATAGCGGGGATGGTATAGGTTACGGTGGTCATGGGTAATTCTCCTTGTTTGATTTATGAATTGCGAAAAGGAATATGTTTCAAGCGTTTCGCGACCTTATATGCCTTGTTTACATTTACTTAACCTTCATTGACATTTCAAATACTTCAGTAATTTCCTTCAGTACGCGTTCTCGTTCCTTTTTGTCATTTCCCTGAATCGCTGTAATGACGCACGAATTGAGATGATCTTCAAGGATCCTTGAGCTGACTTTGTTTAGAGCCGCTTCAACGGCCTGTATCTGGCGGATGACGTCAATACAATAGGCATCTTCCTCAACCATGCGAATAACACCGCGTAAATGCCCTTCGACAGTTTTTAATCTTCGGATCGTGCTATCAGCTTCCATATTGCCCTCTATATTCCAGATGAGATTTTTGACTTTCTCATACCCCAGGGGATGGGATAACCCAAATATAAGACACTCCTCCGGATATGTCAACAGATAAATGTCATTTATTTAGGGAGTACAATCATGTTATGAATCTTTCGCCAAAGGATTTAAAACAGGTTGTCGTTTTTCAAAACGCTACAGATGCAGAGTTGCAACTAATTCTGAAAAACAGCATTATCCGCTCGATCGAAGAAAATGAATTCTTCTTCTTTCAGGGTGATAGCGCCGAATATCTATATATTCTCGTCACGGGTCAGGCCAAACTCATGCAATCCAATCCCAGCGGACAGCAGGTAAACTTGCGGACTCTGCATCCATGGCAGATGTTCGGCGCTCTGGGCGCTGTCCGTGCGGAAGCAATTTACCCGGCAACCGCGCAAGCTTTGGAAGATAGTTCCGCGCTGGCCATTGAAAGCGGATTCCTGCACAAGTTACTGGAGACGAGTCCGAAAATTTCGTTTGACCTGATGACCCTCATGACCTCCTATATTCAGGAAATGCAGGCGCGCTACAGGGAACTTGCAACGGAGCGGGTCGAGCAAAGAGTGGCCAATGCGCTGATTCGCTTGGCCGGGCAATCAGGCATCAGGGCGGAAAAAGAGGCGGGGATCGAATTATCCTTCTCAAGACAGGATGTAGCCGAGATGACAGGTACCACGCTATACACGGTCAGTCGTCTGCTGAGTGACTGGGAGCGCAAGGGCTTTATCAAAACGGGCAGGGAAAAAATCAAGATCCTCAAGCCGCACGATCTGGTGCGGATCGCGGAAGGATTGGAAAAATAAGAACGGGACGGGGAAAACCCGTCCCGTTCTTATTTGCGCTAGCGCAAAGACAGGGTGGAGGGAAGGCGATATCCTATACTCATTATGAACGAGCATTTGGAACTATTGGATCTGATCGTGGCGGATGTTTTAAAGTCCACCCCCACGACTATCAAGTTTTTCATCAGCCAGCACATAGATTGTGTCGGTTGTCGTCTGTCACATTTCTGTACTATCAAAGATGTGATAAAGACATATGAGTTTGATGAAAAAAATTTCCTGAAAACACTTTCCAAATACGACATTCAACAACTTTAAACAGGAGTTCACAATGAAAAAATTTACCGTTTTTTTGGCAATTGTCATTGCCCTAGCTGCCACCATTACAGCCTGCACAGGCACCAGTTTCCAACCCGTGGACAAGGAATATGTGCTAACCACCGACCTGAGAGACGGCAATTTGATCTTTCTAGGTGTCAGCGATGAGATCAACGGCATTGTCAACCCCACCTTGAGTGCTGCTCCCGGTGGAACGATCACAATCACATTGATCAATGGCAACGCGGGACAGCACGATATCACCTTCCCGGAAATCAAAGCCAGTACAGGTGTAGTGAAAGAAAAAGGCGAGGCTTCCTCTGTCACTTTTACTGTACCCACTGTGCATGGAGAAATGGAATATTACGACAGCGTAGCCAACCATGCTGAATTGGGCATGCGTGGTGTGTTGGTTGTCAGCACAACAGAGGTTGCGCCCGTTTCTTCTGCTGCTTCGGAGTCCGCAAGCAGCGGAGACCCCGCCGTGATCGCAGCCTTCCAAAAAGGCGCATGCGGAAGCTGCCATGCAATTGCAGGAATTCCAAATGCCGCAGGTGTGCTCGCACCCGATCTTTCCGATATCAGCATGGC
The DNA here is from genome assembly GCF_016717045.1 of Candidatus Villigracilis proximus. NCBI lineage: Bacteria > Bacillati > Chloroflexota > Anaerolineae > Anaerolineales > Candidatus Villigracilaceae > Candidatus Villigracilis > Candidatus Villigracilis proximus. The sequence goes on along the minus strand of NZ_JADJUO010000005.1, from coordinate 213,602 downwards.
CGCTGATGAGCACATCAAAAGCTCCGAATACACAGGCAAAGCAACTACCGCAGAAGAATATATTCACGAATCGATCATCGATCCCAATGTATTCCTTGCACCTGCCTGCCCCACCGGGGAATGTTTGCCCAATGTAATGCCTGCCAACTTGTCTGAGACATTGACAAAAGATGAGATCAACTCAATTGTCACATACCTCAACGGACTCCCCGCAGGCGCTTATGGTGACGCAGTTGTAACAGACGCACCACAAGAACCCGCCAGCGATGGTGTAGACATCGTCCATGACCCAGCTGACTTACCTGCTCCTCTCGAAATACGCGAACCAACCACTGTCCGCATTGATCTGGAAGCTTTGGAAGTTGTCGGCCAGCTCTCTGATGGAACCACCTATACCTATTGGACATTCAACGGTGCAGTTCCCGGGCCGTTCTTCCGCGTGCGCATTGGCGACACTATCGAAGTCCACATGACCAATAACACTACCAGCGTAATGAATCACTCAGTTGATTTCCACGCAGTTACCGGTCCCGGTGGAGGCGCTGTCATGACGCAGACCAAGCCTGGTGAAGAAAGCGTATTCACAGCCAAGGCGCTCAATGTCGGTCTCTTCGTCTATCACTGCGCGACCCCAATGGTTGCAGATCATATTTCCAACGGCATGTATGGTCTCATCCTTGTTGAGCCTGAAGGCGGCCTGCCTCCAGTTGACCGTGAATTCTATGTTATGCAAGGCGAGTTATACACAACTGGTGAGTTCGGTGAACAAGGCCATCAAATGTCTGACACCACCAAACTGCTTGATGAAGAACCTGAGTACTTCGTCTTCAACGGCGCGGTAGGCTCGCTCACAACTCAGAAACCATTAAAAGCGAACGTTGGTGAAACCGTGCGCATCTTCTTTGGTGTGGGCGGCCCCAACTTCACATCCTCCTTCCATGTCATCGGCGAAATCTTTGACCGCGTATTCGATCAAGCCTCACTTACCGGCGCACCGCTCACCGACGTGCAAACAACGCTCGTCCCACCCGGCGGCGCAACCATGGTCGAGTTCAGTCTCGAAGTCCCCGGCAACTATATTCTTGTTGATCACGCCCTCTCACGCCTGCAGCGCGGGCTCGCTGGATACTTAATCGTTGAAGGCCCAGCCGCTCCCGAAATCTTCCTTGGCACACCTTCCGCAGGAAGCGGCCACTAGGATAAATTCCACACAACAAAAAAGCCCTGTCGAATTGGCAGGGCTTTTCCATTATAATTTTGGGATGAAAAAAAACGCGCGTCTTAATTTAACCTTTAGCCTGATTCTGTTTCTATTGGCATCCTGCGCCCCGAAAACAGTCACCGCAGACCCAGCCACTTTGATCAATCAGGCAGTAATCGCCACATTGGCCGCGATGCCAACCACTGCGCCGGCCAGCCCACCCACCCCCTATCCATCCCCCACTCCTTTCAGCCTCGCAGGCTTATATTGTGAATATCAATTCTGCATCGGGCATCCAACTGGCATGGATTTTTACGATCATCATGCCTCGCTCGACCAACTCAACCCAAGCAATTACAACAATGGATTTCTGGTCGCATATCAACTGCCAGACTTATTAATTAATTTTATCTGGCTGCAATCTCCTGATACAGCAGACCCAAAATTCCTGCTGGATACCATGCTCGACGATCAACTCGACACAATGACAGGCAGCATGGATATAAAACTTGTGCGCGGCATGAATGTCATCTACACCCCCATCGCAACCAGCGTCAGTCCAATTCTGCCCTTTGGCGGCGTAGGCGCATGGACCTGCGGTGACCGGGTCTTCGCCTGGAAGGCCTACACTCCGCTGGCAGAGACGGCCAGTCCGCTGTTTGAAGAGGCGCTGGCAAGATTCACCTGCGGGCAAAACTAGACCATGTCAACACAATTGCCCAACGGAGTCATCATTCGCCAAGCAGCACCGGCAGATGTCAATTCGTTTCGTGATCTGCGCCTCGAAGCGCTCAAGGGGCATCCCAGCGCATTCGGGCAGGATTACGATGAAAACATATTAAGACCACAATCCTACTGGGAAAAAGCTGTGACGATCAACAGTGAAGAACAAGCATTGTCCTTTGCCGAATACAAAGGACAATTGATCGGCATGACCGGCATCTACAGAAACTTATCCAAAAAAATTTTACACAGCGCGGGTATTTGGGGAGTGTATGTCACACCAGAATGGCGTGGGCGGCATATTTCACAAGCGCTGATCCGATCCTGTCTGGATTGGGCAAGGCAGAAATAAGTTGTCATCGTAAAACTGGGAGTGGTTACAGATAACCAGCCCGCCATTCAGTGTTACAAAAGCTGCGGATTTATCATCTATGGCAAAGAATCAAAAGCATTATTTCTTAATGGCATCTATTATGACGAGTATTTAATGTCAGTGGATATAAAATAAAACTCCCCTATTCAATCAACCTAGTATACGAGGTGAATAATGACCGACGAATTAAAATCCACAGTACCCGCAGATCCATCCATCGAAAGAGTTATTGAAGCAATAAAAAACGGCAAAAAACTGGAAGCGATCATAATCTATCGGTCCACCCATAATGTTAGTATTGCTGAATCTCTAAAAATTGTAGTTGAAATAGAAAAAGAATTAAGCCTAGAAAAACAAGCTTGCCATTAAATTCAATGCCCCTCTCCTGTATGGCAGGAGAGAGGCATTGAATTATCTTCCTGTTCTCTTCGCCTCATTCCACAAGACATCCATCTCTTCCAATGTCATATCAGATAAATTTCTACCCTGCTTCTTCGCACCCTGTTCCACATAAGCAAAACGTTTCTTAAATTTCATGTTCGTCCCACGCAGCGCGGATTCGGCATCCACTTTGCGCCAGCGGGCAAGATTGACCAGCACAAAGAACAGATCGCCCAACTCAGATGTCACTTCATCAAGATTCTGCGCTTGTTTAATCTCTTCAATCTCCTCGCGGACTTTATCCAGCACACCATCCACTTCGGGCCAGTCAAAGCCAACACGTGCAGCTCTATCCTGATATTCAAGCGCTTGAGTCAATGCAGGCAAAGCGGAGGCAACACCGTCCAATAAGCCTTTTTCGTCTTTGCCCATCCCCTTATCCTTGCGTTCTTTTTCCTTGAGCTTTTCCCAATTCTGCAAAACGCCATCGACAGAATTTAATTCCACATCGCCAAATACGTGCGGGTGACGACGAACGATCTTATCGTAGATACTCTTGATAACCTAGGTCATCGAGAATTCACCAGTCTCGCTGCCAATTTGGGAATTTAATACGATCTGCAGAAGCAGATCGCCAAATTCCTCACGCATCCCGGCGGGATCGTTTTCGTCCATGGCGGTTAATGTTTCATAAGCTTCTTCGAGCAAGTGTGTGCGCAAAGTCTGGTGTGTTTGTTCCTTATCCCACGGACAGCCATCCGGCGCGCGTAAGTGGGCAACGATCTCTGCGAACGACTCAAACGATGTTCCCTCGCCAAGAGAAGGTATATAAAGACATGTCAATGTAGTGAAATCACCATTACCAAAAATCCCCCAGTCTTTCCTCTTTCATCTTTCCTTCACGAACTACAAAAACAACATGCTCCTGCGGATACACAGCCAGTAAAATCTTCTTTACCTGAAAAGCCAGATCGCTCGAATCCACTCCGGTCAACAAAGCGGGCATATCGGGCGGAAAGGGAGGATAATGCGCGGATGCTGACGCAAGAGTCTGCGCTTCGAGCAGAGTCAACTTTGAGGGAGGAGTGATTCGCAACGTCTCAAATACAGAAGAAATTAATGCAAAGTCCATGAAAATCTCCGTTAAAACGTAATTGGTAATTCGTAAATTACGAATTACCAATTACGAACTGATTTATATTTTATGGAAAAGACTAGCGCTTGGTGTACGTAGGAGCCTTACGGGCTTTCTTAAGACCGGGTTTCTTACGTTCCTTCACGCGGGCATCGCGGGTGAGCAAGCCCTTTTTGCGTAAAGCAGAAGTCCACTCTGCATTAATGATCTGAAGCGCGCGGGCAATTCCAAGACGTACCGATTCGGTTTGTCCGGTTGTGCCACCGCCGTTGACTAGTACGCTCACGTCGTACTTCGTCGCTTCCTGACCCACTGCGCTGAATGGGCGCATGATGTCTTCGAAATCGCCCATGCGTGTAAAGAACGCGGCGAAATCTTTTTCGTTCACGGTAAATTTACCGCTGCCGGCAGTCAGGCGCACGCGGGCGGTGCTTTCCTTACGGCGGCCAATGCCTTCATAATATTGAGCCATATTCACTTACCTCTTTATCCCGAAACTTTCGGGGTCTGCACTTGGTGCGGATGATTGGGACCGGCATAGATCTTCAAACGCTTGAGCGTGGCACGTCCCATGCGATTGTGAGGAAGCATGCCCCATACTGCATCGCGCAGGGCGCGGTCAGGGTGCTGGGCCAATTGGTCCCGCAGGGAAATGCTCTTTAAGCCACCTGGATAACCGGAGTGACTATAGTAGATCTTGCTTTCCAGCTTGCTGCTGGTGCGGGTACCGGTAACTGTAACTTTCTCGGTATTCACCACAACCACAAAATCTCCCATCTCCACGCCAGGTGTGAAGGTCGGTTTGTGTTTGCCAAGCAAAATGTGCGCAATGCGGGCAGCAAAGCGTCCAAGGTTTTGCCCTTCGGCATCCAGCACAACCCAGTCGCGCTGAATTTCAGCGGCTTTCGGATAATATGTTTTCTGTTGCACTTTCGTCACTCCGTTTCATAATCTAATCATGTGATCCATACGTTACTTCGACCAGCGTCAGCCCGTGCGCGGGAGCCAACCCGGCGAGAAGTACTCCCTGCTTTTCTAAAGCATGTTGGACTTTCTCCACCGGACATTTTCCCTGAGCAACAGACACTTGCACAAAAACCAATCTTCTTACCATACGATATAAAAACGCATCCGCTCTGACTTCAAACTGCCACTCACCATCCGGCATTTTCTTCCATTCGGCTTTTGTCACCGTGCGCACGGTCGTGCCTTTCGGCGTTGTCCGTGAACCAATGGCGGCAAAATCATGTTTTCCGAGAAAGATACTCGCGTTCCGTTTGAGGACATCTTCGTCTACAGCAGGCCACGTGCGCCATACAAACTTATCTCGTAGCGGGTCACGGATTGGTTCGAAAAACACCCTGTAACGATACTCACGTGAAGTGGCATCAAAACGCGGATGAAAATCTGCCGAGATTGGCTGTAGGCTTCTTACCACAAGATCAGATGGAAGGTGCTTATTAAGCGCCCAAAGCAATTTATCTGCTGAGTGCGTCCATTCGAGATCGAACGCGGCCACCTGCCCCGTTGCATGAACTCCTGTATCTGTTCGGCCAGCCATAAGAACCGCCCGGTCAGACCATCCCAATTTGCGAAGCGATTTTTCCAACTCGCCCTGCACTGTGCGGGAGTTCGCCTGTCGCTGGCTTCCGGTATAACCGGTGCCGTCGTAGGCAAGGATCACTTGGTAACGTGCCATTTCTTAGCAGCTCATCGCCGCCAGGTAAACCTAATCTTCAACTAACTCAAGGATGACCATCTCGGCAGCGTCGCCGCGGCGAGGGCCAAGCTTCATCACACGAGTATAACCACCGGGGCGGTTTGCAAAGCGAGGAGCGATTTCATCAAACAAACGTTTGATGAGTTGGTTGTCACCCAAGCGGGAGACAGCCAAACGACGCGCATTCACTTTTTGTATCTCAGTGCCGTTGGCGCTGTTGCGAGCGAGTGTGATCAAGCGTTCAGCATCACCGCGAATAGCGGCGGCTTTTGCCTTGGTCGTCTGAATACGCTCATGGGTAAAAAATTGTTTGATCAAGTTGCGCCGAAGGGCAATTCGTGCACCTTTGGTGCGTCCTAATGTATAACCTGCTACTGAATGTCGCATCTCTAACTCTCCGAGGATGTTTCGTCTTTCATAAAGCCTTTTTCACGCATCTTGTCGCGAAGTTCGTCCAAACTCTTTTCGCCGAAGTTGCGGATTGACGGTGCGCTTCAATGAATTGAAGACACGTACAGAAAGGTCAAGGGCTTCCACTGGCGTTTCTGCCAGTTCACTGCTCAAACGACTGCCTGAGGATTCGCGCTCCACTGCGACTGCCAGCATTTCTTCATTGATACCAGCCACGTAACGCAGGTGGTCAATGAGAATGCGGGCCGACGAACTAAGAGCACGTTCCGGCGAGACAGTACCGTCTGTCCAGATTTCCAAAATCAACTTGTCGTAATTCGTGCTCTGACCCACACGGGCTGAGGCTACTTCCCAATTTACACGTTTTACAGGGCTATAGATCGCATCCACCGGAAGTTCTCCAATGGGCATGTGTCCTGCGCGTTCACTTGATGGAGAATAACCACGGCCACGTTCCACCATGAATTCAATATCAAGCTTGGTTTTGGCCCCATCCACTGTAAACAAATACAGGTCAGGGTTAACGATCTCAATCTCTGCCGGAGGAACAATATCGGCGGCAGTAACTGTTCCTTCACCGCGTACTTCAAGGTGCATGCGGGCGCTATCCACGCCATCCATCTTGATGCGGATCTGCTTAACCTGCAACATAACTTGAATAACATCCTCGCGTACACCAGGAATGTCACTAAACTCATGCAAGACATCCGCTACACGCACTGAGGTAATTGCAGTACCCTCCAGGGAGGAAAGCAGGACGCGACGAAGGGCGTTGCCCAATGTCACACCATAACCGCCCTCTAGTGGGCTAATTATGAATTTGCCATAATTTCGAGCTTCTGCTTCACGCTCGATCTTTGGCATAACCATGTTCGTGATAATACCCGTCACGGTTCACCTATTCCTTTTGATAATACGTCAGGTCGAGATCAAAATGTTCGGTCTCGACCCGATACGTAATTGGAGGTTTAGCGTCTGGAATAATATTCGACGATCAATTGTTCGTCGAGATTTCCGTCAATTCCAGCACGTTCGGGCATGCGAGATAATGTTCCGGCCATACCTTTAATATCGCGGTTGAGCCAACTTGGGACATTACGTTTCTCGGCATACTCGGTCAAGTCTTTGAAATAAGTCAACTTGGCGGAACCTTCGCGCACAGCAATTACATCACCTGCGCCAAGGAGCATGGATGGCACATCCGTGCGGCGTTCATTTACTGTGAAATGGCCGTGCGCAACCAGCAAACGAGCCTGGGAGCGGCTGGAAGCAAAACCCAAACGATACACCAAGTTATCAAGGCGTGACTCAAGGATTTGAAGCAAATTCAAACCTGTAAGACCACGGCGAGTAATGGCTGTATCATAATAACGGCGGAACTGACGTTCCATCACACCGTAAATACGACGAGCCTTCTGCTTGGCGCGTAACTGACGAGCAAAGTCGGAAACGCGACCCGTTCCCATGCCTTTACCGCCGCCACGTCCTGCAGTGCGACCATGCTGGCCGGGAGCGAAGTTGCGCTTTTCAAAGGAGCACTTTGGAGTAAAGCAGCGCTCACCCTTTAGAAAAAGCTTCTCGCCTTCGCGTCTACAAAGCTTACAAACTGGACTTAATGATTTAGCCATATATAAACTACCTCACCTATTACACGCGTCGCTTTTTCGGAGGACGGCAGCCGTTGTGCGGAACCGGCGTAATATCCGAAATCGAGCGTACTTTCAAGCCCATGGCTTGCACGGCGCGAATGGCGTTCTCGCGTCCGGGGCCGGGACCTTTAATAAACAGTTCAACTTCCTGCAGACCCAATTGCTGGGCAGCTTTTAAGGCTTGTTCAGCGGCAAGGCGTGCTGCAAAGGGTGTGCTCTTGCGAGAGCCTTTGAAGCCAGCAGAACCGGCAGAACCCCAGGAAATTGTATTCCCTTCGGTGTCTGTAACTGTCACGATTGTGTTATTGAAAGAAGCGAAGATATGTACCTGTCCGGAGGACAAGGTGCGCTTCCCTTTTTTGGCGCCTGAGGCGCGGCGGGTGGAACGAACACTTTGAGCCATTTTTTATTTTATACCTTTCGGACAGGATTACTTCTTGCCGCCCTTACGACGACCACGACCAGCAACGGTTTTCTTGGTACCTTTGCGGGTGCGCGCATTTGTTTTTGTGCGCTGGCCACGTACGGGCAAACCACGACGATGACGCAAACCACGATAAGAGCCGATTTCGATCAGGCGCTTAATGTTCAATTGAACTTCGCGGCGCAGGTCACCTTCGACCTTGAAGTTTTTGGAAATATATTCGCGAATAGCGGCAACATCCGCTTCGCTTAAGTCTTTGATGCGCGTATCAGGATTAACTTTGGTTTGAGCCAAAATCTTATGCGCACGGGTTGGTCCAATACCAAAAAGGTATGTCAGGCCAACTTCAACCCGCTTATTGCGGGGTAAATCAACACCTTCAATTCTCGCCATAGGTCACCACACTACCCCTGTCTCTGCTTATGTTTTGGATTTTCGCAAATGATAAAGATAACTCCCTTGCGCCGAACAATACGGCACTTGGCACAACGTTTGCGAATGGAGGGCGAAACTTTCATGTTCAATCTCCTTACTTGCGGCTTGTCTTATGACAGCCAAAGGTCTAATTATACTGGTTATTTTTCTATTCGTCTATATTTTCACGGTCATCTTGCAGGTTCGTTCACAAGACAGTCAGGAGAAGAGGTTCTCCTTCGTTGACGGCAATTGTATGTTGAAAATGCGCCGTCAATGAACCATCAGCAGAGACAACCGTCCATTTATCTGGCAGGACACGGGTTTCGTGTGTCCCAATCAACACCATTGGCTCAATCGCAATTGTTAACCCCGGACGAAGTAACATGCCGCTACCTGCTTTGCCGATATTTGGCACCTGCGGCCCCTCATGCATATTCCGACCGACGCCATGCCCCGTATATTCACGGGTGACATGGAAGCCATGATTTTCCACATAATTTTGTATCGCTGCCGAGATATCACCTGTGCGTTTGCCATTGCGCATATTTTCAATACCAGCAAATAGCGCGCCTTCAGTGACTTCAAGCAGTTTTGTTGCCTGGGGAGAAATCTCCCCCACTCCGGCGGTGAAAGCTGAGTCTGCAACAAATCCTTCAAAGACCGTACCACAATCAATCGAGACGATATCGCCTTCCTTTAACTTTCGTTTTGGATGCGGGATACCATGCACCATCTCATCATTAATACAGACTGTGATGGATGAGGGAAACGGTGGATGACCATAGCCTTTGAATGGCGATATGCATCCGTGTGACTTCAGCACTTCCTCAGCAGCCGCGTTGAGGTCAGCAGTTGTCACACCGGGTTGTAAACGTTCTTTTACTGCGGCCAGAACGGTTGCGTTGATGCGCCCTGCTTCGCGCATAATCTTAAGTTCAGCAGGGTTTTTAACATTGATCTGGCGTTCCCAACTCATTAGATAAACCTACTTTTCAACAGAATTAAAAAATTCTGCATACTCACAAATAATTATTTTTTTAAGGCTGAGAGCAGTTTTTGTGTTACCTGTTCCACAGCCTCCATGCCGTTGATCTCGAGCAATTTTCCTCTTTTGCGGTAGTACTCCACCAAAGGCATAGTTTGATCAAGATAGACACGAATTCGTTTTGTTACAGTTTCCACTTTATCGTCATCGCGCTGATAAAGCTCAGAACCATCGACATCACAAATACCTTCCTTTTTAGGAGGACTGAATTTTTGATGGTAAATGTGACCTTGTGCCCGGCATGACCAGCGCCCGCCTGTGCGTTCCACTAGAATGTCTTCAGCTGCCGTGATGTATGGAACGGCATCCACTTGCCCATGAAATTCAGTGAGCATTTTTTCGAGTGCATCAGCCTGAGTCGGGGTGCGTGGAAATCCATCGAGAATGGCACCAGCATCACAGTCGTGACGAGAGATGCGGTCACGTATCATGCTGATGGTCACATCGTCTGGCACCAGGTCGCCTTTATCCATAAAGGATTTGGCGAGTTTTCCAAGTTCTGTTTGATTTTTAAGGTTCTCGCGAAACAAATCTCCAGAGGAGACATGCACGAGTTTGGTTGACTTAGCCAAAATCTTGGCCTGTGTACCTTTACCGACACCGGGAGGACCTAGTAAGACGATGTAGGTCGCCATGAAAACTCCTTAGCGAACGAGCAGTGAGTCTTGATATCCGTGTAACTTAAGTTCGGCATCGATATTCATAAAGGTGTCACGAACAACACCAACAACAATCAGCAAACCTGAAGATGAAACAAGGAATACACTGGTTTGAGAACTTGCAGCGATACCAAACACGCCTAACAAAAGTCCCAAAAGGAAGGGCATGGCCGCTACAACTCCAAGGAAAAGCGCTCCTGGCAAGGTAATGCGGCGCTGAACTGTGCTTAGATATTTCTGGGTGGGAGTACCTGTATGTACACCAGGGACAGTTGCTCCAGCTTTTTTCAGGTTGTCACCATAATTCTGTTGATCAAATAAAACAGAAGTGTAGAAGAATGTAAAGATCACAACCATAAAGAAGTACAGAGTCCAGTAACCCCAATTGCTTGTACCAGTGCCTCCAAAGAAGTTCTGAATACCTGTAAAGAAACTGGCAACACCTGCATTCTCATTATTTACAAAATAGCTGGCAAGAATTGCAGGAAATTGCAGGATTGCACTGGCAAAAATCAAGGGGATCATGCCTGAGAGGTTGACCATCAAAGGCAAGGTTCCCTTAACTGGCATGGACATGCGGTTCCCCATACGGCGACCAGGATACATAACTGGTACGTTACGTCGCCCTTGTTGCACATAAACGATGGCGAACACTGTTAAGATGATAATAAACAGCGTAAAGCCAAACATGAACAAAGCTGTGTCTCTATCAGAAAAGAGTGAGACAAGATTTGAAGGCATCTGGGCAACAATACCTGCGAAAATAATCAGGGAAAGTCCCTGTCCACGGATACCGTATTCCGAAATCAACTCACCCAGCCAAATGGCAAACATTGTACCGGCTGTCATTGCCAGGAGAGTCGTTAATGAATTTAGCCAGAGATCCGCTGAAAAACCAAACTCCAGAATCGGCTGCTGTAATGCCTGAATGGACAATGAGTTAAAGATGTTAATCTGACCAATAGCAGATAGAGCGGCCATGGGCACAGCAAGATAATATGTCCACTTTTCCTGCCAGCGGCGAGCTTCTCGTGGGTCTTCTTCCATTCTACGTTGCAAAGCAGGAATGATCGGGATGAGCAATTGTAAAATGATCTGTGCAGTAATGTACGGATACACACCCATTGAAAGTAATGAGAAATTGGAAACCGTACCGCCAGAAAGCAGATCAAGAAAATCAACGAAACTACCGCCACTGGTTGATAATGCCTTGAACTGAGCCAAAACGGCAAAGTCCACGCCAGGTGCCGGGATGTTTGCTACTATACGATAAATCGCCAAGATAACGAGCGTAATCACCAACTTACGCCGAATATCTTCCGATTTCCAAAGGTAACGCCAGCCTGAAAAGGTGGTCTTCATAAGTATCCTTTATGTAGGTTTAGGCGATCAATTCAACCGAGCCGCCAGCCTTTTCGATCTTGGCTTTGGCGCCAGCGCTGACACGATGTACACGCACTTTGAGGGCGACGGTCATATCACCGCGACCAAGAACAACTGTCGGGTTACGAGAGTCACGCAAGAGGTGCGCTTCTTCGAGGGCTTCGGGGGTGACATCCGCATTGGCTTTGAAGGCCTGCGAAAGTTGATCAAGGTTTACTTCATTGTAGAAAACCTGATTTGGCGGGGTAAATCCTTCACCACGCATGAACGGTAGGCGTCGGAAAAATGGAAGGTTACCACCCTGACGATAAGCGTGACCGCCTTCGCCAGAACGTGAACCTTGTCCTTTGGTACCGCGGCCGGCAGTTTTACCCTGCCCTGCCGAGATGCCGCGTCCAACGCGTTTTTTATTCTTTTTTGACCCAACATTGGGTACGAGATCGTGTAGTTTCATATTCAGCCTACTCTTCGATCTTGAGCAAATGGATAATCTTATTCAACATACCGCGTAATGCGGGTGTATCCTTGTGCTCAACAGTTTGATGTAAACGGCGCAAACCAAGGGCTTTGACTGTGGCTTTTTGGTCTTTTGGAAAACCAATGTCACTCTTAACCCAGGTCACGCGCAAAATTTTGCCGGTTGTTTCCTGCTTAGGCATGTTGTTTTCTCCGTTCCCAGAATGGTAACAATTCATCAGAACGCTTTCCGCGGCGAGCCGCTTCAAGGGCTGGTGAACGTAAGCCGTCCAGAGCACCAAAGGTTGCCATTACCACGTTCAGTACATTTGCACTTCCCATGGATTTGGTGAGAATATCGCGCACGCCTGCCACTTCCAACACAGCGCGCACACCACCAGCGGCGATAACGCCAGTACCAGCGGAAGCAGGCTTGAGGAATACTCTAGCGCCAGCCACTTTCCCTAATGATTCGTGAGGGATCGTGGTACCGAAGAGATTGACTTCGCGTAAATCTTTGCGGGCCCGCTCAGAAGCTTTGCGCATTGCATCGGGTACAGCATTTGCCTTTCCGACACCCATGCCAATCGTGCCTTTTTTGTCGCCAACAACGACGGTCACGCGGAATTGAAAGCGACGACCACCTTTTACGACTTTTGCAACACGGGCAATTTCGATCACGCGTTCTTCAAAAGCATCCTGCGCTTCATACTGTTGCTTATCAGTAAATTGCTTTTCTGCCATATCTTTCTCCATGTAGCAGCGATTCTAAATCGCTGCAGAACATTTTAGAATTGCAAGCCACCTTCGCGCGCGCCATCAGCCAAAGCCTTGACACGCCCGACATAGCGGAAGCCACCACGATCGAACACGACAGACGAAATCCCTTTGGATTTTGCGCGTTCAGCCACTGCCTGACCAATGGCTTTCGCCTGTTCGGTCTTCTTCATCCCCTTCATTTGTTCACGCAGTTCTTTGTCAACTGTGGATGCAGAAATAAGGGTTTTCCATCATTGTCATCAATAATCTGGGCATAAATCCCGGATAAACTCTTGAACACATTCAAGCGAGGACGAGCCGCAGAACCAACCACTGTCTTGCGGACACGGATGTGGCGGCGTTCACGAGCGAGAGAACGATTCTTCTTAGCCATGGCTTACTTGGCTCCTTTTCCGGCTTTACCAGCCTTGCGGCGGACACGTTCACCCAAGTAACGCAAACCTTTGCCATGATATGGCTCAGGTGGACGTACCTTGCGAATATTCGCAGCAATCTGTCCAACCAATTCTTTATCGAAACCCGAGACTTTGATCTGACGGGTCTTCGCATCTGTTTCAAATGATACACCGGCCGGGGGTTCCATCTTGACCGGATGTGAATAACCAACAAACAGGGCGAGGTTCTTACCTTCCATTTCAGCGCGGTATCCCACGCCTTCAACTTGAAGGATAACTTCAAAACCCTTACTTACGCCGTGAATCATATTCGCGAGTACGGCGCGCGTAGTACCATGCAGGGCACGTTCAGCGGGGTTTTCCGAATTACGGGTAATGTTCAATTGATTATTCTCCATCTTGATACCAATCAAATGAGAGAATGATCTCTTAAGCTCACCTTTCGGGCCCTTCACGAGAACGTCAAAACCTTTTACGTCCACCTGCACGCCACTGGGAATATCTACTGGCAAACGACCAATTCTAGACACAGTAAACCTCCTACCAGACTTTGCAGATGATCTCGCCGCCAACGCCCAACTGTCGAGCGCGTACGCCGGTCATGACACCCTTTGGTGTAGAGATAATGGCAACGCCAATACCTGAAAGCACCCAAGGAATATCTGTCTTTTTGGTGTAGATGCGGCGACCTGGTTTACTTACACGTTCCAAACCAGAGAGCACGGCACGTCGTTGGCGACGTTCGCCAACATACTTAAGCTTCACGCGTAGAACTTTTTGTACTTCGCGTTCACCTTCCACCACTTCATAACCTTCGAGAAAGCCTTCATCCTTTAGGATTTTGGCGATCTCTACTTTAATCTTTGAGTTGGGCATTGCAACCTGAGCATGGCCAGCGAGCACAGCGTTGCGAATGCGAGTCAACATATCAGCGATCGGATCAGTAAATGACATGATCTACCTCCACCTGGGGCTACCAGGACGCCTTTACGACGCCAGGGATTTTGCCCGTCAAAGCCAATTCACGGAAGCAAATACGGCATAGACCAAAGCGACGAATAAAACCGCGTGGGCGCCCACAACGCTGACAGCGATTCCGCACTTGCACTGCATGTTTGCGGCGCAGTTCACGATATTGCATACATTTTTTTGCCATAGGTTAAGCATCCTTCTTGCTACTGAACGGCATTCCGAGCAATTGCAATAATGCGCGCGCCTGATCATCACTCTTGGCAGAAGTCACGATGGTGACTTCCATACCGCGCAATTTATCAATTTTGTCATACTCGATCTCAGGGAAAACCAACTGATCCTTAAGACCCAGTGTGTAATTTCCACGACCATCAAAAGCATTGACTGAAATACCCCGGAAGTCACGCACGCGGGGCAAGGCAATGTTTACAAGACGGTCAAAGAAAGCCCACATACGGGCGCCACGCAAAGTTACCTTTGCACCAATGAGACGGCCTTCGCGCAATTTAAAGTTCGCAATGCTTTTGCGAGCCTTTGTTTGCACAGGCTTTTGAGCAGTGATCTGTGTCAAATCAGCAGTAGCGGCATCAAGCGCTTTGGGGTTATCCATCGCTTCGCCGAGACCGATATTGACAACGATCTTTTCAATACGCGGCACCTGCATTACGTTCTTCAAACTGAACGATTTGAACAGGGCCGGGGCCACTTCTGTGTTATAGCGTTCTTGCATTCTGTTCATCTTATTCGCTCCACGGCCTATTCAATCGTGGCCTCACAGTTCTTGCAAACGCGATGGGCACCTTCATCGTCACGTGAAACACCAACGCGAGTAGGTTCACCACATTTCGGGCATACAAGCATCACGTTTGAGATGTCAATCGGCCCTTCGAACTGGATTCGGCCCGGGTTCATATTGCGACCCGCTTGCGTCTGTACCTGCTTCTGGTGTTTGGTGCGAATATTCACACCTTGCACCACTACGCGACGATCATCAAGGAAAACATTAATGACCTCACCGCGCTTGCCTTTGTCCTCAAGGCGGCCACTGATCACTTCTACTGTATCGCCTTTTCGAATTTTTACTTTCATTCTTCGCTCCTACAGTACTTCCGGGGCCAGCGACACGATCTTCATATAGCCCATGTCGCGCAATTCGCGCGCAACAGGTCCAAAAATACGTGTGCCCCTCGGGTTTTCGCCATCGGCATCCAAAATCACTGCGGCGTTATCATCAAAACGGATGTAAGAGCCATCTTCTCGGCGCCATTCCTTTGTGCAGCGCACAATGACGGCCTTTACAACTTCGCTTTTCTTCACAGAACCTTGCGGTGCGGCGGCTTTTACAGTTGCAACCACAACATCGCCAATCGATCCATACTTGCGACGTGAACCACCCAATACGTGAATAACAAGTAATTCGCGGGCGCCGGTATTGTCAGCAACCTTCAATCGAGACTCATGCTGAAGCATAGCTTATTCTCCTACGCCTTGATCAGCGGTTCGTGTCTCACGCTTGACGACTGCTTCAACAGCCCAGCGCTTGTCACGAGATAACGGACGGGTCTCTACGATCTGGACCTCATCACCGATCTGGCAGCCGATCTCATCATGTGCCTTCACGCGCGTGCTTGAGTACACCACCTTCTTATAAAGAGGATGGCGAAACTTGCGAGTGATTTCCACCACGACGGTCTTGGTCATTTTATTGCTGGTTACTACACCAGTCATACGACGACGATTATTCATTATGCACCTTCCACAGCGGCACGCTCGGTCTCGCGCAGGATTGTTTCCATGCGGGCGATGTCGCGGCGCAGAGTTCGCAAGTGGCTGGAGTCAGTCAATTGACCAGTCACCTGCTGGAAGCGCAGTTTCATCAACTCTTCATGAGAATCCGAGATCTTTGTGCGAATCTCTTCAACCGCCAGTTTGCGGATGTCTTCTACTTTCATGTGCTTCATATATTATTCTCCTCCTGCAAAGCGACCAACAACCTTGGTCTTGATGGAGAACTTATACTGAGCGCTCTTCAAAGCCGCAATTGCAATGTCTGCCGACAAGCCACTGACCTCGAACATAATACGGCCAGGTTTGACTGGAGCAACATAGTATTCCACGTTACCTTTACCAGAACCCATGCGGGTTTCTGGTGGTTTGTGCGTGAACGGTTTGGCCGGGAAAATACGAATCCAGATCTTACCGCGACGCTTCATCCCACGAACGATTGTGCGACGAGCCGCTTCAATTTGACGGGCTGTAATCCAACCCGGTTCCAACGCCTGCAGGCCAAATTCGCCGAAGGAAATCTCCGCACCGCGGAGAGCCTTTCCTGTCATGCGACCGCGCATCTGCTTGCGCCACTTTACACGTTTAGGCATCAACATATCTAAAACCTCATCTCAGGCGACGTCGCGATTACTCGCTGACGTACACGCCTTCTGTCGCTTCGACTTTTTCTTCCACATCAGGTACAACTTCACCTTTATAGATCCAGACTTTGATACCGATCTGACCATATGTGGTGGATGCTTCAGTTGTGGCAAAATCAAGATTTGCGCGCAAGGTCTGCAAAGGCACGCGGCCTTCACGCAACCACACATCGCGGGACATTTCTGCGCCGCCAAGGCGTCCGCCAACCAGGATCTTGATCCCTTGGGCGCCCTGCTTGATCGCTTGCTGAATGGCACGTTTCATCGCGCGGCGATAGGCAATACGGCGTTCGAGTTGATCAGCAATATTCTTGGCAACCAACATTGCATCGGTATCGGGCGAGGAAATCTCTTTAATGTCCAATTCGATTTTCTTGCCGGCTAATGATTCAAAATCAGCCTTCTTGCCTACCAATGACTCAAGTGCCTGACGAATCTTCTTCACGCCTTCACCTTTTCGGCCGATCAAAATGCCGGGTTTGGCGGTGTGAATTACGATGCGAACTTTGCCAGGTGTGCGCTCAACGTCAATACGGGAAATACCAGCTTTACCATCTTTTACAGCATCAGGCATTTGCTTGCGATATTCACGAACTTTTTCGCTGGCAGCCCAACCGCCCTTGGAGAAGTTACCAAGTAACAAAGAACGAATGGCGAAGTCCTGATGTAATTGCTGACGATAGACACTTCCTTCAGCGAACCAACGGCCGCCCCAGGGTTGATTGATCCCTAGACGAAAACCAATAGGATGTACTTTACGACCCATATAATTCTCCTTATGCTCCGCGCTCGCGTAATATGACAGTCACATGTGAACTGCGGCGCAATATCGGTTTGAAACGGCCACGAGCACCAAAGCGTCTCCATTTACGTGTAGGAGCTTCATCGGCTGTGATCTTGGCGACAAACAAGTCGTCGCGGCTAACACCAAAATTTTCTTCGGCATTTGCAACTGCTGAATCCACCAATTTGCTCACAGGTAATGCGGCGCGCTTATTAACAAAACGGAGGATTTCCAGCGCTTCGTTTGCACTTTTTCCACGCACCATATCAATCACGATACGGACTTTTTGCGCAGACAAGGAGAGATTGTTAATTTTTGCATGAATATCACTCATATCTCACTCTCCTTAAGCCGCAGCGGCTTTCTCGCTGGTCTGGTGACCGCGGAATGTGCGTGTCGGGGCGAATTCGCCTAATCGATGGCCGACCATGTTTTCGGTAATATAGATCGGTACGTGGCGGCGTCCATCATGCACTGCAATGGTATGTCCAACCATCTGGGGGAAAATCACAGAGGCGCGACTCCATGTGCGGACGACTTTCTTTTCGTTTTTCTGGTTCATGGCCTCAATACGCTTGAGAAGTTTAGTCTCAATAAAAGGGCCTTTTTTCAATGATCTTGACATATATAAGTACCTCGTCTAATTCTTAGCGGCTCGTCTTACTGCGACGGCGCACAATGTACTGGTCGGTCTTCTTGTTACGACGGGTCTTCTTACCGAGCGTGGGTTTACCCCATGGGCTCTTGGGACCAGCAAGACCGATTGGCTGGCGACCTTCACCACCACCGTGAGGATGGTCACGTGGACTCATCGCAGTACCACGAACGGTTGGGCGAATACCCAGGTGGCGCTTACGGCCAGCTTTACCAAGTTTGACATTGCCATGATCAAGATTTCCAACCTGACCAATGGTTGCATAGCAGACTTGATGAATAAGGCGAACTTCTCCGGAAGGCATACGAATCTGAGCAAAATCGCCTTCTTTAGCGAGCAGTTGCGCTGCGCCACCAGCAGAACGGACGAGTTGCGCACCCTTTCCTTCTTTCATCTCGATGTTATGAATCAAGGTGCCGACTGGGATATTGCTAATCGGAAGAGAGTTACCAGGACGAATTTCAGCGGTTGGGCCAGACATGACGGTATCGCCAACTTTCAGGTCCAAAGGTGAAATGATATATCGTTTCTCACCATCCACATAAAATAGGAGGGCAAGGCGGGCTGTACGGTTTGGATCATATTCAACTGCGGCAACTTTGGCGGGAATGCCATGTTTTTCGCGTTTGAAATCCACGATACGGATGAAACGACGAGCGCCACCGCCACGATGACGAACGGTTATGCGGCCTTGAGCATTACGGCCGCCATGGCGAGGTCGGTTAACCAACAAGGAGCGTTCAGGTGTGCTCTTGGTGATCTCTTCAAAAGTATGACCGGTCATATCACGCATACCGGGAGTTACTGGTTTGTATTTTTTAACTGCCATTATTGCACCCCTTCAAAGATCTCGAGGGGTTTGCTTCCCTCGGCAAGGGTCACAATCGCTTTCTTGAATGCCGAACGGCGTACCAATAAACGACGTGAGCGAGCGCGACGGCCGCGTTTTGCGGGCGCATTAAGAATATTTACACGCGCCACAGTGACATCGAACAGAGTTTCCACTGCATCCTTCACCGTGGTACGGGTTGCTTCGTCAGCCACAATAAAAGCATACTGACTCAGTTTGCTTGATTGGTAATTTGTTTTTTCAGTAACCAATGGGCGGACGAGGACATTATATAAATTAGTCATGTCTCTCTCCTTATCCGAGATGCGCGACAAGCGCATCTATGGTTTTTACCGGGATGACGACTTTGTCAAAGCTAAGCACGTCTCGTATATTTAAGTAACTAGCAAGCAAAACTTTTGCGCTTTCAATATTATCTGCAGACCGCATGACAAGGTCATAATTCTGATCTTTGACGGGCATCAACACCAATGCGGTGGAAGTGCCAACCAAATTAAATAATGTTTCAGCCATCAAACGGGTCTTTGGTTCTGTAATATCAAAACCATCGATTACCACAATACCGGCTTCTGCTGCTTTGACAGATAACACGGATCGAAGCGCTGCCTGACGCATTTTCTTCGGCATACGCTGTTCGTAGCTACGAGGATGAGGTGTATGAATACGACCACCACCAACCCACTGCGCCGCATTGGTAGAACCTTGGCGAGCACGGCCGGTACCTTTTTGTTTCCAAGGCTTTCGACCACCACCTCTGACCTCTGAGCGCACTTTTGTCTCATGTGTACCTAAACGTGCATTCGCCATTTGACGATTGTAAGCCTGGTGCATCAGGTCAATATTAATTGTGGCTTCGAAAACCGTCGCGGGTAATTCAACCTCGCGAATTTTCTGACCTTTTAAATCAAGAACATCTACTTTCATGGTTATTCTGGCTCCCGTTTCCTGCGCGCCTACTGCTTGCGCGACTCCTTGATCATGACGAGGCTGCCCTTACCACCGGGAACTGCTCCATTAATAGCCAGTAAATTACGTTCCGCATCCACCAGTACAACTTTGATGTTTTGTGCGGTTACGCGATCTACGCCCATATGGCCCGAGTTTCGGTGACCTTTATAGACACGACCTGGTGTAGTACCCGATCCACTAGAACCGGGCGCACGGTTACGATCAGATGTACCATGCGTAGCGTTCATGCCATGGAAGTGGTAGCGCTTTACAACACCGGCAAAACCCTTGCCTTTGCTAACACCAACCACATCTACACGATCACCGACGGAAAAAGTATCTACAACTGTTACTTTATCGCCAATTTTCAGTCCATGATCTTTGGAACGAAATTCACGCAAGAAGCGCATAGGGGGAATCTCATTGGCTTTTAAGTGACCCAATTGACCGCCTGTAAGACGTTTGGGGTTTGCTTCGCCAAAGCCCAGTTGAACCGAAGAATAACCTTCTTTCTCCGGCATACGAACCTGGGTAACGTAACACGGCCCAGCTTCGATGAGTGTTACCGTTATGGCAACACCTTGCTCATCGAAGATCTGGGTCATGCCAATCTTCTTACCAATCAGCCCTTTCAACATACTCAATTATTCTCCTTTAGAAGATATTGACGAGACTGCCAGCCGGGGCAAACGGCCACATCATCTCCGTGCAGTGCAGTCAGATAGTCTGGTGCGAAGCGGTTATATCGGTTCCACAACCAGACCTACTCTTGCGCTGTCTCAAAATAACCCGCAAATACCTATTATTGCGGCTATTAAGTTAAGTAAAACTAAAAAACTAAATCTTGATCTCGATATCAACACCTGCAGGCAGGTTCAAGCGCATCAACATATCAATTGTTTTTGAATCAGGATCCAAAACATCAATCAAGCGGTTGTGCGTGCGGATCTCAAAATGTTCGTGCGAGTCCTTGTCAATAAATGCCGAGCGACGTATTGTAAAGCGTTCTATCTTACTTGGCAAGGGTACGGGACCAACTACTTGGGCGCCGGTTCGCTCTGCAGTTTCAACAATGCGTTTTGCAGATTGATCAAGAACGCGATGATCATAAGCCTTAAGGCGGATACGAATTTTCTGTTTAGCCATCATTCTCTCACCTTACTCAATGATCTTGGTAACGACACCCGCGCCGACGGTCAGACCGCCTTCACGAATGGCGAACTTGGAACCCTGTTCAAGCGCCACAGGAACAATCAACTCAACCGTCAGGTTGACGTTGTCTCCGGGCATCACCATCTCCACGCCTTCCGGCAGGGTGATGTCGCCCGTCACATCCATCGTGCGGATATAGAACTGCGGTCGGTAGCCACTAAAGAACGCTTTGTGGCGTCCGCCTTCTTCCTTCTTCAACACGTACACTTCCGCCAAAAACTTCTTGTGCGGTGTGATCGATTTCGGCTTGGCCAACACCTGACCTCGCTCCACATCTTCACGTTCAATACCGCGCAGCAACAAGCCCACATTGTCTCCGGCCATGCCTTCATCCAACTGCTTGTGGAACATTTCCACGCCCGTGCACACGGTGCTCTTCGTTTCACGCAACCAATGATTTCAATCGGCTCACCCATTTTGATGATGCCGCGATCAATACGTCCTGTCACCACCGTTCCGCGTCCCTTGATCGAGAATACATCTTCCACCGACATCATGAACGGCTTGTCTGTCTCGCGTTTGGGCTCGGGGATGTACTCATCCACCACACGCAGCAATTCATGGATGGAAGCATACTCGGGGTGCGTTCTTGGATCGGTGCTGGTGCTCTCCAAAGCCTGCTTGGCGGAGCCGCGCACGATCGGGGTTGTGTCGCCGGGGAAGCCCTGGCTGCTCAGCAGTTCGCGCAGTTCCAGGTTCCACCAGCTCTAGCAGTTCCGGGTCGTCCATCATGTCCACTTTGTTCAAGAAGATAACGATGGAGGGTACTTCCACCTGGCGGGCGAGCAAAACGTGTTCGCGCGTCTGGGGCATTGGGCCATCGGGCGCTGCCACTACCAGGATCGCTCCATCCACCTGCGCCGCGCCCGTGATCATGTTCTTGATATAGTCACGATGGCCTGGCATGTCCACATGCGCGTAATGGCGCTTGTCTGTCTGGTATTCCACGTGCGCGATGTTGATCGTGATCCCGCGCGCTTTTTCTTCCGGTGCGTTATCAATTTGATCGTACGCACGGAAGTCAGCCTGCCCTGAAAATCCGGCTACTTTGGTGATCGCCGCTGTCAATGTCGTTTTCCCATGATCAATATGACCCATGGTCCCTACATTCAGATGCGGTTTGCTGCGGTCAAATTTTACCTTCGCCATTTGCTAACTCCTTGAATTATAAAAACGATTAGTTAGCTTTCAAGATTTCTTCGGCCACAGATTGCGATACTGGCGCATAGTGATCGAATTCCATGTTGAAAACACCACGTCCCTGTGTTGCGGAACGAAGCTGGGTTGCATACCCGAACATTTCTGCCAACGGAACCATTGCCTTGACTGCTTGCGCGTTTCCAAGGCGAACTTCCATACCCTGGATCAAACCACGACGGCTGTTAATCTGCCCCATGACATCGCCAAGGTATTCTTCTGGCACAACAACTTCGACTTTCATCATTGGCTCAAGCAAAATAGGATGTCCCTTTTGCACGCCTTCCTTGAAGCCCAAAATAGCAGCCATTTTGAATGCCATTTCACTTGAGTCAACTTCGTGGAAAGAGCCGTCGAATAAGGTTACTTTGATATCAACAACAGGATATCCAGCAAGAACGCCGCCTTCAGCAGCTTCCTTGAAGCCTTTTTCAATTGGGTTGATGTATTCCTTGGGAATGGAACCGCCCACGATCTTATTTTCAAAAAAAATACCGCTACCGCGTTCGCCAGGCTCCATGGAAAATACAACATGACCGTATTGACCTTTACCACCGGATTGTTTGGCATATTTATAATTAACTTCTTTAACAGCTCGGGTGATCGATTCACGAAACGCAACACGTGGAGCGCCAACATTTGCCTGGACTCTAAATTCACGTAATAAACGATCTACAATAATATCAAGATGTAACTCACCCATACCACGAAGAATGGTCTGGCCAGAGTCTTCATCTGAATTAACATGAAGTGTGGGGTCTTCTTCCGCCAATTTGCGAAGTGCCTCACCCATTTTTTCCTGATCGCTGGAACTCTTGGGTTCGATCGCGATGGAAATAACAGGTTCAGGGAATGAGATAGTTTCAAGAACAAGGGGCTTGGTATCACAAAGTGTATCGCCGGTAAAACTATCCTTGAAGCCTAATACAGCGCCAATGTCACCAGCACGAATCTCATCCACATCTTCGCGATGATCGGCATGCATGCGGATCAAACGGCCGATGCGCTCTTTTCTTCCCTTTTTGGTTGTATTTTGAACAGTTTGTCCCTGGCTCAAAACACCGGAATAAACACGAACATAAGCAAGACGACCCACATAAGGATCGGTTACGATCTTGAAAACCAAAGCGCCCAAAGGAGCATCGTCTATAGCAGCAATTTCAAAAGTGACTTCAGGATTTCCCGGTTCAGACACTGTGATAATGGGCTTATCTGCAGGTGAAGGAAGATAATCCACTACGGCATCAAGCAGAACTTGTACACCTTTATTCTTTAAGGAAGAACCACAAAACACCGGTGCCGTTTTATTTGCCAACACACCTTTACGAAGTGCAAGCTTGAGTTCATCAATGCTGATTTCTTGAGCTTCAAGGAATTTCAATGTTAATTCATCATCAAGCTCGGCAATCTTCTCCACCATCTTGGCGCGATATTCCTTAGCCTGTTCTTTCAAGTCATCAGGAATCTCAACGATATGGGGATCTTTCCCCAAATCGTCTTCCCAAACAACGGCCTTCATAGTTAAAAGATCTATCACACCTTTAAATGTAGCTTCAAATCCGATGGGAATCTGCATCGGAATCGGATTAGCGCCCAATCGGTCAATGATCGTTTCAATAGTACGTTCAAAGGAAGCACCAACACGATCCATCTTATTAACAAAACAGATGCGGGGCACGCCATAACGATCAGCCTGACGCCATACGGTTTCAGATTGAGGTTCCACGCCTTGCACTGCATCAAAAACCACCACCCCACCATCCAATACACGCAAAGAGCGTTGAACTTCAGCAGTAAAGTCAATATGTCCAGGAGTATCAATAATGTTAACCTGATAACCCTTCCACTCAGCAGAAACAGCCGCTGAAACGATGGTGATACCACGTTCGCGCTCCTGTACCATCCAGTCGGTCACTGTTGTACCATCGTCAACAGAACCGATGCGGTGAGTCATGCCCGTATAGAACATGATACGCTCGGTGGTTGTTGTTTTCCCGGCGTCAATGTGGGCAATAATGCCTATATTTCGGTATTTTTCCAGAGGATGCACGCGTGCCATACTAACTACTTCCTTAAAAGATATTATTTAATGTCAAAAAACTAAACACGATAATGGGAAAAGGCGCGATTGGCCTCAGCCATCTTATGGGTCTCGTCACGTTTACGAATAGCAGAGCCGGTTTCGTTGAAAGCGTCAATTAACTCAGATGCAAGTTTGTCAGAAAACGACTTGCCGGAACGATCATGAGCGGCTGAAAGGATCCAACGAAGCGCCAAAGTGGTACGACGATCTGATGATACTTCCATTGGCACCTGATAGGTTGCACCACCCACACGGCGTGGACGTACTTCCATGGCAGGTCCTACATTTTTGAGGGCACCATCAAAGATATCCAAAGGATTCTTCTCAGTTCGCTCTTTAATTAAATCCATTGCATCATAAATCAAGCGGATAGCAGTGCTTTTCTTGCCACTCTTAAGCACATGCTTAACCATGGTCTGAACATTGATGCTATTAAATCTTGGATCGGGAAGAACTTCCCGTTTCTCAGGTTTTGCTCTACGCATGCTTCACTACTCCATCTATAGATTACTTCGGACGCTTCGCGCCGTACTTGGAACGGCCCTGCTTGCGATTGGCTACACCGGTGGTGTCAAGAGAACCGCGCACAATGTGATAACGCACACCAGGCAAATCCTTCACACGGCCGCCACGCACCAACACTACAGAGTGCTCTTGCAACTGATGACCTTCACCGGGGATATAAGCTGTGACTTCAATGCCGTTTGTCAAACGTACACGCGCAATCTTGCGCAACGCTGAATTCGGCTTTTTGGGAGTCATGGTTCGAACAACGGTACAAACACCACGCTTCTGCGGCGCGCCTTTGTCCTGTCTCACACGGCGCTGCTTAAAACTGTTCAACGTGAACTGCAGGGCTGGAGCTTTACTTTTTGTCTTGTTATTTTTGCGGCCCTTACGGACCATTTGATTTACTGTCGGCACAGTCGCCTCCGATTACAAAATCTTTCATAATTACGTTTGAATATTCGCAAGAAATGAGACCATCAACAACATTTTCTGATGGCCTCATTTGTAGCTGCCAATTGATTTGAGTGGGAGATAAAGCCACTCGTGCGTTTTTGGGCAACGGCTAAATAGTTTATCACGCCGTATCTTACGCGTCAATAGGAATTTGTTACTTCTTTCCTACTTGATTCTCTCCGAGGCTGAGCAGACCTGTATCATGTTTAGGTGGATGCGCTTTTTCATCCTCTTTACCAAATTTGACCATATCGCCGCTCTCGTTAATTGCTTCCACGGCAAGGCCAAGAGATTGCAACTCTTTCACAAGCACCCGGAACGATGCAGGGATACTGGGTTCTTCAATCGGCTCACCCTTCACAATCGCTTCATAAGTATTTACACGACCTTGAACATCATCCGATTTGACGGTAAGCATTTCCTGAAGAGTATGAGCTGCGCCATAAGCCTCAAGCGCCCACACTTCCATTTCACCGAAGCGTTGACCACCGAACTGGGCTTTACCACCCAAAGGCTGTTGGGTCACTAAACTGTATGGGCCTGTCGATCGTGCATGAACCTTATCTTCCACAAGGTGATGCAACTTAAGAATGGTCATCACACCAACAGTAACGGGCTGATCATAGGGAACCCCGGTCTTTCCGTCGCGCAAAAGCTGTTTGCCAAGAGTAGGCAAAGGAATGCCTTTCTCTTTTGCCAATTCCTGTGCAGTGTCAAAAACCTTGTCTTCCGCAACTCTACGAGTAAGCCCATTGGTTTCCATCCATAACCGCAAACAAGCAATAACAGTCAGTTCATCAATTTCCGGGTCAGGATTTGCCACATCATGGTCGTCAAGTAGAATCTCTTCAGGCTTGGCGTAGCCTTTTTCGCGCAACCATTCTTTGGCTGTCGCATGACGCGCATATTCTGAATCATTCAAACTGTAAATATCGTACTTACGCTTACCCAACCAATGCTCAAGATACAAGCGTCGAACTTCGTCGTCATCTTGAATGGAATTAGGATCATATTCCTGTTCCTTGAGCCATTCCCAGGCGCGGTCAGCAGCTTCTTTCCATGCTTGATCCATGATCCAGGCACGAGCAAGTTCCGCTTCAATCTGTTCTTCCGTTGCCCCATCAAATACAGGAGTAATTGCGCGGAAGCCCATGCGTTTTGCGGCCCAACCAAGATGCACTTCCAAAACCTGGCCGATGTTCATACGACCGGGCACGCCAAGGATTCAAGATGAGATCTACAGGTGTTCCATCTTCCAGGAAAGGCATATCTTCCACAGGAACAACCTTGGAAACAACACCCTTGTTACCATGACGTCCAGCCATCTTATCGCCAGCAGTGATCTTACGGCGTTGTGCGACAGAAACACGAACCATCATGTCTACGCCTGCGGAAAGGTCGGAATTGTCTTCACGAGTAAATACTTTTACATCAACTACTTTGCCCCGTTCGCCATGAGGCATACGCAAAGAAGTGTCTTTAACATCACGAGATTTCTCACCAAAGATGGCGCGCAACAAACGCTCTTCAGGCGTCAGTTCTTTTTCACCCTTAGGAGTGATCTTGCCAACAAGAATATCATTGGGGCCAACTTCGGCGCCAATGCGAATGATTCCATTCTCATCCAGATCTTTGATGGCATCCTCACCCACATTGGGGATGTCACGAGTAATTTCTTCAGGGCCAAGCTTGGTATCACGAGCTTCCACTTCATGCTTTTCAATATGAACAGAGGTGAAACGATCTTCCTGCACTAAACGCTCTGAAAGCAAAATAGCATCTTCAAAGTTACCACCCTCCCATGAGAGGAAGGCAATTACAACATTTTGACCGAGTGCAAGTTGACCACTATCGGTAGAAGAAGAGTCAGCGATAATATCGCCTTTTTTGATCAACTGTCCCTTCACTACAGATGGGCGCTGATCAATACAGGTGCTTTGATTGGAACGTTGATACTTGCGGAGTTGATAGACGCGATTTCCACTTTTCTTTTCTTTGACGGTGATTGTGGATCCCGTTACCGAGACAACCTCACCATCCGCTTCTGCGACTACGACCTGGCCTGAATCCAATGCAGCGTGACCTTCCATCCCTGTAGAAACCAGCGGGATTTCGGGACGCACCAATGGAACAGCCTGGGCCATCATGTTCGAGCCCATGAGCGCGCGGTTGGCGTCATCATGTTCAAGGAATGGGATCAAAGCCGCGCTGATACCAACAACCTGGTGTGGTGCCACATCCATATAATCAATTGATTCAGAATTGGAGAACATAAAACCTGAGTGATAACGGCAGGAAATACGTTCACGGGAGAATTCCTTGCTGGTTGTTAACTGAGCGTTTGCCTGGGCAATCGTATATTTATCTTCTGCATCTGCAGAAAGGTAAATAATTTCGTCAGAAACGTACGGAACGATGCTGGCTTCGCTCTCAAATCTTGAAAGTCTCTTCAAAACTTTGGCGTCAATAAGAGTTCCGGATTTGAAAAGCAATTCTTCACTCTTGGGATCATAAATATCCTCGCGCAAAGTACGACCTTCCAAGCGTTCATCATTTGAAAGCATGGCCTTGTACACTCTGCGGTACGGTGTCTCAATAAAACCATATTCATTTACACGAGCAAAAGAGGCCAAACGGCCGATAAGACCAATGTTTGGGCCTTCAGGCGTCTCAATCGGACAAATACGTCCATAATGGGAATGGTGAACATCGCGAACATCGAAACCTGCGCGCTCACGGCGAAGACCGCCTGGCCCTAAGCAGAAAGTGTGCGTTTGTGGCGCAACTCAGCCAGAGGATTGGTTTGATCCATGAACTGTGAAAGTTGTGACGAACCGAAGAATTCGCGCAATGCAGCGACTACGGGGCGGATATTGACCAATGTTACCGGTGACAACTGCTCCTGGTCACGAATGGACATACGTTCTTTGATGACGCGTTCCATCCGTCGCAGACCGATGCGCAGCTTGTTCTGGATCAACTCACCCACCGTCTTTACACGGCGATTACCAAGATGATCAATATCGTCAGCCCGTTCCGCACCATTATTGATCTGAATCATACGGCGGATCAGTCGAATGATGTCACTCTTTGAAAACCGTGCGATGAGGAATCGGAATGGTCAAGTCGAGTTTTTGATTCAACTTGTAACGGCCAACCCGCTCCAGATCGTAATGCCGTTGGTCAAATAGTTGTTCCTCAAGGAACTGACGGGCATTATCAAGCGTAGCAGGATCGCCAGGGCGCATCTTTTTGAAAAACTCAATCAGTGCCTGTTCAGCAATCGGTTGGTTGGAGGCTTTCCAATCAGGTTCTTGTTTAAGTGTGGAAGCCATGAACATGCGCTCAGGGTTATTATCCACATCCTTAAAAATGGAAAGAATTTCTTCATCGGAACCAGTCTTGATGGGAGAATCTTTAATGCCATCAGAGACCGCAGCAAGCGCCCGCAAGAAAACAGTGATCGGGACGGTTCGTTTACGATTGAACTTAAGGATGATGTAATCAGACTTGCGAGTCTCGAACTCCATCCACGCACCACGATCAGGAATAAGCTTTGCCATCGCAAGCGGACGACCGGTTGCGCGATCTGCTGGAGCTTCAAAGTAAACACCAGGAGAACGAATCAATTGCGACACGACAACGCGTTCGGTTCCATTTACAATGAACGTACCTTTGTCGGTCATTTCCGGGAAATCACCAAGGAAAATATCCTGCTTGATGGGTTCGGGGACATCTGGGCCAGCTAAAAGAACGGAAACATATAATGGACTGGAGTATGTGAGATCGCGCTCCACACACTCTTCAATTGTATGCTTGGGTTCTCCAAACCAGTATTTAAGACCCCACTGTTGAGACTCAGGGCCACGACTCGGGAAAAATAATTTCATCCCTTTGTTATAAGACTCAATCGGCGACACCTCGTGAAAGAGATCGCCTAAACCTTCCTTCTTGAGTCTTTCAAACGAATCAAGTTGTACTTCTATTAAATTAGGAAGGTCGAGCTTAACTGGAATACGTGCGTAACTTTTTTGGGACAAAGAAGATGCCATTCTTCTCTCCTGACTTTCGGCTGAGTTATGAAACGATTGTAACTGCCCCACTTGGACAGCGACCTAACATTATATCGAAATGAATACAAAAAGTCAAGAAGTGGACAATACATTAATCACATCAAATATAAATGCAAAGCTTTTCTTGACAATCTGTATAAGTGCGTGTAAAATCACGGACGCTTAACAAAAAAATACACAGGCCGAGATAGCTCAGTTGGTAGAGCACGCGACTGAAAATCGCGGTGTCCCCAGTTCGATCCTGGGTCTCGGCACTCTCGGCTGATATAATAGCCGAAAATCTGCGGGCGTAGTACAGTGGTAGTACGTCTCCTTGCCAAGGAGAAGGTCGTGGGTTCGAATCCCATCGCCCGCTCAAACATGGAGGATTGTAGATTGGAATACATTTCAGTCAGCAATCCTCATTGTGTATATGGCGTCGTGGCCAAGTGGTAAGGCAAGGGTCTGCAAAATCCTCATCAGGGGTTCAAATCCCCTCGACGCCTCTTCAAAAAGCAAACCGTTTTGGTTTGCTTTTTTGTTTTTCTCTGAGAAGAATTTTTTATTTCCATGCCAATTACAATTTATTTGGCATGGAAATTTCACTAAAAAAGCCTATAATAAATTTAGACAGAAGGCACTATTCATTTACCTATGATTACCTCAAAAATTTCACCCGCGCTAAAAATTACTCTTATCTACATTCTGATAGGAGGAACTTGGATTCTCCTATCAGATAGATTCGCGGGAATTTTATTCATTAACCCAATTCAATTGGCATTGATTCAAACCTACAAAGGCTGGCTTTATGTAATCCTCACCGCCATCATATTATTTTTCCTTATAAAGAAAAATAGTATTTCCCAAAAAGCAGCGTAACAAAATTTTTCAGATCTTTTTGAATCCACCACAGAAGGGATTTTTCGATCAGCACCCGGGGGGTATTTTATAAATGTCAACGCGGCAATGGCAAATATATATGGGTACAGATCGCCGGAAGAGATGATAAAAGAAATCAGCGACATAAGTTCACAAATACACCTGTCACCAGAAAGCCGGGAACAATTTACCAGCTTGTTATCACAAAATGGAGTGTCGAAAAATTTGAGGCAATAAATATAAGAAAAGATGGAAGCATAATATGGACATCCACCAATGCCCGCGCTGTAAAAAATAAAGCAGGCAAGGTTTTGTACTTTGAAGGGTTCGTTACTGATATTACAAAACAAAAAAAAAGCGGAAAACGCATTATTTAATACAGAAGAACGCTATCGGATGCTTGTAGAAAAATTGCCGGCCGTTGTTTTCATGGATAAATTCGATCAACCTGAAACGACCCAGTACATAAGTCCACGCTTGAAGG
The DNA here is from genome assembly GCF_016717045.1 of Candidatus Villigracilis proximus. Lineage (NCBI taxonomy): Bacteria > Bacillati > Chloroflexota > Anaerolineae > Anaerolineales > Candidatus Villigracilaceae > Candidatus Villigracilis > Candidatus Villigracilis proximus. Next base: position 182,942 of record NZ_JADJUO010000005.1, on the reverse strand, counting down.
ATTTACTTGGCTATACTCCACAGGAGTGGGAATCTGGGGATAATTTATGGAAAAACTCCCTGCACCCAAATGATAGAGAACGCGTATTGAGTGAGGATATTCGAACCGATCAAACTGGTGAGCCTTTTCGAATTGAATACAGAATGCGTCATCAAGATGGACACTATGTTTGGATCAAAGAGGACGCATCTATTGTCCTCGGAGAAGATGGCACTCCCCTCTTCTGGCAGGGAATTCTCCTGGACATAACGGATCAAAAACATGCTGAAGAAGCCATACAACGCAGAGAAGAAATCATCAAAGCCGTTGGATTTTCAGCGGAACAATTCCTGAAATCCTCCAACTGGGAAGACTGCATCAATCAAGTGCTTGCGCAACTTGGGAAAACCACTCAGGTTAGTCGTGTGTACGTCTTCAAGCGACATACATCTAATAAAAAAATATATTCGTATCTCAAATCTTTGAATGGTGCAATCAGGGAATAAAACCGCAGATCGATAATCCCTCCATGCAAAACATAGACATTACATCCGCTGGTTTTTTGCGTTGGGTTGAATTTTTCAACAAGGGATTGCCGGTTTACGGCAACATTAAAAACTTCCCTGCCCAGGAACAAAAATTCCTGGAGGAGCAGGATATTCTTGCATTGATCTGTATTCCACTTAAAATTGGAAAAGACTGGTGGGGATTTATCGGATTTGATGAATGTGCCGTGGAGCGTGAATGGACCGAAGCGGAAATTGAAGCGCTCAAAGCAGCTTCAAACACTCTTAGTGCCGCTATTGAAAAAAAAATATCTGAAGAAGCACTGCTTAATAGCGAAACCAGTTACCGTGGGTTATTTGACAGTATTCACGACGCCATCTACATTCAGGATATCAATGGTCTTTTTTTGGATGTAAATGACGGCGCCACAAACATGTATGGATACCCAAAAAATTACTTTATAGGAAAGACACCAGAAATTCTTGGCGCGCGAATAAAAATGATCTGAACAAAATATCCCTGGCACTTCAAAAGGCTTTCAACGGAGAAGCACAGCAATTCGAGTTTTGGGGAAAGCGAAGCAATGGAGAGATTTTCCCGAAAGACGTGCGTGTATTTAAGGGGATGTACTTTGGGCAGGCTGTGATCATTGCCATTGCGCAAGATATCACGGCGCGCAAACGTGACGAAGACGACCTGCAAAAACAATTGAAAGAATTGACGGTTCTGCACTCTGTGGCGCTGGCAGAATCAAATGCCAAAAATATCGACGAATTGATCCAGCGCGTGACAGATATTATTGGAGACACCTTATATCCCGATAACTGCGGCATTCTTTTGTTCGATGAAACACGAGACGAACTAAAACCACATGCTTCCTATCGCGGCACAAGCGCTGAAAATCTAAACATCAGCAGTCCGCTGCACAAAGGAATCACCGGAAAAGTTGCCGCTACCGGAAAAACGATCCGCTCAGGGAATGTTTTGCTTGAACCTGCGTATTATGAAACAACAGAGGGCATCCTTTCAGAACTTTGTATTCCGATCAGCAATGAGTCGAAAATCATTGGCGTACTTAATGTGGAAAGCAGACAATTAAATGCTTTTACCAAAACCGATGAAAGACTCCTCAATACGATCGCGGGTGGAATGGCAAATGCCCTTGGAAAGATACAACTTTTTGAATTGGAACAAATGCGCCGCAAACAGGCGGAGATTTTGCGTGAAGCAACCGGAGACTTAACCTCATTCTTTGAACTGGACAAACTTTTTGAGAATATCTTTTCTTCGCTAAAAAGATTGGTTCCCTACAGCAGCATGTCAATTGAAATGATCAGTCATGGTTATGTTGAAATCGTTGCAGGAAAAAACATCCCTGAAGAAGTGATCGGCAAGAAATATGCATACAATACAAAAAAGTGGGGGGATTTGGAAACGCTGCGCCAACCCCTGATTATTTCAGACGTTCAAAACGACGAACGCTTTGAGAAATTTGAGCAGACGAATTATATCCGCGGCTGGATGGGAATCCCGCTGTTCGCAAAAGATAAGATTATTGGATTTCTAAACTTTGACAGTCAAACTCCAAACTTTTTTAACGAAGAACATGCTGCCATTACCCAGACATTTGCAAATCAGGCAGCGATCGCCCTGGAAAATGCGCGTCTATTTCAAGAGGAAAGTCACCGCTCACAGATCATCGAAGCGCTCGCAAATATCGCGAATGAGATTGCAACCACCCGCGAAGTTATTCCCGCATTGGATAAAATTTCGGAACGCGCTCTTTCCTGTTTAACGCCAGCACGATTGCAGTCTATTTAGTACAAGACAACAGCAAGGATATAAAAATAGTAACCGCACAAGGGGAATATCAAAAAGAAATGCTGGCACATACGATTCAAGTAGGAGAAGGTATTACCGGGAACATTATTGCCACCGGCAAGCCTGAAATTATTGACGACATCTCAAATGATCCGCGAAAAAACTGTCCCAGGCACACCTGAAGAAGAATCCAGACTCGACACAATGATGTCTGCTCCACTGATTCTGCACGGCAAGTCCATTGGGGCAATTAACGCATGGAGATTAAGGTCTAAGGGTTTATTCGATAAGCCAGAGTTGAATTTCCTTGTGAGTATCGCCCATCAAGCTTCCATATCGATAGAGTCAATGCGTCTATTCGAGGAGACAATGCGCCGTGCGCAGGAAGCAGCTGCAATTGCGGAAGTTGGACGCGGCATCTCTGCCACTCTTCAACTCAATACTGTGCTTGAACGTATCGCGCTTTATGCCAAGGAATTGTTGAAAGCGGAAACAAGCGCTGTCTATTTAACCGAAACGGGGTCGTCACAATTACGGGCAATATCAGCAATTGGAGTCGACGCTGACGAGATCAAGAACGATCCGATCCAGCCGGGCATTGGAATTCTCGGCGATATTGCCATAAAAAAAATAGGGGAAATCATTAACGATACTACTGTGGACCTGCGCGCAATTCCCGTCAAGGGGACTGAAATTTTGCCCTACGAACACATAATGGGAGTACCTGTCCTTTCAAACGACCAACTCACAGGACTGTTGGTCGTTTGGCGGATTGGCGCAGACGAAGAATACAAGACGACAGATTTGGATTTTTTAAGCAGTCTCGCACAACAAGCTGCTGTTGCGATTGAGAATGCGCGCCTATTTGAAGCAGAACATAAACGCCGCCAGGAAGCGGAAACTCTCAGTCAGGCTACATCGGCACTTGCAAACACCCTCGACATCAACAGTCTACTGGAAAGCATCCTCGACTGGCTCAAAAAAATTGCGCCCTACGACAGTGCCTCGATCATGCTCAATAATATAGACACAGTTAAACTTGTTGCAAAACGCCAGCTTCCAAAGAAAGCCATTTATTCTTCAAGATGCCCAGGAAAACAAGCAGTTCGAAAAATGGGAGGGCAGCACATATATTCGCGGATGGATGTGCGTCGCCATGTTCACACAGGATAAATTAATTGGATTTATCAACCTCGATAGTAAGACAGCCGGCTTTTATACAGAGGAATATGGAATCCTGGTGCAAACATTTGCCAACCAGGCTGCGACTGCGATAGAAAATGCCCGGCTCTTTGTGCTGGAACAGAAACGCCGTGAAAATGCCGAAACTGTACGGCAGGCAACCACAGCGTTATCCAACTTGCTTGACCTGCCATCCCTGCACGCGGCCATCCTTGAATGGCTGCAAAAGATCACCCCATATAATAGCGCTTCAATTTTAATGGTTGAAGGGAAGCACATCCGCATCGCAGCCGCCAGAGGACTGCCCTTCCCGGAAAAAGCAATGGGCATGGTTTTTCCATCAGATAATATTCTATGCAAGATCATGAGTAAAACAAACGAACCCTTGATCATTGATGACTGCAATGAAGATCCCCGTTTTGAACGATGGGGAGACAACACGAATGTCCGCGGGTGGATGGGCGTGCCCATGATTACAGGCGGACAAGTGATTGGCTACATCGCCCTCGACAGCCACTCCCCAGCGCATTTACACAAAACGATGCTGTCGCCGCCCAAACCTTCGCGCATCAAGCAGCAACATCGCTCGAAAATTCACGTTTGTTTACAGAGACGCGTCAACGGCTTGAAGAATTGGAAATCGTAAGCCGCGTATCCTTTTCACTGCGCGCAGCGCGTGACACCAAAGAAATGCTGCCCATTCTACTCAATGAAATAAAAGCCAGCGTAGATACAGACTCAGCAGCCATCTGGCTCTATGACTTTGAAAATAATGAACTAAAGTCCAAAGCTGCAACAGGGTGGTTCAATAGTCTGCCAAAGCCCAACTTTAAACCCAACGAAGGAATCATTGGAAAGGTATATTCCAGCGGAACAGCCCATGTAGGTGCCAATGCGGAGAATGACACGATCATCAACCCCGAAAATGCCGCATTCTTTGGAGAAAACGGAAGCGGCATTGCCGTTCCGATTCGAACCGCAACCGAAACGATCGGCGCACTCGCCGTGGCAATACAGGCTCCACGAAAAGTGAAATCACATCAAACCCGTATGGTCACAACACTGGCTGAAATCGCAGGCAACGCCATTTACCGCTCCAATCTTTACGAACGAAGCGAAGAACAGATCCAACGCCTTACCACCTTGCGTGAATTGGATACAGCCATCGCAACCAGCCTTGACCTGCATATCACCCTCGGAATTGTTACCGAAAACCTGATCTCAAAAATGGGCGCAGACGCAGCAGCCGTGCTTGTGTTTAGCCCAGACAGCCAAATGCTGGAATATTATGCAGCAACCGGCTTTGAAAACCGGAACATTCTACGCACCCCCATCAGCCTCGGAAACAGCTTGGCCAGCCAGATATTGCTCAGCCGCAAATCCATGTATATTAAAGATGTAAAAAAAGAAACCGGCCAGTACCCAACCGGACCGCTTTCCGCTGAAAATTTTACAAGCTATTACGCTGTGCCGCTCTTCAGCAAAGGCGCTACAAGAGGCATTCTCGAAATTTATTTTCGCGCACCCATCTCCCTCACCGCCGATTGGCTTGATTTTCTTCACACACTTGCCGGACAAGCCACAATCGCCATTGACAATGCTCAGTTGTTTGAGAACCTGCAAAAATCCAATCAGGAACTTTCGCTTGCCTATGACACCACATTGGAAGGATGGGGAAAAGCGCTCGAACTACGCGACAAAGAGACTCAAGGCCACACGCGCCGCGTCACAAACCTAACCCTTGAACTGGCCCGGCAAATAGGCATTCCCGAATCTGAATTATTACATATCCGGCGCGGCACCTTATTGCATGACATTGGAAAAATGGGCGTGCCCGATAACATTCTGCGAAAAAATGGACCGCTCACACAAGCGGAAATTTTTGAAATGCGCAAACACCCCCAATATGCCTATGACCTGCTATCCCCCATTACATACCTGCGCCCCGCAATTGAAATTGCTTATTGCCACCATGAATGGTGGGACGGAAGCGGCTACCCGCGCGGATTAAAAGGCGAGGCAATTCCTCTCTCAGCACGTGTATTCGCAATCGTCGATGTCTGGGATGCCTTATCATCCGACCGGCCTTACCGCAAAGCGTGGCCTCGAAAAAAAATAATAAACTATATTAAAAATCTTTCAGGCAAACAATTTGACCCGGATGTAATCAAAGTATTCTTCAAAATGATCGAAGGTGAAATAAAACAAACAGACCCTTCTCATAAACCGCATTCAAAACCCATAAAAAATAATGATCAAAAATAGAGACAAAAAGAAGCGCTGACCAAAATCAGCGCTTCTTTTTGTCTACTAAATTTTTTATTGAACCCGCAAGAACCGGCGCTTGCCGACTTGTAAAACGCCAGGGTGCGGAAATGGAGCATCACCACGCTCCAACACTTCCCCATCCAAACGCACACCTTTCTGATCGATCAAGGAGCGAGCTTTACTCTTGCTCTCTGCCAAATTCGCAGCCAGAATCACATCCACAACGGTCTGGCCTGCTTGCAGCGCAAACTCTGGCATTTCATCAGGAATTTCTTTCTGTTGGAAGGTCTTGATGAAATTCTCCTGCGCCGACTTCGCATCTGCGTCGCCATAAAAGATGCTCACGATCTCGCTTGCCATTTTCATTTTCGCATCGCGCGGATGGAACGCACCCGAAGCCACATCCTTTTCCATCACGTCGATCTCATGCGGACTCCAACGCGTGACAAGGCGCATGTATAAACTCATCGCTGAATCAGGTACAGACATCAGCTTGCCAAACATATCGTTTGCGCCAGTATTGATCGGCACAATATTTCCAGTGGACTTCGACATTCTCTGAGTGCCATCTGTCCCGGGCAGGATCGCAGTGATAATGCCCACCAGAGGCTTTTGGCCCAGGGCTTCCTGCAATTTACGGCCAGCAACAATGATATTGAACAGCTGATCAGAACCACCGATCTGCACATCTGTTTCCATGGCAACCGCATCATAACCTTGCATCAAGGCATAGAAAGTTTCGTGAATATAGATCGGCTCGCCCTTATCCAAACGGTTTGAAAAATTATCACGCGCCAAAAATTGCTGCACCGTGAAGTTTTGACCCAGGCGAATTAAGTCCACCAGCGAAAGTTTTGACAACCATTCACCGTTATAGCGGATCTTTGTCTTCTCGCGGTCAAGCACGCGATAGGCTTGTTCAGTGTAGGTCAATGCGTTTTCGTTGACCTTCTCCTCGGTCAGGATCGGACGCGCTTTGTTTTTATCCGAAGGGTCACCCACCAGTGCGGTGTAACTGCCGATCAGAAAGGTGACATCGTGTCCCAGATCCTGAAACTGACGCAATTTACGCATGGTGATCGTATGCCCCAGATGCAAATCTGTGGATGTAGGGTCGTAACCACAATACACACGCAGCGGCCGATTCTCTTTTTCAGCGAGTAGCAGACGTGCGCGCAGTTCAGTGGTCATGGCCTTTTTCAGGTCTTCATCACCATATTCTGTACCTTGCATCAATAATTCAACTTGTTCTTCAATGTTCATAACATCTCCTATGGAGCTTAATTGACAAACAAAAACGCGCCCGCGATGATGAGGGCGCGTTCATAGCACACCATCGCTGTTATTTATGGGCGGGTGTAATAATAGTAATAGGTGGAAAGGTTTACAACGGACATGGGCGTATTATACAACAAGAATTTCACTGCGCCAAATTGAAAGAAAAGCTCCACGGACCTTTTACCGAGTAAAACTCATCACTGTAGACAATTTCCTCAGCCTGAGCCTGGGTCATCTCTGGCGGGAAACTCAAGATCTGCATGGTCAACACTCCATTCACATCCAAGCAATCAAGAGTAATGCCTGTGCCGCGCTCCAGCATGGCTTGCTGAATCTTGGGCATATAAGCCGAACAATATTCACCTTCACGCGGCGTGGTTGCAATGGCGTCAATCACAATGGTGGTGTTGGAAAGATCGGCATCGGGCGGGACAATGAATGTCAACGTGTCACAACGCAAACCGGGCACACCATCAGCAGGTTCCTGCAAACTCACCAGAGTAGTGCCGTATTCCTGTAACAAGATTCCGGCATAGGTTAAACTCGCGGAAGATACACCCCAATCAGATGTATCTGGTAATGTGAAACACACATCCGCATTCACATTTTTTCCATCCACCGAGGCGCGTTCCATACGCACTTCAATTCCGCTTGCCACTTGATTCTGTTGAGCCAGTTCTACTTGCGCCGTGGGATAGGAAGCAGTGTCAATAAATGCCGTAGAGGTTGCAAGTGCAATAGGCAATACAACCGCAGATTGTTCACCTGCAGGCGCACATGCACTGATAAAAAATGCGAGCAAGAGGATTATTTTTTTCATGGACTTTTTCTCCTTTGAGATTAACCTAATAAATCAAACAGCGCTTCACGCGGACCTTCAAACTGGAACTTGTACCCAGACTCGATCAGCCGTTTGGGTTGAGCAAACCTACCTTCCACAACGAGGACGCTCATTTCGCCTAAAAGGATCCGCAATAAAAAGGCCGGTGTGGGAAACCAATATGGGCGATGTAATACACTCGCCAGCGCGCGATAAAAATCAGCGCTTGATGTAGGCACAGGTGCGATCAAATTATATGCTCCGCTTGTATTTTCGTTTGCAATTAAATAACACACCGCACCCACCCAATCGTCAATGTGAATCCAAGGCATGGCAAATTTTCCATCGCCTAATGGACCGCCTGCAAATAATTTCACTGGCAAAGCCATAAGAGATAGCAATCCTTCGCCTTTGCCTAATACCACTGCCGAGCGGAGTACAACACGGCGCACGCCCAATTCTTCAATCGATTTTGTGGCATCTTCCCATTGAACAGTTAACCGAGCAAGGAAGTCATCACCGGGCGGAGTGGCTTCATCTGCGAGAGCGCCATGTAAACCGTAGTGATTAATACCCGAGGCCTGGATGAAAATGCCCGGGCGCTGAGTCGCTTCTAGAATCGCTTGAGCAAGCGCGAGGCCGGGAATGATGCGCGAGTCTTTAAAGTCGCGTTTTGTTTTGGAAGTCCAGGGCCAGGAGGAGAGGCTGCGGCCTGTGAGGTGAATCATCACATCCATTTCATTGACGAGATGCCCCCACCCATTGGTTGTTTTTGCATCCCATTTTACGGCTTGCGCGCCTGAAATTACAGACGAGCCGCGCGTGAGAATAAAAACTTTGTGCCCTTCTGCGAGAAAAGATTTTGCAAGAGCGGCGCCAAGAAAGCCCGAGCCGCCCGCGATCATGATGTTCATTTCAATACTCCTGTTTGACTGAGCCTGCGTACTTTGAGACCTGAGTAATATGCAAATGCAATCAAGCCAGACTCCCGAAGACTTATTAACTGGCAGTATAATCATGCAGATTACGAGGCATGATGCAAGAACCAGTGCTGGTACTCAACGCTAATTTTGAGCCGATCCATGTATGCTCAACACGACGGGCTGTTGGTTTGATCCTTGCAGGTAAAGCCGATATGATCGTGAATGGACGCGGACATATCCGCACGATATCACAGCTGCTTCCGCGCCCTTCAGTCATTCGACTGGAAACCCAGGTTCATCGACCACGACCACGCGTTAAATTAACGCGCCGCGAAATATTCCGACGTGATAATTATACCTGTCAGTATTGCGGCAGGCGCGATGTGAACTTGACGGTGGATCATGTCATTCCGCGCCATTTGGGCGGACCGCATAAGTGGACAAATCTGGTGGCGGCGTGTTCGGCCTGTAATCATCGTAAAGGCGGGCGTAAAGTGGATGAAGCTCACATGCATCTGGCGCACATTCCCAAGGAACCGCCCGCGAATGCCGCATATATATTTGGGAAACATCTTTCCGAAAATGGTGAGTGGGAACCTTACATTTCAGGCTGGTAAGTTTTGCCTATCCCCTATGATCGTTGTTTTTATGCCCTCTTCCAAATTGGGAGAGGGGTATTCTTTTGCTGAAATCCAATACCATAAAATCTTTGGCGAGCGCCACATCACCAGGGAAGGTGGTGCGCGCTTCGGCAATAAGATCACCTGTTGCATATTTACCAGTTGCATAATGAATCAGGTAGAGCTTGCCAACTTCTGCTTTTCGGGCGATCTCGCCTGCCTGTTTCGCTGAAGTATGCCCAATCGAATCTCCGCCCGCTTCGTGGATCAAGACATCCACCCCTTCGCTCAAGCGGACAACCTCATCACAGGGTTCGGTGTCACATGAATAGGCCATGACCTTTTGGCTTTGCGCGAATTCGATTCGCAGCCCTATGTTGGGGATCATGTGTTTTACTGGAGACGCATGAATTATAAAATCGGAGCAATCCATTACCGGTGTCATTTCTTCGGCGGGCAGGCGATGAAATGTGACGGGGAAAAAATTTGGCCAGGCAGACCAGTTATAAAATCCCATGAGTCCTTCAACGCGGTCCAATGTATATTGCAGCCCGTAAATATTGAGCGGTTTTTGCCGCCCGATGAGCCACATATCCATCAGCAAAAGCGGAACGCCGGAAGCGTGATCTGGATGAAAGTGAGTGACAATGATATCGGTAATATCATTAATATCCAACCCTGCCTGTTCAAGGCGCAGGATTGGATTGCTAACCGAATCGATCAATACAATACGCTCATTCCCCACAACGACCATGTGTATTTTCGCTATCCTTTGTCGGAATCGCATTTGATGAACCAAGAATAATTACTTTTGGCATGATTCCTATCTTAACCTAAATTTCCGCGCCCAAAAATCTCAACTTTATTATCAAAATACAGGATGCCCTGTACTCTTCACAGAACATCCTGCTCAAACTTCAGACCTGCAAGCACAACAAGGAAACGCAGTTACCCGCCCAATACATTTAGCAAGAGGCCCGGCGTAACATAAGCTTCGATCAGCGCCGCAATTGCCAGCAAAGGCACCACTACGCCAAGAAATATCTTTGTCCAGTCTGCGAGCAATTCAAGGATCACTTCACCCATTGATTTTCCAATCTGCGGTGTGACAATCGAAACGCCCATGTAAAGAACAACGGCGCTGCCGATCATCAATGCTGGAAGTTCAAATATGCCATGCGGCGCAACGCCGGCAAGGAATATCGGTCCGGGTTGAATTTTCGCAATTAACGCTAAGCAATTGCAATACAGCAAACACACCGCCGATCAAGCCAATATTAAGCATGTACAACAGAATGCCCAAAACACTAAACGAAAATAAACCCGCGAAAAATATAACCGTCACGGCACGTGTATTATTCAGAAACAGAAATGGCGCATTAATATTTTCTTGTATGTTTGAAAGACTGGGTAATTCGCGCGCACCGGCTGCGATCTTCTCAAGATTTTCAGGCGAAGCCTTCGCGATCACCTCTGAAACATTCACCATCACCCAGTCGTACCCCATCCACAAACTTATGCCAGCAACAAAAATCATCGCTAAAAGAGCGGGGGCAATGCGGCGCATGGCACCTCCCAACACACGACCATACCATTCACCAATCGTATGCGCACCACCGATGAAATTCTCCCAAAATGTGCGCCATATCCAGCTTAGATTAATCACATCGATTTCACGGCCAAGTAAATATTCACGCTGAAAGTGAGCAATGCCCACACGAATCAACAACAGCGAAATAATCATCACGCCCGCAACCGCCAGCCACAATACCTGCTCATTTCCCCAAAAAAGCATCACAGCTTCGCCTTGCATCAAAATGGCAACAGGAATCACAATGAACGAAGCCAGCAAATTCGCAGCCTTAACCGAAGTGGATTGCACAGAGATCACAATCGCCGCACTGACCATCAAGGTGGCGTGTGCCGTGGTCAAAGAGAACAACTGCACCATCACACTGAAAGACGGCATCTCAAGCCCCTGACGCGAGATCATGATCAGATAAAGAAAAATGGAAAGATAACTCGCCACCAAAGGAGTCGCCACACCCACCAGTAACTTTCCAAAATACAATTGCCAATTATCCAGCGGCGCGCTCAAAATAGGCTCAATCGTTCCGCGTTCCTTTTCACCTACAAAAGACTCAAGCGCAACCACCAGCGAGATCGTGATCGGAAAAAAGCCAATGATCATGATCGAGAATGGCACAAGCCGGTCTAAAATTAAATTAGCATCGTATTGATTTAAGAAATCCACAGTCTGCTTGGCAAATTCATTCATCAAAACTGGAAAGCACAGAGTCAAAATAATCATCGGCGCCAGCACACGCCAGTCACGAAATTGATCCTTAAGTTCACGCCCCGCCACCAGCCAGACAAGTTTAAGTTTATTGAACATTTTCGCGTCCTTTTGCTTCCGCCATTACCTTGAGATAAACCTGCTCCAATGTGCGCGGCTCTTCTTGAAACGCCATGACCGAAGCGGACTTCGCAGACAGAGCCTTCAAAATTAGTGGATTGGATTCCTGCGGCCGCTCCACACGGACTTTGAAACTGGTCGCCGTCCGAGAGAGCATTTCCACATCTTTGGGCAGTTCCAACCCACCTGCATCCCATGTATCGCTGAATTTAATTTCATATTCCGGAGCGCCAAGCACATTATGCTTTAACTCTTCCAGCGAGCCTTGCATCAAAATCCGCCCGCGATAAATAATGGCGATCTTATCTGCCAGCGCTTCCACTTCTGTCAAATTATGTGAGCAGATCACAATCGTGCGCTGAGACGATTTCAAACGCGCAATCTCATCCCGTACCAACCGCGCAGATTCAGGATCCATGGCGGAGGTAGGCTCATCCAGCAGAAGCACACCAGGGTCGTGCATCATGGCGCGCGCCAGCGCCAGCTTTTGGCGCATCCCTTTTGAATACTCACCAATGCGGCGTTTTGAGGCTTCAGTCAACCCGAAGTATTGAAGCAAATGTTCACTGCGTGCCTTGCGCGCTGATGCCGACAGGCTATAGACCTGACCGAAAAAATCCAAATATTCAATGGCGGTCATTCGCATGTATAAACCATGCTGCTCAGTGAGCACACCCACCGAAGAGCGCACATCATGCCCATTCTTGACAACATCATAACCAGCTACTTTGGCCCAGCCGCTTGTTGGCGTTAACAAAGCAGTCAACATCCGAACGGTGGTGGTTTTACCCGCACCATTCTGACCCAAAATTGCCAAAATTTGTCCTGCATCTACAGAAAGGTTCACTTCATCCACGGCCAGAAAGTCGTGGAATTGCTTGGTTAGATCATGAGTTTCTATCATTTTGATCCTTATAAATTAATAATGTAGCCGTTTTTAGGGAACACCCAAATACACGACTAGATAAGCAAACACAACCTTACGTCTAATAATGCCTACTTAAATGGTCGTTTCTATTTTATTCTCTACTTCACTATATCTGCCCTGACAGAGACCTTACAATATCCGGACAGGCCGATCTTGAATCGGACGGCAAGGCGCCCATGTGTTTAAACGAAGTTCACGACGAAGAATTGACAGGCCGCCCGCCAGCAAGCTGATGAGCTCCCAAAATGAGACCCACTCCTACAAATACAACTGCAAAGAATATCTGATTAATATTCACCCCGCTGACAAGTGCAACATCCAACCGCAGGAGTTCGAGCAAAAAACGGACGAAGGAATAAAAGCCAAGATATGCAAGAAAAAGATCACCCGCCTTGAGGGTATTTGCAAAGCGGCGCGCAATCCAAAAAAGAAAGATCAGATTTACAAAATTTAAAATGGATTCATAAGCAAACAATGGATGATAAAAATCCATTGTTTCAAACCCGGTCAAACGGTAAGCTGGTTCGATGTATATTTTCCACGGCAGGGTGGTGGGAAGACCATAAAGTTCCTGATTGAAATAATTCCCGAGGCGGCCAATGGCTTGAGCAAGCGCCAGACCGGGAGCAAGAATATCTGTCAGTTCCCAAAAGCTTAATTCACTCCTGCGCACGAAAAAGAATAAGGCAATCGAGCCGCCGATCCATGCGCCCGGGATGCCATAACCACCCAGCCAAAATGCCAGTACGTCCAAAAAATGGGTGAGGTAATATTCGGTGGTCAGACCCAGCTGAACGGAGGAAAGAGGCGGGGTGAGAATGTGCCAGACGCGCGCCCCGATCGTCCCCCAAATCACCAAGGGCAGGAAAAGATAATAGATCGTCTCCGGGTCGTAGTTGCGTTTTTGGGCTTCGCGCACGGCTAACAAGGCCCCTACTGCCAGTCCAAGCACAAGCAGGAGTCCGTTCAAGCGGAAGGTCAATGGGCCAAGCGAAAATCCTTCAAACATCAATGTATATATTCCCTGGCTTTTTCTTCACGGGCTTTTCTCATACGCTCATGCCCCTGGGCGCGGACAAAAAGTATGCGCTGCAATGCGGTGAAGTTGCCGAGCACAGCGATCACAACCGCAGCAATAAAAGGTTGATTGAAGATCAACAAAGGAATTAAAACTATATAGCGTTCTACACGAGTCAGAATACCGACCTTGGCTGTAAAGTTCAATCCTTCGGCTCTGGCTTTCACATAAGAAACAAGCACTGAACCCGCCGTCGCTGCAAACGTAACCATAACTCCGGAATAATTTTCCTGCGAAAGGAAAAAATATAAAAGTCCGCCAAAGGTGATGAACTCTGCATAACGGTCACTGACAGAATCCACGAACCCGCCAAAGTCGCTGTTATCGCCGCGCAGACGCGCCATGGTTCCATCCAATGCATCCACAAGAACGGAGAGGAGCAGGACAATACCGCCTGTGGTCATTTTGCCCTGTGAAATAATATACGCGCCAATGGTTGTGCCGACCAGTCCCAACAGGGTAATGGCATTCGGCGTTAACCCGAGGCAGTTTAGAAATGTCCCGATGGGATCGAGTATGCCTTTAAAATGAGCCGCAATCTATCAGTAAATGTTATTTTTTGATTCATGGTTTGGGTTAAATTCTCCTCATCAAAAAATGACGAATATGTTTGATGAAATTCGGGTTTCAGCCTCATTTCTCAACGGGTATTCGTCACTCCATTTGGAATTAAATTATTCGCCGAGCTTTCCTTCGTCCGCCAGATCATCTTCGCTGACGAGCACATCGCGTTCCTTGCCGCCGCCTTGAGAGGGACCGACAACTCCCATTTCTTCAAGCTGGTCGAGCAAACGCGCGGCACGCGGATATCCAACCCGCAAACGACGCTGTAACAACGAAGCAGATGCGCGTTGACTCGAACGCACGATGGAAATCGCCTGTTCGATCAATCCGTCATCTTCGCCTTCGCCGGGTTCCTGCAAAAGTTTTTCCCACGGCGGGGTATCGTCCACTTCAATGTCACTCTTTTGCCAATGGGAGATGATGCGTTCGATTTCCATATCCGTGATCATTACGCCTTGTGCGCGGACAGGGTTGCCCACTTCTGGATTCAGGAAGAGCATATCACCACGGCCTAGCAAAGACTCGGCGCCGGTGTAATCCAGAATAACGCGGCTATCAATACCGGAGGCCACTGCAAACGCCAAACGCGCGGGGAAATTGGCTTTGATCAGACCCGTCACCACATCGGTGGAGGGACGCTGTGTAGCAACAACCAGATGAATACCCGTGGCGCGTGCCATTTGCGCAAGACGAACAAGATTATGCTCGGTCACATCCGGCGCAGACATCATCAGGTCGGCGAGTTCATCGATGAGGACGACGATGCGCGGCAGGGCTTTGCCATCCGCTTTGCGTGTGATCTTATTGTTATAAGATTGGAGGTCGCGGGCATGTGCGCTTTCAAGCAAACGATAGCGATGTTCCATTTCAACAACCACCCAACGCAAAACACCGAGAATGCGTTCGATATTGGTTTCCACTTTACCGAATAAATGAGGCAATCCATTAAAGCGGATCAACTCCACCATTTTCGAATCGATCATTACCATGCGCAAGTCTTCGGGCGTGTTGTTCATGGCAAGACAGGCAGCGATGGATGTGATACAGACTGATTTACCGGAACCAGTTGCGCCTGCGATCAGAACATGCGGCATGCGCGCAAGATCGGCAATCAGAGGATGACCGGAAACGTCACGTCCAATGGCAACTGCAAGCGGCACACCCATTTTATTGAAAGCATCAGACTCGAGCAAAGTCTTTAAGCGGACGACTGAGCTGTGTGTATTTGGCACTTCAATGCCGACATAAGGTTTGCCGGGCACAGGCGCTTCGATACGCAAACGCTGGGCAGATAATGCCAGCGCAATATCTTTTTCGAGAGAAGCGATCTGCGCAACACGCACTTTCATTTGCTGCACATCTTCTTCATCTGAACCAGGCTTTTTGATAAAACCCGGCTGTACTGCAAATTGAGTCACAGACGGGCCGACACGATAACCAATGACTGTGGCAGGGATGCCAAAATCTGCCAGCGTTTTCATGATCAGGCCCGCTGTTTGATTAATAGTCCGATCATCAGCGCGGACGGCTGTTTCGCCGAGCAAAATACTTAAAGGTGGAAGTTCTTCACCGCGCGGTGACGGCTTGAATGGTTTCTCAGATTTTTTATCAGCGGCTTTTAAAGAGGTGCGGAATTCGGGCGGCAAAGGTTGTGCTTTTTTCTTTGGAGTTGATTCTTTTGCGGCCTGTTCGTCTTCTTTATTTTCAGTTTCTGCTTCAACGGTGGCCGGGGTTGGAGTTGCCACGATCACTGGCGCTGCTTCACCGGCAATCTGCAATAACCAAATTTCCAGTTTTGCCCATAAGCCAAAGCCTGTCATAACCATTAATAGCCAGAGCAGGAAGATGACCAATGTGCCAAAGATGGGGCTCATGGACTGCCAGGCCAGTGTGACCAGCCCCCAGCCGAGGCGGCCGCCGTCCATGCCGGACTCTGCCCGGATGAGGCTGTTGCCCCAGAAAACAGCGAGCAGGCCCAGGGTTAGGAGAGATGCGAGTTCGAGTGCAATCAGCTGTCCCCAGTGGATTTGTCTGCCGTCACGCCGCAGCAGGGTGTATCCGATGTATCCTATTCCAAAGAGGACGAGGAAACTGCCCCAGCCAAACCAGAGTTTGAGCAGGTTTGCAAATGGGGTGAGGAGTGCGCCTTCGGTAATGCCCCATACGGCAAGCACAGACATGATTGCGAATGCAATCAAAATAACACCTGCTGAGTCACGCAAGAAGCGTCCAAATTGCAGGTAAAAGCGTGCAAGCCTTTCGAGCCAGTCGTTATTGTGTGATGGCGGTTCGGCTTGGGCGTATTGTCTGTTGCTCGGGCGGGGTGATTCGGACATTTGTTTTACTCAAGCCTCATGCTGAGTCCCATGCGCTGATGGGCTGAGTCTAAATGCAGAATACGCACTTGTACATTTTGCCCTTCAGCAAGGATTTCCTTTAAGGGTTTTCCTTCTGATTGTGGAATTTCAGATGCATGGATCAAGCCTTCGATGCCATTATCCAGCCGTGCGAATGCGCCAAAAGAAAGCACGCTTGTAATCGTGGCGGGTTTGGTGCAGCCTTCGGGTAGATCTGTGGATGCGTTGTTCCAGGGATTCGGGAGCAGACGTTTGAGGCTTAAGGCAACACGACAACGCTCAGGAGAGAGATCAAGTACCTGCACGTCGATGGTGTTGCCAATTTTTACGATATGGGTTGGATGAGAAACCCGTCCCCAGGATAATTCTGAGATGTGGATCAAGCCTTCGACCCCGCCCAGATCAACGAATACGCCGAAATCAGTTACATTGGTAACCATGCCCTGAACATGCTGGCCGGGTTGCAAAGGCGTGGAATAATTCTGCGCGTTTGCCGGGCTCGGATTGAGCGGCGCGTTCAGAGAAGACTACGCGTCCATCTTCAGGCACGCATTCGATCACTTTTAAGCGAAGTGAGCGACCAACATATGATTCAAGGTCATGATCACGTTCTCCGATCTCAACCTTGCCTGCCAGATCGATCAGATGCGAAAATGGCACAAATCCATAGAGACCTTCGCCCTCCACAAGCAGGCCTCCGCGATTATGCCCGGTGACAGCGAGATCAATGATCTGATCGCGCATATATAGGTCTTTGACCTGGGTCCAATTTGCGGCAGGCTTTTTTTCCGTTGAATTGCTTTTCGATTCATCACGAAACTCGAGCCTGCTCCCCGCCGACCTGACAATTGGATTCGCCGAAGAACGGCTTTCCTCTGCCAGTACCGATGACCACCAGCCCTCGTCAATCTGAGGCATCGGATTTTCCTGTTTACCTTTTTGTCCAACCATTATGGACTCCTTCCCATTCCTATAAATATGAGCGTTGGGTTTCTTCCCGAAAACTGGAGAAACGCGCTCTTTGCACACAATAAAGGCAGGCCAAGCCTGCAAACTGCATTATGAGTCTTTGAGATTAACTTCCATCTCAAGGATCGCTTTTGCAACCGCTTCCACTGCGACACGCTGTTTGCGATACAAGTCTGCTTCAGACATTGCCAGGCGTGAAGCTACATCACGAACTTTGCGGCCTTCGATAAATTTCATTTCAAGAATATTGTACAGTATCCATTCGGATGTGAATTTACGGTCACCTTTCGGCTTGACCTGATCCACTGCACTGCGCAGTAAGGCGCGCAAGGCATTGGCAGAATTCCCGTCATCTTTTTCAGCCAGATCGCGCACCACTTGAAGCTTTATTAATGGATTATTGGTTAGTTTTGGTCCGCCCCAATAATGAGTCAGCGCATCTTTCACCCAATTGGCAAGGTCAGCTTCCTGCGGAAGAGGTTCCGCCATCAAACTTGCACGTGTGTCATAACGTCCCGCAGCACGCATCCGCTGGATCATTTCCACTTGCGGCTGAAGGTCTTCGAGCGAACGGAATACACGCTGTTGTAACTGGCGGTCTTGCAAAGCGAGCGCAGCGCGGTCTGCCAGAAGCCACAACGCATCACGCTGATCGCGTTCCATCAATTGTTTTTCAGATCTTGCCACGCCCAGTAAACCAAGTAAAAGGGGCGCTTCATCCTGATCCATGTCGGAGCGTCTGCGTTGATGCAAAGGCAATACCAGAAAGTTTCCCCACTGAAATTCGCGCCGTTCATCATCAATCACATTATCCAATACTTCTGTCAAACTTTCCTGATCGAGCATGGAGCGGTTGCCCGCGACCACGATCGGGGATAAAGTCTCATCATCCAATGCAGCCACGAAGGCCGAGGAGGAATGCAAATGATCGCGCACAGCAGCCAGCACCGCCTCAAGAAATTGCTGCAAATCACCTTGTGTCAATAAACGTTCTTCAAAATTTTGAAGTACCTGCAATTCGCCGCGGTCATTACCAAAAAACAGCCAGCGCTCCCAAATCGGCGCGGCAAATGTAATCGCATGTTCAAGCAGCAAGACCGTTGCAACTACAGTAAAGGGAACGAAGGCATTGTAAGGTGAACCAAGAAACTCACCGCCCCGCCGAACCACCGTCATCAATGCCAGCGCCGCAGAAGCGACCACCGGCCCGCGCATGATCCACTTGACCAAACGGCTCTTGATGACACGATCAGGCCAGGAAACACCAAAGAAGGCAACCGCATAAGCCATAACGATCACTAACGCCCCCACCAGCACATTGATGACCGTTGCCACACCCCAAAAGGTAAATGGATGCTGCGCGGCAAGACTATATCCAAATAAAAGATAAGGGTAGGAACCAAGCGCAGGGGCAGTTGCACCAGCCATCAGGTAGAGCATCCGGCGGCGTCCCGAACGAGTCAGCATAAGGCTGTACGCGCGGGCAAAATTTACTCCCGCCCAAACCATCGTGCTGACGTAAAAGAGCGTGAACACTTCCGTCCACACTGTGCGCTCAAGGTGCGGAGCGGGCTTCCCATTCACTACGATCGGGCCGAGTAAATATCCAAATGCAAGCAAAACCAGGAAAAACGCCGAGATCACATACATCCCCCGCACCGCAATCCTTCTCCGCCCGCGAGAGGGGCGACCAGCCGTAACCAGCAAAGCATCAGAAAGATGAAGATAGGCTGCGGGAAGAAAAACAATGCCAAACCATTGCAAGTGTAAAAGCAGATCGATCGTTATTGTCGTTAACGATTCATCCTGCAAGGCTTCTGCTGTAAAAACGATCACCACACAAAGCAAAATAATCGCGAACGAGCGCGCCACTCTATCACGCAAGTTAAAAGAAAGCGCGTATAGAAACAGCGAAAACGCTGTGATGGCAATTCCTGCCGTTAGTATCTGGTTGACAGTCTGGATCCCCGCCAGTAACGTGTCCGTCCAACCGTTAATCATGTACACCCTTCCAGTAAACGTTTTACAATAAGGCGGCTTCAGCCGCTGATTATTTCAAAGCTTTTCCAAAAAACAAAGCCACATCTTGAGTAAGGTAATAATGGTCATTATAACCGCAGAATTCATACCCGAATTTCTGGGCAAAGCGAATGGCAGGAAGATTTTTAGACTGCATCTCCAGAATCAGACGACGATGCGATCTGGACGCCGCCCAATCCTGCGCGGCCCCCAAGAGGGCTGTCCCTACGCCCAGGCGGCGACTTGCCATATTCACCACGATATCAGTCACCCATACCACGGAAGCAGTTCCCCGCTCTAGCAGACTGATGTAGCCGACAGGATCTTTATCTATAAATGCCGTGTACATCATGGATTTTCTCACCCAATCATCTGCAAGCGCAAAAGGATTATGCGGAAAAGTAACTGAGATGGAGCGCGGTAAACGCACCTCACGGAAAGTGGCGGCAATCTGCCCGGTATCACGGCGCAGTTCCAATTGCCAGACAGATTCGCTGATGGTCGAATGGTCAAATCCCATTAATCGGGGCAGGTCAGTTGCAACAGTAGGACGAAGGTAAATATCAGGCATACAAATTCCAAAGCGATCTTATTGTAAAGGCACAACGCGAACCGGTACCACACAAGCCGGCAGCGCCTGTCCTTGATTATCTGTGACAACCAATCTTATTTGATAGTCACCGGGAGTAAGGGCGGTTGTGATCCAACCTCCAAGCGGCCCGTTGACAACGGTGGTGCGTCCTGCAGAAATTGTAGCCCAGGTGTCACTTCCGAGCGGGGCAACTTCATATTTATAAAACCCGAAATTCGGGATATTCACCGTACCAACCAATTCAATCGTTCCTTTCACTTCGTCCCCCGGCTGGGGTGATGTAAGCATAATCTGATTGGGAGTACATCCCGTTACATTTGCAACCGCAGGCTGCGAAGGTTGGTTTGCAAACTGAGTCATCATCTCAGGTGAAAGTGTACCAGTAGGCGTTGAGATCAGATCCAGGGTGGGCGTAGTAAGAAAAACTTCCGCAGGCAGCCCGGGGATGATGAAGGATGCCATGAAAAATTCCACGCAAAAAAGAAGGATGATCAGGATCGAAATTGCGGCAGATTGACCAAAACGGCGTGATGAAAATTGACGCTCCAAACTATAAACAGCAGTCTGCACTTCACGCCATGAACGCCATAACCAGCGAAAAGAGAATAGTCCTCCAATCGCCAGCACAATATAGATCAACACTTCATAAGAAGCGAGGAATTTATAAATTTCTGCCATTCGAAAACTTCAACAATATGCCTACAGGCTGCGCAAAAATGCGCGGATTATCTTTTCCACTTTGGGTGTGATTACTTTTCCGGCTTCGATCACTTCTTCGTGCGTTGTGACGGTGGATCCATCCAGATTGGCTTTGTTACTGATGCCTGAAAGTCCGAGTACACGCATGTTCCCATGCCGCGCAATGATAACTTCCGGCACAGTAGACATACCCACCGCATCGGCGCCTGCCCCGCGCAGAAAACGCAGGTCGGCTGGTGATTCAAAGGAGGGGCCGCTTAAGCCGGCATACACACCTTCGCGCAGAGTGATTCCGTTTTCTTTGGCGATCTGACGGGCAAGGTCGCAATAGGTGCGATCATAAGGCTGACTCATATCGGGAAAACGTGTGCCGATCTCATCAAGATTGGGTCCCATCAATGGATTCAAACCAGACATACCCATCAGGTTTAACTGGTCTGTAATGAGCATGACATCGCCAGGTTCAAAATCAGGATGCACTCCGCCGGCAGCGTTGGTGACGATCATGCCTGGAATTCCCATCCGCTGCATGACACGCACGGGCAGGGTGACTTCTCCCATGGTGTAGCCTTCGTAGTAGTGGATACGTCCCTGCATAACGAGGACGGGTTTGCCTTCCAATTCACCAATTACAAACTGCCCCACGTGCCCGTGGACGGTGGAGACAGGGAAATTAGGAATGGCACTGTAAGGGATGCGAACCGGCTTTTGGACGGAATCAGCCAGACCGTTAAGCCCCGATCCGAGAATAATTCCGACAATGGGTTGAATCGAAATCTGTTTTTTTATCGTTTGGGCGGCTTCGTCTATTTGAGAAAGGGAAATAAAATTTTGCATTGATAATTTACCTGTGAAAGTGATTTTACAAAAGACCACACCCCCGCTGGAAAGGTCACATTGCTTTGGGATTATATCAGAAATCAAAAACGTCCTTTTTTGAAAGGTAGATAAAATTTACTTATTATGCTATCCTAGCCACAATGCCAACAATGAAACATTCATCTGAAAATGAATTGAATGCTCTCTCTTCAGGACTGATCGGGATCATGGGAGTCAGCTTGTTAATCATCCCAACTCGTCTGCACATGTTTGATATGGACACTTCGATCTGGGTCAGTGTCGTGCAGGGTATTTTCGCCTACGCCGCTTCGATCTCGCTTCAGATTATTTCCATATTGCAGGTTCCGCAAAAGCGGATCTTTTTTATTCAAAGCGCAGCCGTCTTTTTTCTTTTTGTTTTTTTTGGTGTTTTTCTACTGGCAGGATGCTTTATTGAGGCCGTGATTTTTTTGCTGATCGCGATCATGCAGTTGACTTTGTTAACTCCATTAAAAGAGCGCTTCTCTCAGCTTGATCTGCTAAAAATATCCTTTATTTTGATAAACCTGTTCAGTGGGATCTATCTGGCTGTATCAGGCAATCAGTACGCGCTGGTTAATATTGCCCCATATAAGATTCCGCTGGTGATCGGGTTTATAGGTTCTGCCTTTTTGGGAATAACAACGCTCTTTCTGCCGAAATTAAAAATCAACATCATGTTCTCACGCACACAAGCCATTCCCTGGCTTATCTGGTGCGCCATATTTACTCCGAGTTTATCTGCTGCGAATGTCATTGCGCCGGCGCTGCTTTCCATATCCATTCTATTTGAAGGACTTCTGCCCTGGAATAAATTAAGTGTAAAAAGCAATAATGTTCTGGCACAGAGAGTCATCATGACCACAAGCACTTTGGAAATGGCGGCTCTCATATTTTTAAGCGCTCTTCTGATCATTATCGATAATTCATCTCATGCCGGGAGTAACACATTCATTACTGCGCGCGACGCCGCGTTTTTATTTTTTGCGGTCATATCCACTCTGATCTATTACGTAACATTCACGGTCATTATGACGATCAATGGATTAATTGCTGAATTAACAGAGGAGGATCAGGATAAATCAGACCAGCCTGATGAAGCGAATGGTATTCATTGGAACAAGCGTTTGGCGCGCTACATCAAACCGTTTATGTACAAGCAGGAGAAGGTTCAGTTTCGTTTAAATGCGCAAACGGACCAGATCAGCTCGTTAACCCATCAATTAAAAAGTGAGAAGAAACGCAATACACAGCTCATTCTACTGATGGAATTAAGCCAGCAGCTTGAGAATCAATTGGACCAGCCTGTTGCCTCCCAGTTGACCGTAAACACGCTGGAGCGGGCATTGAATTGTTCGCTGGTGTGTATTTTTATCCACGAGACGGATGAAAAAGAATTCATGTTGCTGGCCGCGGCGGGTTCACAAACCATGTTAATGCCCTCCGGTTTTCGTCAATCCAGCTCGGCTGGAGTCATTGGGCGCGCGGTGCGTCAAAGAAAAACCCAGATCATTAATGATATTCGCACCGATGCAGATTACATTCGATTTGAAAATGAATCCAACCTCTCGGCAGTCATTATTCCTTTAATTTCCAATGGTCATGTTAATGGCGCCATTGTATTCAACAGTGAAAAGGTCAATGCGTTCAGCAGCATTGATATTGGCCTCGCTGAAGCGGTTGCCGCAGAGTTGACGCGCGCCTGGGAACGTTCGAGCTATCATCATCGTTTGATGAATCTGGTACAGGCTGGAAGTCAACTCTCCGCCATGGTGGAGCCTGAGACCACCGCGCGGGAAGTGGCATCCATTGCGCGGGAGATCCTGCAAGCCCGGTTCACTTTTGTACAGATCCAACTGGGACAGGAACGAAACTTCACCCAAAGCGCATCTTCAGGAGAAGCGCCGCGTTTACTGGAATCTTTGGAAAATTCTGTCGGGTCTGAATCATTGATCCAGCTTGCCTTTCATGCCGTTCAACCTTTTCGTGTGCGTGATGTAAGGAAGTATACATCCAGGGCGCATCTTAGCATTGACTATGCCGGGCTTAGAAGTATGTTGGCGATTCCGATCCGCTGGCACCGCATGAGCATAGGAACCATCCTCGCGTTCGGCAAACAAAATGAAGTCTTTTCAATGAGAACGATCAATCCCTTGCAGAACTCCTTGCCATTCAGGCGGCAGGCGCATTTGAAAGTACATGGCTACAGCAGGAGTTACGCGGATCTCTGCGGACAACATCCCTGCTTTACCGCTTAAGCAACCAGATCATTCAGGCTGAGAATTTACAGAATGCCGCTTTGGATATTGCCCAGACTGCGCACAAACTCGCTAAAAGTTCAGTGACAGGAATTGTTTTGCTTAACCTGGAAGGAAATGTGGCGGCAGAGACCATGATCGATTCGTCCGGCACACACATCGGCATCGACCATCCAATGGAGATTATCAATGACGTGATGATCTCGGGACAACTGATCTACTTATCGCAAGGACAGTCCATCACGCGCGCCTGCCTGCCTATTCAGACCCCTATCAGAAAATATGGCGCAATATGGATGGATATTCCAGAAGATCAGGGACATAAATCCACAGCCAACCCAAACGACTTGCAGGCACTGGTCAACCAGACAGCCATTGCATTGGAACGTTCTGTTCTATTGGTTGAATCCCGTCGACAGGCAACCGAGATCAAAGCTGCGTACGACATGCTCGAAGCAACCTATGACCAAACCCTTGCCGCGCTCATGTCTGCTTTGGATGCCCGTGACCGCGAGACAGAAGGTCACAGCCTGCGCGTAAGCCATCTCACTGCAAAATTAGGGCAAACCCTTAATTTCTCCCACGAACAACTTAAAGTACTGGAACGCGGCTCGTTATTACATGATATTGGCAAGATCGGCATTAGTGACACGATTCTTCACAAACCCGGCCCTCTAAGTGAAGCAGAATGGAAAATAATGCGTCGCCATCCTGATATTGGCGCAAGGATCGTTGAGGGCATCCCCTTTCTTCAGGATACGATTCCCCTCATACGCCATCATCAGGAAAGATGGGATGGGACAGGCTACCCGGACGGGTTATACCATGAAGAAATTCCGATCCTGGCGCGCATGTTCTCCATTGTAGATGCCTTCGACGCCCTCACAAGCAACCGTCCCTACCGACAAAAAATTTCAGCAATTGAAGCCGTTGACTATTTACATCAGCAGGCTGGAATTTTATTCGACCCTGAAATTGTTGAAGTATTCAAAAACCTGGTTTTAGAGAGTCAAGCTGGTTTGTTAACTACATAATAAAAAATATGAAAAATAAACGTGGTGGTTTTACTCCACAGGAAAATCTAATATCCATCCTGCCATCTGTAATGGCAGGACTGATCGTATTCTCAACCATCATTGTTGCAAACCTCGTCTACTTCCTTCCTCAAGAACCACTTTACAGAGTCATCCTCATCATCTACGGGTTTCAGGAAGTCTTTATCTTTCCTTTTATTATTTTATTTACACAGCCGCGCTAAACAAATCAAGATTCTCATGGGTCAATGCGGTCATTGCCGCGATCGCACTCTGTTCAATGGCCTATTTTTTTTCTGCGAAGATCGACCACCTGCTCTACACACTTGTTCTGATTGCCGCGCTTTCATCCTCGCTTATCTCCACCCGCGGACCCGCCTACTTTCTGGTGGTTAGCGTAACCTCCTTCTATTTTCTGATCCGCTCTAACCAAAGAATAATGGAATATGAATGGGTCATCCATCTTGGATTAAGCATCGCCGCGTTGATGGGCGTGGAAACCATTCAACAATTAAAAAATATGACAACACAACAGATCAACCGTCTTGAAACCATCAATGAATTAAGCAGGCAGATCGTCTCCACGCTCGACACCAAACAGGTTTTCGCCCTGCTCAACGCCACATTTCAAAGCGCACTCGAAGCAGATTCTTATTACATAGGGATTCTGGATGGTGATTTTATCAAGCTGGAGTTGTTATATGATGACGGGGAATACTTCCACGATCTGCGATTAAGCAAAAAGGGCACACTCTCCAACTGGGTGATCACCCATCAGCAGGAACTCTTCCTGCCCGATATGCGCAAAGGCATTCAACTGGACGGCGTGGAAGTCATCAACATTGGAAAAGACAAACCCACCCTTTCCTGGATGGGCATCCCCATGCACGGCGCGCATGTTGATGGCATCATGGCTATCTCCTCCTATCGTCCCAATGCCTTTGACCGAAGCGACATGGAACTGCTTTCCACCATTGCACAACGCGCCGCACTGGCTCTGGATAACACCTATCATCACGCGCTGGTACAACAACAGGCGCGCTTAGACAGCCTCACCAAGGTCTACAACCACGGATATTTTATTCAAACCCTGCACGAACAAGCCCAAATTTGCAAAACACAAAATCAACCGCTCAGCCTGATCATGCTTGATATTGATTTCTTCAAACAATACAACGACACCTTCGGCCATCCCATCGGGGATGAAATTCTCGTCAGTTTATGCGTCATCATCCGCAGTCATATCAAAAGCACCGACTCAATCGGACGCTGGGGCGGTGAAGAATTTGCGATCGCCCTGCCAAACACAGACGGACATCAAGCCGCGCTTGTCGCCCAACGCATTCGCGAAACACTGGGATCACTAAAGATCAGAAACAGCGAACAATTTACAATCCCCATCCCCACCATCAGCATGGGACTGGCAGTGTTTCCACTCGAAACGAATGACACCTCAAAACTAATAGACCTCGCCGACAAAAGACTCTATACAGCAAAAGAACGCGGACGGGATCAAATCGAACCCGCACTCGCGTTCTGGAAAAAATAAAATAAATGATCTAGCCTAAAACTTCAGCAAAAGCCTTCAACGTTTTACTCACACCGGCATCATCCACCCAATAATGCGTCACCAAACGAAAACGCCTCGGCCCGGCCCAATCCACAAGCACGCCACGTTTCTTCATCTCCTCGATGATCTGATCCACACTTAATTAACTTCATCCAACAGATCGAAATAAACCATATTGCTGGATGTAGGACCCGCATCCAACCTTAATCCCCGAACCTGCTTCAACCCCTCAAACAGACTCTTCGCCCGGGCATGATCCTGCCCAAGCCGCGTGGACATTTTCTCAAGAGAGATCAATCCCGCCGCTGCCAACACTCCCGCCTGACGCATCCCCCGCCCAGCATCTTCCGCAGGTGACGCGCGCGTTAATAAATTTCTTCGTCCCCACCAGCATCGACCCAACCGGTGCGACCAATCCCTTACTCAAACAAAACATCACGGAATCTGCTGGCTCAACCAATTCCTTGACCGGGATACCGAGTACCGCGGCCGCATTAAAAATCCGCGCCCCATCAATATGCAGGGATAAGTTATTTTCACGCGCGATCTTTCCTACAGCCTGCGTATATTCCGCAGAAAGCACAACACCGCCGCATACATTTTGAGTATTCTCCAAACAGATCAAGCGCGTAATCGTATGATGCACATCTTCGCTTTGGATCGCCGCGAGAATATCCTCCAAAGCCAGAGTACCATCCGCTTGATTCTTCACCGGGCGCGGATGAATCCCACCCAGCGCAGACATTCCGCCCGCCTCATTCAAATAAATATGCGACTTATCGCCAACAATTACCTCATCCCCGCGTTGACAATGCACCAGCAAAGCCAGCAAATTGCCCATCGTCCCCGAAGGGACAAACAGCGCATCCTCCTTGCCGAGCATCTCCGCCGCTTTTTCCTGTAATTGATTTACAGTAGGGTCATCCATATAAACATCATCACCCACCTCCGCCTCCGCCATCGCCTCGCGCATTTCAGGCGTAGGCTTGGTAACCGTATCAGAACGCAGATCTATGAAATCCATGGTTGTGTTCTCCTAAAGAAGTAAAAAGTAAGAAGTTGAGAAGTGAGAAGTAAAAGATTGCCGAAAATTACAAGGCTTCCTCAATAAAATATTCAGGTGGGAATTCACGGACGGTAATTGCCGCGCCAGGTTCGTTTTGTCCGATTTTTTTAGTTTTCAACCAGTTAATATATCCATTCAATAAACGACGGATTTCTTCGATCTGCGCACGTAAATTCTCATAAAGTTCATTTTCACAAAACCCTAAATCTTTAATAACCAATAAATGATTTAATGTCTCATCCAAAGAACCACGAGCCATATAGCAGAATCGGACGTTATCCATATAATAAAAACGACCCGCACCTTCCGCTATATTTGCGCCCACGCTTTTGGAAGATCGCCTTACTTGATCGGCAATCCCATACTTTTCTTCTTTGGGTAAGAGCGGAATCAACTTATGGTGAACATCCAACATCAGTTTATGTGACATCTGCCACACCTTCAACGTCTCAAAACTCTGTTCCACCATTCATCCTCCACAAATCACTTCTTACTTCTTACTTCTTACTTCTTACTTATCAACTTATTACTCATTACTTCTCAACTCCCCTACTCCGACCTTCTCACTTCTTCCATTACCAACATCAACTCAGCGGGTAATTCCGCCTCAAACACACGCGGACTGGTCTCATTGGGCAAAACGATCTTCAACTTCGCCGCGTGTAAAAAATGCCGCTTAATATCAACGGTTAAACTTTTCTTCCCATAGATCGAATCACCTACGATCGGACATCCCAAAAACTGGCAATGTAACCGTATCTGATGTGTGCGGCCAGTATGCGGATGAAATTCCAAAAGTGTATGTTCTTTGAAAGACTCAAGCGTCATATATTCGCTGACAGATTCCCGTCCCTTACCGGCGGGCACAATTGCCATCTTCTTTCTGTGGCTTGGGTCACGCCCGATGGATGCTTCCACTCGTCCCGTAGGTGTGGGCGGTTTTCCATCCACTAATGCCAGATAGGTTTTCTCCACAGTCCGCAAGCGGAATTGGTCCTGTAACCATCTGTGCGCGCGTTCATTCTTGGCCAGCACGATCAGCCCTGAAGTTTCTTTATCAAGGCGATGCACCAGCCCCGGTCGTTCTTCTCCGCCGATGCCTTCCATATCGGGGTCATATCCCAAAACAGCATGGACCAGCGTCCCGGAATCATGTCCCGCTGCAGGGTGGACCACCATGCCAGCCGGTTTATTGACAATGATCAGATCATCATTCTCAAAAATAATATCAAGCGGAATATCCTCGCCCACCAAACCGCTTGGCACAGGCGGCGGCACGCGTACTTCAACTTCCGCGCCAACATCAAGCGACTGCCCTGATTTTCTGGCAGGCGTGCCATTGATGGAAACAAACCCATCATCGATCAATCCCTGCAAACGGGCTCGTGAAAACTCAGGCAAACAAGTCACCAAAAATTTATCAAGGCGCCCTGCTTTTTCTCCGTCATAACGAAACTTCTCAATTCGGTCGCTCATGATAACTCCCCATTCGTTGGTAATACTTCATTTTCAGATGATGCAACAGGCTTTTTACGCTCGCTGACCCAGAAGCTGATCAATAAAATCACAACGGCAATATTAATACTGGCATCGGCAATGTTGAAAATATAAAAATTTCCGACGGAAATAAAATCTGTCACCTTGCCCATTGTCAAACGGTCGATCAGATTACCGAGTACACCGCTTAAATACAAACCTGAGGCCAGCCGCAGTGACCAATCTCCCTCTTCGATTTTGGGATAGGAATACAGAATGATACCAATTACCAGAAAAGCAAAAGCAGCAAATACCAGATTCCCATTTTGAAACATACCAAACGCCGCGCCGCTATTATAGATAAAGACAATGCGCGCATACGATGAAAGCCAATTCAAAGATTCAGGCAGCCATGATTCATGTAATGGAATATTCGTGCGCACCAGCCATTTTGTCCACTGGTCGAGAGCAACGACCAAACCCGCCGTAAAAAGTAAACTGTAATATTTTTTCAAATCAATCCTTCTTTAAACTAACTTGCTTTCATCCACAGGGGCTGCGGATTCAACCTGTGGAATTTCTTCCACAACATCTGCGGGCGTTTCGTCACTTACAGCAGCCCGCGCTTTTTCCTGTCGTTCCTTGATCCAAACCCCCAGCAGCAAAACAACCACACCAATTGAAATGGACGCATCAGCAACATTAAAAACGGGAAAAACACCAACAGAAATAAAATCTGTCACTTTCCCATCATCAGGCGGTCGATTAAATTTCCGGCCGCGCCTGCCAATTGCAAACCCATCGCGAGTTTCAAAGTCCAGTCATTTGCTTCCACTTGTGGATAGTAATAAATGATCGCGCCGATCACAATGAAAGCCAGAACCGTAAATACCAGAGTCCCATTTTGGAACATACCAAACGCCGCGCCGCTGTTATACCAATGCACAATGCGCGCATACGGACTCAGCCATTCCCACCCTGCCGGCAGCCATTGGGAGCCAAAGGCAATATTTTCACGCACAAGCCACTTCGTCCACTGATCGAGCGCAATAATAACGCCCGCAACTCCGATCAAAACCAAATAATCTTTTACTCTTTGATTCAAACTACACCTCAATTTTTGAAAAATCTCGCCAATTGTACCCTACACAAACACACGCGGTACGCGGGCGCTAATGTTGGTCATCACTTCGTATTCATTTGTGCCCGCCCAATCTGCCAGTTCTTCAGGTGTAATCCCATTGCCGAGCAGCGTCACCTCATCCCCCACTTTGACATCATCCACACCTGCATTGACCATGAACTGATCCATGCAAATGCGCCCCACTTGCGGATATGACTTGCCATTGATGATGACTCGCGGTTGATTCGTCATGCGACGGAAATACCCGTCGGCATATCCACATGGGACAGTAACGATTCGTGACTCCGCCTCAGCCTGCCACAGCGACCCATAGCTGACTCCCCGCCCGGGCAGGGTAATCTTGCTATACACAACTTGCGATTTCCAGGTCAATGCTGGTTTAACGTCAATCGTTCTTTCAATATCACGTGCCGGATATACGCCATAGAATAAAACACCGGGACGCACCATATCGTAGTGACTTTCCGGCATTAATAAAGTGGCGCCAGAATTTGCGGTATGCCGTATTGACGGATGCGGTTCGCTGCGTTTTTCATAAATAGATAAAACTTCTTGAAAGCGTTCGAGTTGAAGGGAGGCTTTTACTATGGAGTTGGCTTTGGAGTCGATCAGCTTGCTGATCGCGGACGGCAAGCCGTCCGACTCCATAGTTTCAGAGTTGGCAAAATGGGTGAATATACCTTCAATCTCTAAGTGGCTACACGACAGAGATTTTTCGATCAGCGCTTCGGCTTCATATTCACGGACGCCGACACGTTCCATGCCTGTGTCGATCTTGAGGTGGGTTTTGAGTCGCTTACGGGTAGAGACTGCCAATTGTTCAGCAGCAGTTAGCAGGTCCAGCGAAGATGCGGCGAGGGTTAAGTCGTATTCAAAAAAATCGGGTAACTGCCCGGGCAAGATCCCACCCATAACGAGGATGGGAGTCGCAATTCCCATTTTTCTTAAATGAATTGCTTCTTCGACAATGGCTACGCCAATATAATCTGCAAATGGCGCAATGTAGGGCGCCACGCCGTCGACGCCATGACCATAGGCATTGGCTTTGAGCACAACGAGTACTTTTGCCGGCGCAACATGGGCGCGGATATTTTCAAGGTTTTGTTTTAGTTGAGCGAGATCAACTTGAAGATATGTAGGACGCATGGTTTATTTACGAAGTGGATTTGCCCACCAGTGATATTCGACATCGGGTTCTGATTCGGGCTCGGGGCTGACGCCAAATTTTTCGGCAACGAAGCCGTTCTTTTCATAGAATGCGCGCGCCATTTTATTTGCGACATGGGTATATAGCCACATGTGTTTCGGTAACAGTTGACGTGCTTTCATTAACAATGCCTGTCCGATGCCCTGACGATGATATTCAGGGTTTCCTGTTCATAGACCCAGATCTGATTTTCAGTAATGACAACCCTGCTAAAGAATTCACAGGCATCTTCAAATTCATAGCTCATACGCTTCATCAGCTTCGGCATGGCGACTGTTTGCGCGTCAAACCATAAGCGGGTAATTGGTTCAAAATCTTCGATCTTATACAATCTGATAATTGGCTGCATGGGTCGAGTATACCCGACTCGTAAAAAGACTTCAGAAGTTTAAAATAAAATCACCCGTGAAAGTTACTTTCACGGGTGATTTTACAGGCGGACTTAAACCTAGCGCCAGGCGCCAAGAATGATTCCAAAGAGGACAAGGTTGAGCAGATGATTTCCTGTTTCAAGCACCCAGGCTTTTAATTGACCCGCAAACAGTTTGTTTGTCAGGCTTGTTGCGGCAGTGAAACCAAACCAGAGCATGAAGCCGGTCATTGCGCCGGAAGCAGGAGACACGCCGCTCGACATGCTGCCACCCATGAAGTTGACCATGATCGCCATGGATACAGCTTGAATGAGGGAAGCGACCAGGGTTCCGCCCCACATTAATCCCATGTTATCGCCGCCGGGAGTGTCTTTTTCCGTTTTGCCAATGGCCTTCCACCAGATGGGGAAAAAAGTTTTAGGGCCAAACCAAATGCTGCCGGTGATCATGCTGACCACCACACAAGCCACAACCGCCAACCAATTAATTGAACCAAAATCCATTTCAGCCTCCGTAGATAAAGTTGATCAGCACGCGCCAATCTTTTGCTCATTATAACTCGAAAATTTGTTCTAAGTTACGGTGGAAATTCACCTTGATGAACAGAGATGAACGGGGATAAAACATTTCTAACTGCAGTGCGCAGAAAAGCTTTTCTTAAATCTCCGCTGCGAAAATTAAAAAAATAAACCGCAAAGGGCGCAAAGAACACTAAGTGTTAGTCCGGCAACCCGCCAGAGCAAGTGTGCGAAAATTGATTTGAAGGTTTATAACAAAAAGCCCCAGCCTTTCGGCTGGGGCGAATGATGTGATGTGAATTTAAATCTTTCCGGCTACATAATCAAGCACGTCGATCTTTGTCAGGATACCAATTGGCTTGCTGTTCTCAACCACGATCAAAGCGTAACCCGCAGTCAACGAAGGCATGGCATCTTCAAGCGGAGTTTCGGGCGCGAAGACTGCGCCCGCATTTTGAACAAGCGCATCGATCTTTTCGTCATTACTGTGCTCATGTTTTTCAAGCATATGATTAAGCAAATCCACTTCTTCGATCAGACCGGCCAACGCGCCGTCAGCGCCAACTACGGGCATTTGCGAAACTCCATGCTGATGCATAACCGTCACTACTTTGCGGATGGAGTCACCCAGCGCGGCAGTTTGCAGAGTCTTATTCGGCTTAGCCATCAACAAGTCACCCAGAGCGGTTTCGCCAAATTCCATCGAGAGGAATCCGAACTCGCGCATCCATTTATCATCGTAGAATTTTGAAAGATAGCGCGAACCGGAATCAGGAAGAATGACGACGGGGATACGTCCTGCGGGCAGTTTGCGGCAATACTTGATGGCGCCCGCAATCGCAGAACCGGATGAACCGCCGGCGAAGATTCCCTCCTGACGTACAAGTTGACGTGCCCACAAAAAGGACTCGCGGTCACCCGCCCTTTCAATTGCATCTACAACTGAAATATCCATTGCGCCGGGGAGAAAGTCTTCGCCGATACCTTCCACTTTATAAGTCTTCGGGTACGCGCCGGGCGGAATGATGCCTTTGTTCTGCCAAATCTCGGTCAGGATCGAGCCTTCAATGTCCACGCCGACGATCTGGATGTTTGGATTTTTTGATTTGAGATAACGTCCCACGCCAGAGATAGTCCCGCCAGTGCCGATGCCGATGATGACATCGGTCAGCTTGCCATCGGTCTGTTCCCATAATTCGGGGCCAGTAGTCATCTCGTGTGTTTTTGCATTATCAGGATTGTGATATTGATTCGCCAGTAAAGCATTCGGAGTTTCGCGCGCGAATTTCTTGGCGACTTCATAATACGAGCGCGGATCGTCTGGTCCCACGGCGGTTGGGGTGATGACTACTTTTGCGCCATAGGCACGCAGCAATAAAATCTTTTCGTTGCTCATCTTGTCGGGCATGACGAAGATGGTCTTGTAGCCTTTCAGCGCCGCCGCGATGGCGAGTCCCACGCCGGTGTTGCCTGATGTGGCTTCGACGATGGTGCCGCCGGGTTTGATCTCTCCCCTCTTCTCGGCCTGCTCAATGATATTTGCACCCACGCGGTCTTTAACCGATCCGCCGGGATTCATGAATTCCAGTTTTGCATATAGTGGCACAGGCAGGTCACGTCCGATACGTTCCAGTTTTACAAGCGGAGTATTGCCCATCGCGCCAAGTACATTGTTAAAAACACGTTTATCCTTTGATTCAGGTAAGCCTGTCATTCGGTCTCCTTTGGTTGGGGGTATTTTACCAGTGGGCGGTTGTTAGTGGATGGTTGATAGTGGGGAGTGAGAAGGCTTTTCATTGGGTGAGAAGACTTCGGAAGTCTTTTTTGATGACTCCATTGCGGTGACGACTCTTGAAAGACTTCCGAAGTCTGGGGTGGTGGCAACAAAAATCTCCCGCCAAAACCTTTGACGGGAGATTTTCTTTCCTCTTTCTTATTACTTTTTTTCCATTACTTATTACTCACCACGCTAATAGATCGGCAAATTCGTATCGACATCCTTGGCCCAGGCGTTGATTCCGCCTTTGAGGTTTTTTACTTTCTTG
This sequence comes from Candidatus Villigracilis proximus, assembly GCF_016717045.1. Lineage (NCBI taxonomy): Bacteria > Bacillati > Chloroflexota > Anaerolineae > Anaerolineales > Candidatus Villigracilaceae > Candidatus Villigracilis > Candidatus Villigracilis proximus. The sequence continues at coordinate 148,375 of NZ_JADJUO010000005.1, read as the reverse complement.
AAGCCGGCGCTGGAGAGTAATTCCAGTGCGCGGGCGGAGCGGGTGCCGCCTTTGCAGAAGACAATCATGTCAGCGGCGCTGTCGAGTTCGGATAATCGTCCGGCGAGTTGACCGAGCGGGATGTTGACGGCGTTCGGCAGGGCGGAGATTTCCAGTTCGTGAGGTTCACGCACATCGAGCAGAATCAGGCTCGGGGTAGAGCCTTCTTCCGCATAGTCATGGCCGGGGACGCCGCAGAATTCTTCATAGTCGATTAATTCCTTGATATCGGCATTTGGTCCGCAGACGCGGCATTTGGGATTCTTCTTGAGCTTCACAAAATCAAAGGACATATCCAGCGCGTTGTAAAGCAGGAGCCGGCCGATCATCGGGTCGCCGATGCCGAGTAAAACTTTGAGAGCTTCAGTGGCTTGCAGGGTGCCGATCGTGCCGGGCAGCACGCCCAACACACCGCCTTCCGCACACGAAGGGACAAGCCCGGGCGGCGGCGGTTCGGGGAAGAGACAGCGATAGCATGGACCTTCCTTGGCATAGAAGACGCTCAACTGCCCATCGAAGCGGAAGATGGAACCGTAGACATTTGGCTTGCCAAGAAATACGCAAACATCATTCGTGAGATAACGGGTCGGGAAATTATCGGTACCATCAATGATAACGTCATATTCCTGTGCGATGCGGATGGCATTGGCAGAGGTGAAGGGCTCGTTGTACACGTCAATTTGAATATCGGGATTCAGGTCGTGGAGTTTTTCTCTGGCGCTTTCCACTTTTAATTTACCGACTGTGGATGTACCGTGAATTACCTGACGCTGAAGATTGGAGGTGTCAACCACGTCATAATCTACAAGTCCAATGCGGCCAATGCCGGCGGCGGCAAGATACAAGGCAACCGGCGAACCAAGTCCGCCGGTACCGATGACCAGCGCGGACGAATTCTTTAATTTCCGTTGACCTTCCAAGCCTACTTCGGGAATCAACAAGTGGCGCGAGTAACGTAAAATTTCTTCGTGAGAAAGCTCAGGCAGCATACTAGCCTCCTGCAATGGATGGGATCAACATGATCTTCTCGCCGTCTTTGACCGGCGTATCGACACCCTGTAAATCTTTAATATTGTTCTCGCCAACAAATAAATTAACGAACGGACGTAAATCACCACCCTCGTTGAATAAATGCGGTTTGATCGTGGGGTATTGATTTGTTAAATCGGAAAGCGCTTCTGAAATATTCGAGCCGCTGACAGTCACATCAGCCTGGCCGTTGGTGTAGGCACGCAATGGGGTCGGGATTCGTAAAACGGGCATGTATGAGTCTCCTGAAATTTTATATAAACACTTTAAACGCTTTAAACACGAAGGGCACAAAGTACACAAAGGAGAAAAGGCTAAAGGTTTTCCTTCGTGACCTTAGTGTCCTTTGTGTTTAATCGATTTACAAAGTTTGCAACTGTTCCATCAACTTCTCGGCGCGAGTCACACCGTTGTTGACATAGCGAGCTTCACCACGTGAATCAAGCAGAAACGTAGTCGGCACGCTCATCACGCCCCAGGTCTTCGCGAGGTCGGGATGCTCGGTGGCGTCAATTTCCACCACGTGTAATTTCTCGCCGAGAAGATTAATCAACTTCTCCAGCGCCGGCCGTTGGACAGTTTTGCACGGCGCACAATCGGGCGTTGTGAAATATACGATAACAGGTTTGTTGGGCAATGGACTAAGCAAAGAATTTAAATTGCTCTTTGCACGTGAAAGCAGGCGTTGATTTACCAGCCAGTATGCGCCCAAGCCCAATAATATAATACCAATTGTATAAGCGAAGCGCAACAGAATATCAGGGGTCATGCTCTTGCCTCCGCTTTTGGTTTCATACCGGGGATAATTCCCGCAGGAGCTTGTTTTCCAAATCCCGGCACATTGAGCCGCGCCAGCCAGTAATACATGGCACAGCCCACGCAAAATCCACCAAAGGCATTGAGAGAAGCCAGCGCGATCACGATCCACACCAGAGTCCAGCCTAATATGGGAGCGCCGAGAAATAAGGCGGTTGAGCCGGAAGCCAAGAACAGAAAACCAACGATCTGTGAAAAGCGATGCGGCTCGGGGTTGTCATCGAGCACATCAGGCTTCATCCATCCGCGCGGCTTGAGAATGGACTTATAAATAAAGCCGAAGCCCGGGGTTTTCAACACAGCGCCGATGCCCATCACCAATGCAACGAAAGCAGCAAGCGCCGGCTGATTGAAAACAAAAGCCAATATGCTGAGAAATATAATAAACAGTTGATTTGTTTTTAATGCAGAGTGATCCACTTTTTGTAAGGGTTGTGATGTCATAGTAAGACTCCTTTTTTACAGGAGCACGCCCTTCGGGCAGTCCTGCACTCCATAAATTATGAAATTTTTATTTCTTCTTCTTCGTACTTCGAACGGTCTTCCACCAGCCGCCACGAGCGGTGACTGACCGACTTGCCATTGTCCACGCGGGTGATGATGTACGAGAAAAATGGCTGCGCCCACTCACGGTCATATTCAGAAGGTTCATTGGGACAATCAGGATGCGAATGAAAAACCCCGATCAAACTCAGCCCAAGGCTGTCTGCTGTTAATTCGGCTTTGAGATAATCCTTTGGGGTAATTAAAAAACGATTATGCCGTGCTTCATCTTCACGCGCATTACCCAAAGGGATAATCTTTTTCACTTCTCCTTCAACGCCCACCAAAAAACCAGCCCCCTCTTCAGGGTATGCTTCTTCAACGTGCTTGTTGATCTGTTCGATCAGGTCATTTGAAACAAACAACATTACTTAGCCTCCCACAAAGATTTGTCACTCAAATATTTATAACCGGCATCGGGGAAGATGGTCACCACGACGCCTTCATCCAGTTTGCTTGCAACCTCAAGCGCTGCGACAGCTGCCGCGCCGGAGGATATACCCACGAATAAGCCTTCTTCCCGTGCAAGGCGTAACGTCATCTCATGCGCCGCTTCAGTGCGGACCTGTAAATTGGTCCCGGCCAATGACTCATCATAGATCCCGGGCTTGATCGCACTAGGCATATGCTTGAGTCCTTCCAATCCGTGAAAAGGCGCGTCGGGCTGCATGGAAATAATTTGCACATCGGGCAACTGTTCCTGTAAATATCTACCTGTTCCCATCAATGTGCCTGAGGTGCCAAGGCCTGCGACGAAATGAGTTACCTGTCCGTTTGTCTGCGCAAAAATCTCAGGCCCGGTGGACAGATAATGCGCCTGCCAATTTGCAGGATTGCTGTATTGATTTGCATACCAATATAGATCGGGTTTATCCGCCGCCAGTTGAAGTGCCACCAAAATTGCGCCATCTGAACCTTCTGAAGGGTCAGTGAGAATCACTTCCGCGCCGAGTGCCCGCAGCAGAGTCAACCGCTCAGGGCTGGCGCTGGCCGGAATTGCAAACGTGACCGGGATTCCGAGCGCTGCGCCAAAGGTGGCGTATGAAATTCCCATGTTGCCTGAAGTGGAATCAAGTAATCGTTTGCCATGACCAAGGTCACCATTAATGAATGCATTCTGAATAATGTTTAACGCAGGGCGGTCTTTCACCGAGCCGCCCGGGTTAAACCATTCAGCCTTGAAAAAAACCTTTACTTTTGGAGACAGGTTCGAGGTCAGGCGGCGAAGCGGAAGTAAGGGCGTATTTCCCACATGAGACGGGAGTCCATCCAGAGGAATTGTTTTTGAGTCGAGTAATCTAATATCCAATAAAGTCATGTGTGCCTAATTTAAATCAAAACGCAGTCAACGGATAAACAAAAAGACGGCGAACAAGCGCCTCACGTTGCAATAATTGCAAGGCGGGGGTCGTTCAACCGTCCTTATCCGTTGACTGCGGAAGAATTATCTTAGGCGGTTGCTACGAGCCCCGCCGTATACACAAGCAATAGTTAAATAGTTTCATGATTTTCATAATAGATGTGCGTTATTTTACTTATCTTACCTGATTTGTCAATGATGAAACTACCCACCCGCCGCTGAAGCCATGAGAATCACTTTGTCATTCTCATTCAATATCGTGTCCATGCCATTTAATTCACGCAGATGAATGCCATTTACAAAAATATTAAAGTGACGGCGCAAGGCTCCGCCGGGTTCAAATAAGTGAGGCTTAAGAGCAGGATAACGCGCAAGGATATTATCAAGCAATTCTGTAACGGTCTTTCCGTCAACATGGAATTCGCTTTGGTTATCAACGTAAAATTTCATCAGGGCTGGAAAACGAACAACTGGCATAGGGCAAGTATAAATGATAAGGAGTGCAAAAATAAAAAGTCCCGAAGTTTGATCCTCGGGACTTTTTACTCATTTCTTATTACTCATTACTCTCACACCCTATATTCCGCCCTGTTCTTCCTTCTTCGCTTCCATTTCTTTTCTATGCGCTTCGATGATCGGACCAGTGATATGAGATGGGACTGTATCGTAATGATCCAATTCCATTGTGAAATATCCACGTCCGCCAGTGATGGAGCGCAGTTGGGTTGTATAACGTAACAGCTCAGCCATCGGCACATGCGCCACAATGACCGTGTTGCCATGTTCAGAATCTGTTCCCTGCACACGACCGCGACGAGTATTGAGATCACTCATCACATCGCCCATGTTCGCATCTGGAACCGTCACGCGGACGGTCATGATCGGCTCAAACAAAACCGGACCAGCTTCATTAACTGCGAGTTTGAAGGCTTCACGGCCTGCAATTTCAAAGGCGAGCGGCTTGGAATCTACTTCATGTTCCTTGCCGTCGTATACGATCACTTTCACGTTGCTCATGGGATATCCGGCGAACGCACCGCGTTCCATGGTTGCCTTGATGCCTTTTTCAATCGGAGGCAAATAGGATTTTGATAAGTTCATTCCCACGAGCTCATCTGCAAATTCAAAGTCGGCGCCGGGCAAAGGTTCGATGCGAAGGTGTACTTCACCAAATTGACCTGAGCCACCGCTCTGCTTCTTGTGGCGGTATTGTCCACTGGCCTTGCGGGTGATTCCTTCACGATAAGGAACACGCGGTTCATGCGTGGCAAGTCCCACCTGGAATTTGGCTTGCGCGCGATGTAAGGCCACATCAATGTGCTGATCGCCCATGCCCTGCAAAACCGTTTCATGGGTAACAGGATCATTGTGCCAGACGAGGGTCATATCCTCTTCACAGAGACGGGTTAATGTTGGGGAAATTTTTGCCGCGTCGGCCTGACTCTTGGGGGTAATCGCCACACGATATAAAGCAGCCGGGAATTTTGTCTTTTCAATTGTGAGCGGATGTCCTTTCTCACAAAGTGTGTCGCCTGTGGTGGTTGCTGTTAATTTGGAAACAACAGCCAGATCGCCAGCGTGAATCACTTTGGCCGCAATGGCTTCCTTACCACGTTGGAAGTGCAAGCCAGAAACACGTTCATCTGCGTTCTTCGTCTGATTCCAAACATGTCCATCCGCTTGAATGGAGCCGGAGTACACACGGAAATAGTTCATCTTGCCGACAAACGGGTCAGCGGTTGTTTTCCAGACGTAAGCAGCCAAAGGTTCAGTATCAGAAGGCTTCAATGTTTCTTCGCCGTTCTTGCCTTGTGCCACACGCTTGGGAGCATTTAAAGGAGAAGGCATCAAATCGATGATGTCATTGAGCAGTGCAATTGCGCCCACTTCGTGTGCGCCGGCAGCGCAGAACACAGGGACAAATTGTCCAGCGTAGACTACATCTTCCAGTCCGCGTACCATTTCTGCGTCTGTGAGTGAACCGTTCTCGAAATATTTTTCCATCAGTTCATCTTCGCCTTCAGCGGCAGCTTCCACAAGTGCGAAGTGTGCCTTTTCCGCAGCTTCTTGCAAATCCGCTGGGATATCGGCGATGGTTGTTCCATTCCCCATATAGGATTTCATACCGATGATATCCACCACGCCTTTAAAGCCGGCCTTCTCACCGATCGGCAAGTGGACTTTTATCGCGCGTTTGCCGTGTGCCTTTACAAAGGCTTCAATCGCATCATAGGTTTCTTCAAAGTTCGCATTATCGCGATCCATTTTATTAATTACAAAAAAACGCGGGAGGTTGAACTCATCCGCGTAGCGCCATGCAAGTTCAGTGCCCACTTCCACCCCTGCAACGGCATCCACTAAAATAATTGCGCCATCAGCGACACTCAAGGCGGAGATCATCTCACCCATAAAATCAGTGTAGCCTGGCGCATCAATTACGTTTATTTTGTGATCGCGGTGCTCGATTGGAATAACACTTGAATAAATTGAAATTTTCCGGCGGCGTTCCTCATCATCATAATCTGACAACGTGGTGCCGTCATCGATCTTACCCAGGCGTGAAATTGCCCCCGTGGCATGTAGAAATGCCTCCGCCAACATCGTCTTCCCTGCGCCTCCATGTGAAACCAGCGCGACGTTGCGAAGAAACTCGGTGGTATACTCTTTCATGGAAATACCTTCCTATAATGTAGGATATAAAGCAAGTCGCATGATTGTAAAAGAACTCAAATGAATTGTCAAAGTAAGAACGTCATATACAAAACATGACATTTACCGCTTTTTATAAAAATCCCCGAATCTCACATGTCCAAAATTTAAAACACAAGAGGGTTTTGTGATCCTGTTATTTCGAGAATACTCCTTTGTTGCCATCGCCCTTGGGCTGGCCTTCGTTGCGGGCATCATCCTGCTTGCAAATAAACCAAAATGGAACGACTACCTTGCCTTTGGTGTCATCCTCACTGCCCTGATCACCGCCTGGGTGATTTTACATCCGCGCCAAACCCCGTTGATGGACGATGCCAAAAGCGTGCAAGCCATGATCGGTGCCGGCACACCAGTGCTGCTTGAATTCCAATCCCCTTTCTGAATTACCTGCACCCAAATTAAGCCCGTCGTTGACGAGCTTGAAAAAGAACTCAGCAATCAGGTAAGTATTGGCGTTCCGATTCATATTATCCGCATTAACATTCAGGAAAATGTCGGCATGGAACTCGCCCCTTTTTATAATTTTGAGTTCACACCAACTTTTATTTTCTTCGACGCGCAAGGCAATGAAGTCTGGCGTCAGGTCGGCGAATTCGACCCGTAAAAAGTACGGGACTCTCTTAAATGAATTTCCTGCACCGCCTTAAGTTTAATGTTTGGTATTTCCAAAACCCGCCCTGGGATAGCGGCATTACCCCGCCCGAACTTTTTGAATTCATTCAATCGCACCCCGCCGGCCGCGCCATTGACCTTGGCTGCGGTACAGGCACCAACATTATTACACTTGCAAAAACAGGCTGGCAGGTCACAGGCATTGATTTTGCCGCACGCGCCATTCAAATCGCCAAACGCAAATTTAAACAGCAAAATCTTCAAGCCCAATTGCTTGTCGGCGATGTCACCAATTTCAAAGTCGATTCACAATTTGACCTTGTACTTGATATTGGCTGTTTTCACGGCATCGAAAACAAAGCGGATTATCTGACTCAACTGGATAAAATCCTCGCCCCAAATGGATACTGGTTAATGTACGGATTCTACAAACCAGACGCGGATCATTCCGCGCCCGGGCTTGCAGACGCCGAACTGAACATGATCTCAGCCCAAGCCTTAACCCAACTCTCGCGCCGCGATAGCCCAGATAAACGCGGACGTCCCTCGGCATGGTTTTTGTATCAAAAGAGTAAGTAAACATGAAAACAAGTAGACTGGGAAACAGGTATAAGGTTATTCATCATTCATACTTTCCCTTATGAAAATCCTCTTCCTCTTCCTTGATGGCATTGGGCTTGGCGACGACGACCCGAAAAAAAATCCCTTCGCACGCGCAAACATGCCGTATCTGCAATCCCTGCTCGGCGGGCAGACTCTTATCCGCACATCTGCGCCTTATGAAGGCGAACGTGTCACTTTGCTCGCTGTTGATCCCAACCTCGGCATAAAAGGCTTGCCTCAATCAGCAACGGGGCAAGGTGTTTTACTCACCGGAATCAACATCCCCGCCGAACTTGGTTATCACTACGGACCAAAACCAAACCCCGAAGTTGCCCAATATCTTGATGGAAAAACAATTTTCGCAAAAACAGTGCAAGCAGGCAAAAAAACCGCCCTGCTAAACGCCTATCCCCCGCCATACTTTGACGGCATCGATTCAGGCAAACGGCTATACTCTGCCATACCACTCGCGTTGACAAATGCCGGCCTCCCCTCTTCACCAAAGAAGATTACTACGCAGGCCGCGCTTTATCTGCAGATTTTACAGGCAAAGGCTGGGCCGAATTCCTCAACCTGCCCGATGCGCCAATCCATGAACCTGAAGCAGCCGGGAAAAAGCTCGCCGAACTCGCTTTGCAATACGATTTCTCTTTCTTCGAATATTGGGCCAGCGACTACGCGGGTCACAAACAGGATATGGATTCAGCAGTCAGACAACTGGAAAGATTTGACGATGTGCTAAAAGGCCTGCTCGCAATCTGGCAAAACGAAGACGGACTCATTCTGCTCACCTCAGATCATGGCAACATGGAAGACCTGTCCACGCGCAAACATACAGCCGCGGATGTGCCGCTATTATTGTTTGGGGATTTAAACGAACGCCGCGAATTTCAAAAGGAAATTCGCGACTTAACCGGGATCGCACCTGCGATCAATTCATATTTGAAGATCAATCAGTAAAAATCACTTCATTGATTCAATAATTTGTTTCGCCAACGCTGCCATTTCCCTGTCTGCGCGATTTGAGACAATTTCCTGTAACGTTGGAATTGCGCGAGGATCACGCAATTTACTGATTGCCTGCAAGGCTTGCAGTTGAACGTTTCTTGCAGTATCACGAAGCATTTCGATCAAAGCAGGGATCACCCGCGCATCTTGAATTTTACTTAACGCCGCCACTGAATTTTCGCGGATCTCTGCTTCAGGGTGACTCAGGGCTTCAATAAAAATATCCACAGTTGGCGCGCCAAATTTGGCAAGCGCATCTGCGGCGGCTTTGCCCACTTCGTTATGCAAGTCATATAGTGTCATACCCAGTTCTTCGATGGCACGCGGATCAGCCATTCTGCCAAGCAGGATCGCCGCATACTTGCGGACTGTCCCTTCTTTATCGCCAAGTGCTTTAATCAATGGGTCAACAACTACTGGTCCCATTTTTTCGATGGCTTTCAACAGGTCTTCAGCGGCTTCTTCACGCTCAAACCACCAGGATGAATCATGCAGGGCTTCCATCAGGAAGGGCATCGCGGCGGGATGTTTTGTCTCGCCCAATGCGCGCGCCGCGGACTGACGAACTTCGATCATCGGATCATCCAATAGAATATTTGTAATATCGTCAAAGGTGGCAGGATCACGAAAACTGGCAATTGCAACACAAGCCGCACTGCGGACTTCATCTTCCCTGTCTTTGAGGAGGGGCAACAGTGCTGGAATAGCTTGTCTGTCTTCAAATTTTGCCAATGCCAACGCAGCACGCGAACGGACGGTAAAGTACTCACCCTTCAGTGCGTCCAATAAGGCGGGAATGGCAGACCTGTCTTTACTAATGCCAAACACCTCAACCACACGTCCACGGGTGATGGGATGTGCGGTCGCAAGAGCTTTTGTCAGCAAGGGGGTGGCAGAGGATATTCGGGCGAGAATCTGCTGATAGAGCAGAATCAGGTTCAAGTCTTGAGTCTGAAGCGCATCGATCAATGGCGGCACGGCATCTGCGCCCAGTTTAATCAACTCTCTGGCGGCGACGTCCCGCCTGGTCAAATCTGCAAGTTGAGATACAAGTTTTTTTGCTTCGCCTTGTGGACTGCCAGTGAGCCAATTCATATTTTTATTGTAACTTAAAAAGAACCTCCCCGCGTTTCCGCAGAGAGGTAATAATTCGTCAGTGATGAAGATTAGAGACCTTTGACCAAAAGAGCGACCACCAGCAAAGCAAAGCCGATGAACAAAAGCCAAAAAGCTGCGATTGGAAGCAGGGTAAAGGTACCGAGTTCACTGAATAATGCAAGCAAACCTAAAGCGACAGCGATCCAGAAAGTAATTTCCTTGGGTGGGGTGAGTTTCAGATTCATGTTTTTCTCCTAGTGATAATTAGATTTTGTTAAATTCTGGTTTATCTTATGATATACATCCTCCAGCTACATCCGCCAACTGGGGATGTATAACCACTGGGAATAGTCCACTGTGGGGAGAGAACTTGATTGATAAGATAATAAAAAGAAAGCGGTATCTGGTTGATAACTTTCAATTGCTATCAAATTAAGAATTAGGAGAAATTTTCTCTGATATAATCCCCGATTCGGTTTACATGAATCACAACGCCGGCAGGTTTTTGGTGTTGTTTTCCTAAGAATCAAATTAATTACGCTGCGCCTTTGAGGCGTGCGCCATACATCTTATTGGAGTTTCCATATAATGAAGAAAGAACAACAGATAGATTTGTATTATCAAATGGTGCTGATCCGCCGCCTGGAAGAACGCGGTGCAGAACTGTACCAACAGGGCAAGATCGGTGGTTTTATGCACCTGTATATCGGGCAGGAAGCTGTTTCGACTGGTTTGATCGCGGCCCGTGAGCCGCGTGATCGTGTGATTACTGCATATCGTGACCATGGCGTGGCGTTGAACTGCGGCATTTCAGCCAATGAAGTAATGGCGGAATTACTCGGGAAAGCCACGGGCATGTCCAAAGGTAAGGGCGGCTCAATGCACATGGCCGATACTTCCAAAAATATGTGGGGCGGACATGCCATCGTCGGCGGTCATCTACCCATCGCTTCGGGTTTTGCGATCGGTGACCAGTACGCTGGCAACGATAACATCACCATTTGTATGTTTGGTGACGGCGCGACCAACATCGGTTATTTCCATGAAGCCTTAAATATTGCCAAGACCTGGAATTTGCGTGTATTGTGGGTTTGCGAAAATAATCAGTATGGCATGGGCACTACCGTGGAACGTGCTTCCGCTGTGACCGAGATCCGCCAGAAGGCCGAAGGCTATGGTATGAAGAACGGTCAGGTGGATGGCATGGACGTGATGAAAGTCTACGAAGCTTCAAAAGAAGCGCTGGACTTCATCCGCAAGGAAAGCCAGCCTTACCTGCTTGAAATTGATACCTATCGTTTCCGTGGACATTCCATGGGCGACCCTGAACGTTATCGCAAAGCAGATGAAGTAAAGAAATGGCAGGAGAACGACCCGATCGGTATTTTCAACAAGCAATTGCTTGATAAGAAGATCGCGACCCGCAAGGCTTTGGATGAAATCGAAGCACGCGTGGAAGAGGAAGTTGCAAAGGCTGTTGAATTCGCCGAGGCAAGTCCCGGAACCTGCGATGGAAGAGTTGTACACGGATATTTACGCTGATTAGACAAACTGGATAATGAACGACAGACCGTGGTCAACCGCTATCGAATCAGGATATCGGATAACACGAGGATACACATGGCTAAAATCACAATGCGCGAGGCAATCTCGCAAGCTCTTATGGAAGAAATGGACCGCGACCCCAAGGTATTTATCATGGGTGAAGAGGTCGGCGTTTGGGGCGGCACGTATGCCGTAACCAAAGGCTTTTTCGATAAATACGGCGCGGCACGTGTCAAAGATACACCCATCGCGGAAAATGCCATCATCGGCGGCGCAATTGGCGCGGCAATGGTGGGTCAACGCCCGATTGCAGAACTCATGACCATCAACTTTGGTTTCTCTGCAATGGATTACATTGTCAATCAGGCTCCCAAACTTCACTATATGTTTGGCGGACAGTTCACTTTGCCGATGGTCATTCGTGCTGTCGGCGGCGGCGGACGTCAGTTAGGTGCAACGCACTCGCAGACTCCCGACGCCATTTTCGCACATTTCCCCGGGTTGAAAGTCGTCAGCCCTGGAACGCCGGAAGATGCCAAGGGTCTTTTGAAATCAGCGATCAGGTCGAATGATCCGGTTCTTTTCATCGAACATGCCACTATGTATCAAGTCCGCGGCGAAGTGCCTGAGGGCGAGTACACCATTCCAATTGGTAAATCCAAAGTACAGCGCGCTGGCAAAGATGTGACCATCGTCACCTATTGCAAAGGTCTTGAGCTTTCGATGAAGGCTGCTGAAGAACTTGCAAAAGAAGGCATCGATGTTGAAGTCGTTGACCTTCGCACTTTGCGCCCGCTCGATATGGAACCCATCATCGAGTCGTTCAAGAAAACAAATCGCGCGGTCGTCGTTGAAGAAGGATGGAAATCCTACGGCGTCGGCTCCGAGATCGTCAGCCGCATTTACGAAGAAGCATTTGATTACGTCGACGCGCCCATCATCCGCGTGGCGCAAAAAGAAGTACCGCTCCCCTACAACCGCACGCTCGAACAAGCCGCGCTCCCGCAGGTGGCTGACATTACGGCTGCGGTCAAGGAGGTTTTGAAATAATGGCTGAAACAATTTCCATGCCCAAGCTCGGCTTTGATATGGCCGAGGGTTTGCTCGTCCGTTGGGTGAAACAAGTCGGCGAGACCATCAACAAAGGCGACGTGCTCGCTGAAATTGAAACCGACAAAGCCACCGTTGAAGTTGAATCTTCCGCGAGCGGCGTTGTCCTGCAACTCATCGTCGATCAAGGCACGATGGTTCCTGTGAATGCTGCGATTGCGATCGTGGGTGCGGCGGGTGAAGTTGTCAGTGGACAGTTGACAGTGGACAGTAAAAAAGTTGTGGATGAAAAACCTGCGCCTCAGACTCAACCGACAGTTGATTCTGTTGCCCAAACATCTGCTCCACTGGATGCTGGTTCCGTTAAGGCTTCGCCCCTCGCGAAGAAAATTGCGCGTGACCAAAAAGTGGACTTGTCTAACGTGCAAGGCACCGGCCCTGGAGGACGATTGTCCGCAAGGATATTGAAGCCGCGCTTTCGGGCGGGCAGCCGTCAAAAGTCAGCAGGTCAAACTGTCGAGTGATCATCTTCCCCGGTCATCGTCTCGCATGACGACAAGGTTATTGCTACAACAAAATTACGCCAGGCAATCGGACGCCGCCTCGTCGAATCCAAGACCACCATCCCCCACTTCTATGTAACGCGCGAATTCAAAATGGATGCGTTGATGGACATGCGTAAGCAGGTCAATGCATATTTGCCTGATAACGAAAAAGTATCAGTCAATGATTTTATTCTCAAAGGCGTGGCGTTGTCATTACGTCAATTCCCCAATTTGAATGCCACTCTCAAAGGCACCGACATCATTCAGTTCGGACATGTCAATGTTGGCGTGGCAGTCACCGTTCCCGGCGGATTGATGACCGTGGTCGTCAAAGACACCGATCAGAAATCATTGCGCCAGATCTCGGGCGAAGTCAAAGCCATGGCAGGCCGCGCCCGCGATGGCAAGGTCAAACCCGAAGATGTGGATGGTTCCACCTTCTCCACTTCCAATTTGGGCATGTACGATGTCGAAGAATTCATCGCCATCGTCAACCCGCCTGAAGCTGGAATTTTAGCGATCAGTTCTGCCAGAGAAATTCCTGTGGTCGAAGACGGTCAGATCAAAGCAGGCTGGAGAATGAAAGCCACCATCTCCGTAGATCATCGAGTCAGCGACGGAGCCGAAGCCGCACAGTTCATGCAAGCACTGGCAGGCTTCCTCGAAAATCCCGTCAGAATGTTGGTGTAAAATCAAAACTCCGAAGTCAAATGACTTCGGAGTTTTTTATTCAAGATTTTAGAAATCTCTTCTTTACTTCTTCTTAAGCCACACCCCAAAAATGGCATAACCCAGCAAAGTACCAACACCCATCTGACTCATCGTGCCAAGCAGGTCCGTGGTCTGCCATTCCTGCATTACCTTATCGCCTTTGATCTTGCGAATGAAGTTACCGCCAATTTCAAGATTCTTGCCGGTGGCAGCCGCGCCCATAAAATTACCGGTGTGTTTGCTGGTGGTAATAAAACGAATGCTGACCATATCACCCTCACTAATGACATGGGTAAATTCCATGTTCATATTACTAAAGGCAGACTTCATACCTTTCATGAAATCAATATATTGCTGTTTATTAAAATGCATCCCGTCGCCGGTATAGGTAAAATCATCGGCCAGGATCCCATTCAACTTATCCCATTCTCCATTAAGAATGGCCTTCGACACACTTAAAGCAACTTCCTTCTGTTCCATTTTGTTCTCTCCTTTTTTGATTTGTATTAAAAAATTAAGGGATTTGGGAACCTGCACCAAGCGGACATTTCTTGCACGGCTCCCTTTCCCTGACTACCAACGCGCATCTTTCCTAACTTTGAGCTGGTTCATGAACCCAGGCATCCTCCGGCGGATAGATTGGCACATACTCCATAGAAACCGCCGCCTCATCAAGCAACAGCCCAATCTGCTTCTGCCAATCCAAATAACATTCAGATATCAAATGTTCATTGTAGGCATCAAGACTCGTGTACACTTCGATAAAGAAAAAGTGAGATGGAAAATTCACCTGCTGCAGCAATGCCGTGCTGACCACACCCGGTTCGTTTAGCAGCTTCTCGATCCCGGCCATGGAAGCAGACTTGAACCCCTCCACCAGTTCCTGTTTAATTTGCATAGATACGACCCGCATGTGCATGTGCTCAACTCCGTTATTCAGATATAATCCCATCTTATTCGTAGTCAGGCTTTCCTCATAGAACGCACTTTTTAGTAACCAGGGTACCCAAAGGTAACCATGCAAACACAAAAATACCCGCCCAATGTATTAAACGAAATGTGCCCCTCACGGCAGACCCTTGAGATCATCGCCGATAAATGGGCCACACTGGTGCTCGTCTCCATCGCACGTGGCATCAACCGTCACAACCGCATGCTGCGCGAGATCGGCGGCATCTCTAAAAAATGCTCGCACAAACTCTGCGTAAACTTGAACAAAATGGAATTGTCAACCGCAAGGTATATCCCGTTGTCCCGCCAATGGTGGAATACACCCTCACCCCCATTGGAAAAGAGTTAATGGAACCCATATCCATGCTTGGCGCGTGGGCTGAGAAAAATGCAGAAGCCGTGCAAAAAGCCAGAGAAACCTATGAAGTGCGCGAAGACCCCTACGCGCTGATACTGACAGAAACACGATAATTTTTTGATAAATAAAAACTTCGAGTTCGTAATGAACTCGAAGTTTTTATTTATCCGTATAGTTCCCGTCTGAAAAACTCGGGCAACGCGAACGCCGCCTGGTGGACTTCAGGATTAATATAATTATTTACCCCGGGCGGCAATGGAGTTTTCAGGCCATTTTCCCACGGTGTATCGGAAACGTACATAAAGCCAATTCCTCCGCCGGGGTATGTAGGGATATTGGCATAGTAATACGCAGGATTCTTCGTCAGCGTTTTGGCGGATTTGTAGATCTGCTTGATCAGATCAGTATCAAAGAAAGGCTGTTCACATTGCGTGGCAGCGGCTCCACCGGGAGTCAACGCGCGCACCATGAGCTTGTAAAATTCGTCAGAGAATAAACGCTCTGCCATGCCAATCGGGTCAGTCGTGTCTGAGATGATGACATCAAATTGACCAGGGTTTTCTTCGAGAAAACCAAAAGCATCGCGGACTAATAATGTGGCACGTGGATCAGCCCAAGGGTCGCCGAAAGATGCGAAGTGCTCGCGTGAAAGATCAACAACACACTGATCCAACTCACAGACGACGGCCTCTTCGACGGAGGGATATCGCAAAACTTGCTGCAAAGAACCGCCGTCACCGCCGCCCACGATCAAGACTCTCTTCGGTTTTCCAACAGCCAGCATGGGCACATGCACGATCATTTCGTGATAGCCAATATTGTCACGCTCGGTGAGTTGGATAATTCCATCAAGGATCATGGCTTTGCCGAAAAACTCAGTTTCAACGATCTGTAAATGTTGAAACTGAGTTTGTTCGTCTGCAAGGATCTTCTTAATTCGAATTCCCTTGCGATAGTATGGATGTAATTCTTCTGTAAACCAAATGCTCATTCAAATTCCTATATTGCGATCGGCATTGCTGTTTCAACCGACGCTTCACGGTCAAGTTTACGCATCGAAAAATCGTCCGCGCCAAAGGCCTGCTTGATGCGCATTAATAAAGGCATCATATCCTTTCCGATGGCACATGTAAAGAGATCGATCGCGCAGTAATTATGTTCAGGCCATGCATGCAAACTTGCATGCGACTCTGCGAGAAGCAAAAAACAGGTAAAGCCATGCGGGCTAAACTTGTAAAAGCCCTCATCCACAACCGTCAGGCCGCTTTCATGCACAGCCTGCGCAAACAGCGAATAAGCTCGCTCGCTATCCATGAGAATCTCATGGTTGCAGTCGGAGAGATCAAAAATAAAATGCTCTCCCAATTTCAAAGTCGCGTTCACTAACACCTCCAGGGTATTAAAAAATGAAAGAACCCGTTCGGAAACATCATCTTTTCATTTCAAAACGATCCGCAGGATGTTTTCCCTGTGTAACGTGTGAAACGGTTTCCAAACAGACTCTATGTAAAAGTATTTATACTATGCCTCAGTAGAGTGTCAATCTTTTTGCCAGTGAATATTTATTACCACAGCACTCCATTGAAATCAAAATCATCATCACACACCGTTTACAGGTCTTAATCATTATTCATTTGGCTTTTCGATACACGATTTGAAAACAGCTAAAAATGATAATAAAAAAAGCATCTGGCTCTTGTTGTCTGACCCACTTGCCCTTATGATTGAACTCCCCCGCCATGACAAACCCTAACACCTCCATCTACCTCCACATTCCCTTCTGCAAACACCGCTGCGCCTACTGCGACTTCAACACCTACGCCGGTCAGGAAGATTCGATTCCCGCTTATGTAAAATCTTTAATCAA
Source organism: Candidatus Villigracilis proximus (assembly GCF_016717045.1). NCBI lineage: Bacteria > Bacillati > Chloroflexota > Anaerolineae > Anaerolineales > Candidatus Villigracilaceae > Candidatus Villigracilis > Candidatus Villigracilis proximus. Next base: position 131,531 of record NZ_JADJUO010000005.1, on the reverse strand, counting down.
TGAGATCGAATTTGTTGGACATCGCGCCGGGCAGATGAACATCCATACCGTTTTCTTCGGAGGAGGGACGCCATCGCTTCTTTCCGCGCCGCAATTTGATTCCATACTAAAAGCATTACGTTCCGCCTTTACATTTACCGCTGACGCGGAGATCAGCATTGAAGCCAACCCAGGCACGATCTCACCCGAAAAATTAAATGCAATCCGCAAAGCAGGCATCAACCGCATCAGCTTCGGTGTGCAATCTGCCAACACCGAAGAACTGCGCATGCTCGAACGCATCCACGATTTCTTCACCGTCATCGAAGCCGTATCCACTGCCCGAAAAGCAGGCTTCGACAATCTCAACCTCGACCTCATTTACGGCCTCCCCGAGCAAACTCTCGCCTCATGGCAGACCACCCTCCAACGCATCGTTGACCTGCACCCCGAACACATCTCTGCCTACGCACTCACTCTCGAACACGGCACTCCCTTCGGGCGTTGGTCATCGAAAGGTCTGCTCCCCCTCCCCGATCCCGACCTCGCCGCCGAAATGTACGAATACGCCGAAGAGTTTTTAGAAGCAAACGGGTATGTACATTATGAAATATCAAACTGGGCAAAAAATAACAAGGATGAAGGCGGAATTATGAAGGATGAAACTTCTGCCAAAAATTCAGCCTTCATAATTCATAATTCATCCTTCGTTTGTCAGCATAACCTCCAATACTGGCACTCCCTCCCCTATCTCGCCTTCGGCGCAGGCGCACATGGATACGCCAATGGCTATCGCTACTCCAATGCATTAAGAATCAAAACATATATTGAGCGATTATCTCTGCCTTCTGCCTCCAGCCTTCTGCCCTTTCCTCTCTCCCCCGCCACTGTCAACCAACACAAACAGACATTGAAAGACGATATGTCCGAGTACATGCTGAATAATCTCAGACTAACGAATGCCGGGGTTGCAGAATCAGACTTCAGATTAAGATTCGGAAGCGGGCTTTTGGATGTCTATCCAAAGGAATTGGAAGAATTGATCGGGAATGGTCTGCTGGAAAAGAAGACATCCGAGTCAAAGATCGACTCGGATGTTTACAGGCTTACCAAACGCGGAAGACTATTGGGAAATCAAGTCTTTATACGGTTTGTATAAATTTACGGGTAAGTGCAGTAATAAAAAACTGCAATAACAACGCCTGAGTTCTGTTTCCATGCACACCCTGCAGCCTGACAACTGGAGGCGTCGTTGTATTGCCCGGGTTCTACACATGTTTTGGGATTTCCCGGCCCGGGCGTTGGCACAATTCGCGGGCATAACTTGGATTCGTATCCCTGCGGCTTGAAACCAAACGCTTCCTGACATGTATTATCCACTGCAAAGAGTGCTTTGAGTGGGTAATTTTTCTTATCCTTTACCGGTGACCCGGCTTCCACCTCAGTAAAACGATCGACGTAGTCCAATCGGGTAACATCTTTCAAACCCGCATCTGCAATAACTCCCAGCATGAACACTGTGCCAGACCATGATTTTTTAAACGCGAATTGAATGGTTACATCAGTTCCTGCGTTCGAGCGTACCCAGGCCATATCCGGGTCAGCATCTCCTATGCCGCCATTAAATATTTGTGTTTCATAGCCATCCGCATTTAGCGGCGCATCAGATTTATCACTGGAAAGACCGGCAGTGTTATGGTTTTTATCTGCGAATATTTTTACGTTTGCCGTATCCCACGTGGATGTATAAGCGGGTTGTGCCCAAATAATATAATCGCCAAAACCATCGTGATCGGTATCAAGCTCAACGCCATAATTAATGCCGAGGGAATTATTTGGGTCGTTGCCGATCAGTTTTACAGAAACATAAAACCAAACATCATCCTGAATCACTGAATAGGTCACAATATCAAGATCTGAGACATAGGTCATATCCTGTAAAAAAGGCCGTTCCATGCGATTGATGTCATACGAATCACCATAGGGCGCGCGCTTTTCCGGCGCAGTTCCTGAAGATTCCACATCGTAAACCAGCGGACCGCCTCCGGCAGCCTCAGACGGTATTTGAGTATGAACCACTACAACAGTAGGTGTACCTGTGGGTATATCTGCAACGGGTGCAGAAGTTGCAATATTGGTTTCGGTTGATAAAATTTCCGGCTGTGCAGTCGGCACACTTGATGGCGCATTACAAGCAAGTATGGCTGCAATAAGAATCATAAAGAAAATATATAGACTTTTATTTTTAATCATAGTGATCTCCTTTTACCGGATTATCCTATCCTATTCTGTACTATTCAAGATGCCATTGGAGGGATAAAAAAGCGTCCCCGGGTTCGCCGGGGACGCTTCAAGACTATTTATTTGGATTTCTTTTTCGCAACTTTCTTTACAGCCTTTTTCACAACAGCTTTTTTAGCAACTGTCTTCTTGGCTGCCGGTTTCTTCGCAATAACCGGGCGATGTTTGAGTGCTGCATGAGCTGCGGCCAGACGAGCGATCGGCACGCGGAAGGGCGAACAGGAAACGTAGTTATTACCGATCATGTGACACCATTCGATGGAGTCAGGGTCGCCGCCGTGCTCACCACAGATACCCACTTCAAGGTTGGGACGGGTCTTGCGGCCTTCGGAGATGGCCCACTGCATGAGGGTGCCTACACCGTGGCGGTCAATGGTTTGGAAGGGGTTCTTCAAAAGAATGCCCTGTTCCTGATAGGTGATGAGGAAGTTGCGCTCGGCATCATCACGGGAATAGCCGTAGGTCATCTGGGTCAGATCGTTGGTACCAAAGGAGAAGAATTCGGCATCGCGGGCCACGTCGGCAGCGGTGATCGCTGCGCGCGGGATTTCGATCATGGAGCCGAACTTGTACTCGAATTTGATCTTCTTCTCACCCATGACTGCGGCGGCGATGCGCTCAAGGCGGGGCTGGATCCAGTCCAATTCCTTGACGGTACCGGTGAGCGGGATCATAACTTCGGGCTTCACAACAATTCCGCGCAAGGTGCAGTCAGCGGCGGCTTCAAAGATAGCGCGGACTTGCATTTCCACGATCTCAGGCATGACAATGCTCAAACGAACACCACGCAGACCCATCATCGGGTTGGATTCGTGCATACCCTTGACGGACTCAAGCAGATCTTCCTTGGCTTTCAAACCAACGCTCTCACCTTTGACGCGCATGGTCACAACTTCTTCGAGAAGTTTTTCTTCATCGGGCATGAACTCATGCAAAGGTGGGTCGATCAAGCGGATGATAACGGGGTAACCGTCCATCGCTTCAAAGAGACCGTCGAAATCCTTGCGCTGACTGGGCAGCAGCTTGTTCAAAGCGGAGGTACGTCCTTCGGAAGAATCAGCGAGGATCATTTCCTGAACAATGGGTAGGCGCTCGGGTTCAAAGAACATGTGCTCGGTACGGCAAAGGCCGATACCTACCGCGCCGTATGAACGTGCGCGCTGGGCATCCTTCGGATAATCTGCATTTGCCCACACTTGCAAACCGCGTGTCGGTCCGCCATCTGTGGCAGAGCGGATATTCTTGCGGGAACAAATTTCATCTGCCCACTTGAGCAGGGTCATCAATTCAACCTGATCTTCGATCGAGGGGATCGATACGGGAATTTTGCCAACATAGATCAAGCCAGTGGTACCGTCAACGGAAATCCACTCGCCTTCCTTCACAACGATATCGCCAACATTCATGATGCGCTTGTCAAGATCGATCTTGATCGCAGAAGCGCCCACTACGCATGGGATACCGAACTGACGAGCCACCACTGCCGCATGGGATGTGGCGCCGCCTTCACTGGTCAACACGCCCTTGGAGGCGATCATACCGTGGACATCATCAGGCTTGGTGAACGGGCGCACCATGATGGTGTCCTGTTTGCCTTCTTTTGCCATCTTCTCAGCCATATCGGCATCAAAATAGATCTGACCAACAGCCGCGCCTGGGGAAGCGTTCACACCCTTGGCAATCAGCTTGCCTTCTTTCTCGGCATTTTTCTTGGCTTCGTTATCGAATTGCGGGTGCAAAAGTGTGTCCACGTTTTCAGGGGTCACACGTTCCACAGCTTCGTCTTTTGAGATCAACCCTTCAAGCGCCATATCCACAGCCATTTTGACGGTGGCCTGGGCAGTGCGCTTGCCGTTACGGGTCTGGAGCATCCACAACTTGCCGCGCTCAATCGTGAATTCAACGTCCTGCATATCCTTGTAATGTTTTTCAAGGCGCGCAGCAATTTTCATGAATTCAGCATAGGCCTTGGGCATGCGTTCTTGAAGGGTCTCGATCTGGCTGGTATTGCGGATACCTGCAACCACATCTTCACCCTGAGCATTGAACAGGAACTCACCCATCATCTTCTTGTCACCAGTGGATGGGTTGCGGCTGAAAGCCACGCCCGTTGCAGAGTCTTCGCCCATGTTACCAAAAGCCATGGTCTGAATGTTTACCGCTGTTCCCAATGCATGGGAAATGCCGGTGGCATTGCGATAGTCAATGGCGCGCTTGCCGTTCCATGATTTGAACACGGCTTCAGTTGCCAATTCCAATTGCTTGTACGGATCCTGCGGGAAATCAAAGCCCTTCTCTTTTCGAATCACAGCCTTGAATGCCTCAACCATTTGGGCCCAATCTTCGGCGGTCATTTCGGTGTCAAGCTTATAACCCTTTTCATGCTTGTATTCATGGAGAGGTTGCTCAAACGATTCATCGGGAATTCCCAACACCACCGAGCCGAACATCTCAACCAAACGGCGATATGAGTCATACACGAAGCGTGCATTGCCGGTCAACTTGACCATTCCAGCGGCAGTCACATCGGTCAAACCAAGGTTCAACACTGTGTCCATCATACCGGGCATGGAGAATTTCGCACCAGAGCGGCAGGAAACCAACAGGGGATTCTTGGGATCACCAAATTTCTTGCCTGTTTGCTTTTCAACTGCTTTTAATGCTTTTAATTCCTGATCCCACAAACCTGCTGGGAACTTCCCCGCTTTCTGATACGCATTACAGGCTTCGGTTGTCACTGTGAAAAACGGCGGAACAGGTACACCTGCGCGCGTCATATCCAACAACCCCGATCCCTTCCCGCCTACGAGAGCCTTTACAGCATCCCAGGAACCACCAGAAATCTTTTCAGCCTCTTTCACTTCATTAAAGAGATAAACCCACTTAGTCATTTTGAACCTCCTACAAGGATTAGATTTTTTAATTTCACGACTTTGATTGTGAAATATTTTACCAAAAACGGTCTACTTTACAACTGACAAACATCACTTCCTTTCAGGACTTCAATCTGTAAACTCATTGCAAAGTACTTTTATGTACTAATAAGTGATAATACAGCATGGAAACAAAAAAAATGTGTACTAAAGTTCTAGTGATTGATGACGATCTTGCGATTACCGAATTAATGAGCATGTTGCTTAAGACTCATGGTTTTGATGTATACACATGCAATAGCGGTATGGAAGGCGTTAAATTTGTAAAAGAAAATAAACCCAATGTAGTCCTTTTGGATTTAATGATGCCCGATCTGGATGGCTGGCAGGTTTGCAAGGCACTTCGCGCATTTAGCAACGTCCCCATTTTCATCCTTTCCGCGATCAACGACCCAAGCATGGTAGCCAGTGTTTTAGACGCAGGCGCAGATGATTTTCTTGTCAAACCGGTACCCAGCAGCGTCCTGGTCGCGCACATAAAAAAATGGTTCGGCAAATCGATTCAGTTGACAATGTTAAACCGAAGGAAAAGCCAGAACCACAAGCAATACCCACACCGCATCCTGATCCACTGACAAGCGGATCAAACTCCGCCGCTGCCTGTTCCTATTTCAATAAAAATTCCCGTCACCTCAACAGAGTGTGTAACGGGAATTTTATTTTTCCATAAATTTTCATCCCAAAAAAACTACCCGGCAAAAAATCTTAATCCATCTGCCGTGGCTTCCGGAAACTCCATCATCGGCGTGTGCCCCGCCCCCGGCAACTCCACTAATTTTGCAAACGGCAGCGCGGCTTTAATTTCCCTTGCGCGTTCAATCGGGATCAATAGATCAGCATCGCCATGAACAAGCAAAAGGGGAAAAGTAAAGCCGGAAAGAAGGGAGCATGAATCTTCCCGTTCAGCCATTGCCTTCAACCGCCGATCACGCCCGAGTTAGTTTGTTTCTCAATCACAGCGCGCACTATAGACTGCACATTCACATCGGCCGATAATTTCGGGGTCATTGCACCAGCAACAACCACAGTGCCTTTTTCGGCAACCTCAGCCGCAGTCTTATAACGTCCTTCCTTACGATCAGGCGCATCTGCAACGGCCTGCGAGGAAATCAATCCCAGCCCGCTCACCCGCTGTGGATATTTCTTCGCAAAAGCCAAAGCCACATACCCACCCATTGAATGACCGGCAATCACAGTTTTTTCAATTTCCAAAGAATCCAACAAACCCGCCAGGTCATCTGCCATATCGGAAACAGTGTATGGCGTTTCCAAACTGAAAGATTGGCCAAATCCCGCAAATCCGGGATGATGATCTAAACTCGGATTCCAAAAGGGATGCAACTTTATCCCAGCAAGTATGATCCAAGGGAAATCCATGAATCAACACAAGCGGGTCCCTTTTCCAAACTTGCCAGTGTTAAATTATGCCAGATCTTTAATTGGCCCCTTGTAAGAAACGAACGTTGTTTCGTCAGACCATTCACTTCCATTTGACCTCTACTTTTAATTTACTGCCCAACTTCGATTTATAGAAAATATAACCATTGTCACGGCCAAATTCAAATACGCGGCGAGTGATGTCCACATCTGCTTTGCAGTATTCAGCTACTTTGTCCAATTCTCCTGCACGAAACCATTCCACAGACTGTATACCATCAGCCGTTTTGGTCGCACCGAGACTGGCGCTGGCGATCGAGTCGAGGCTGATGCTAAAGCCTAGAATCTTTTGAAGATCGAGAAGCAGGTCAAGGGTCGGGAGAGATGCGAAACGCATTTCAGGCGCATAAAGCTGGAGCACCTGGTAGTCAAATCCGCGCAGGTTAAATCCAATCACTTTGGTAGCAGACTTCAACTCCTGGATCAATGCGAGAATATCCTTTTCCCAATAGACTGAAAATTCGTTGGTCTGCGTTGACCAGGTGATGGCGCATGCGACCAGCAATTTTTCTATGTTCTCACGACCGCCAACATCTTGAAACAGGTTTTGCGATTCCAGATCAAAGAATACATAATTCATTCTTACCTCTTGTTTACTTATAAAACAGGGTTCACTTTGATCCATTCGTGCGCACAGGCAATTGCATCTTCACGAGAGTGGACATTGCCCGCGGCCTGCTCTTCGCGAATGGCTTCCAAAACCTGCCCGATCACCGGGCCGGGTTTGAGGCTTAATTCTTTCATTAACTCATGCCCATCAATAAGACGCGGTGGAGCGATGACTTCTTCCGGCCGTTCCCAATAGTTCTCAAGCAGGATGCGGGCTATAGCAAGGTAAGCGTTCCATACTTCTATTGTGAGTGAGTGGGCATATATGCCGCGCAAATCTGCGAGGCCTAATAAAACAAGATCCACCCCGCCTGCCCCGCTATCACGGAAGAAACGATAAATGGCTTTGCGTGAAGGTTCATGTTTTTCGTTTACCAGACGGTCAACGAAGGAATGAACCCGCATATGATTTGCAATGACTATATGCAATCGGTTGATCTCGTCATTGCTTAAGTTAAAGGCGCGCGCACGATGCACGGCAACATCAGCACCTTTGGCCTCATGACCAAAGAAACGAATACGCCCTGATTCTTCAACTGTCTTGGTCTCTGGTTTGCTGACATCATGATATAGGGCGGCAAAGAAAAGCAATGAACGCAGGGAACGGTCAATGTTGAGCGGCTGTGCAAAATGTTTTGCAATCTGTTCGCGATAACGCCCAAGCTGTAAACCAAGCAGGCCGGTAAACATGTCGTTGGTTTTTTCGGCATCGTACCCAACGCGCAAGGCGGTGATGATCTGATCGAGATGGTCGAGTACGGCCAGTGTATGCGTCCAGACATCGTATACATGTGGTTCGGACTGTGCTATATCTTTCATGGCAAGCAATTCAGGCATCAGGTTCTTAAGTACGCCGAGCATTTCAAGGGCACGTATGGCGGCATCAGGTTTTGGGCCTTTAAGAATCTTAAAGATTTCATCACGCTGACGTTCTGGCGAAACCCGCTCAAATTGGTCGGCGGATTGTTTCATCAACTCGCGTGTATCTTTATCAATTCGAAAGCCTAATGCGGCGGCCAAGCGAATGGCACGCAAAATGCGGACGGGGTCATCTGATAATGCGGTCGGCGAGCAGGCGCGGATAAGTTTGGCGTGAATATCCTTTCCGCCTTCCAATGGGTCAATGATAGTCTCGTCGCGCAGGTTATAAGCGATGGCATTGATGGTGAAATCGCGGGCGCGCAGATCTTCTTCCAGAGTGTGCGTTGGTTTGGCAGGAAACTCTGGTCCGCGGTAGACTGCGAAATCAAGGAAGATACGTGTGCCATCTTCCTCTGTGACAATGACACGGCCTGTATCGCGTTCTTCATCGAGGGCAAAAGTCTGCGTTGAGCGCATTGGCAACTTTTCGAGCGGTGGAAATGCCATTCGAAGGCAGAGCAAAATCCAGGTCGGGTGAGATGCGGGGAAAGTAACAGGTCACGCACCGCGCCGCCGACGAGATAAATCTCCTGGTCAGCGGGCAGAGCGTCGGCTATTTTTTCAATTAAAGGGTGAAGCGTAAAAGATGCGGGCATAAATTTTATCTCTGGTTTTTCTTTGTGGCGGCTGTGCTGTGAGGCACGCAGGGCTTGTTCGGGTGTGCCGCCTTGTGCCACCACCCTCCCACGCACAAGAGCCACCCAGCGTCCTGCGTATGGCGAATGAAGTTGATTAGGATCATCGGTCATTGCAAGCCCCTATAAAAATAAAATCAAGCGGATGGTTTATATTTATTTAGATCAACGACGCCAACAAAAGGTAAATTACGATAATACTCATCAAGGTCTAGGCCGTACCCAAAGACAAATTTATTTGGAATGGTAAAACCAAGATAATTTATGGGGGACGCGCTTCGCGGCGCTCGGGTTTATCCAACAGTGTGCAGACTCTGAGCGTTCTTGGCTGACGTGTTTCGAGCATGCTTAATACCGATGCGATGGTATGTCCGCTATCTACGATATCTTCGATCAGGAGCACATTCTTGTCGCGGATGTCAGTTTGCAGGTCGAGAGTGACACGTGCTGAACCAGTGGATGTGCGCGCGCCTACACCATAGGATGAGACGGCCATGAAATCCATCATGTGTGGTGTGGTGATGTGCCGGCTGAGGTCGACCATGAAGGGAACGCCTCCGCGCAGGATGCAGATGAGCAACAATTCACCTTCGGGATAATCCGCGCTGATCTGGGCTCCCAACTCTTTGACACGTGCTTGCAGGGTTTCGGTATCAATTAAAATTTCAGCGAGCACATCCTGGTATCTTTGCATTTGTTTTAGTTCCTTGGTTTTAATGCGCACTTCAACTAACGCGGGACTTCGTGATGTTGTCTGCAACGGGCTTCGTACAATTCAGATGCGCCGACGATCACGACGGGGTCATCATAACGGGCTGGCTTTCCATTTACCAAACGCTGCGTGCGGGAAGCATCTTCTCCGCACACCATGCAGATCGCATGAAGTTTCGCGACATCTTCCGCTTCAGACATGAGGATCGGCATTGAACCAAAAGGTTCGCCGCGAAAATCTGTATCAAGCCCGGCGACAAGTACGCGCACACCGCGCGCTGCCAGTTCCCGGGCAACGATCACAACTTCGGCATCAAAAAACTGGGCTTCGTCAATTCCCACTACTGTTGTGTCTTTATCCAGTCTGGAGCGAATCTCTGCGGCCTTTTCGACCGGGATGGCATCAAAAGTTGAGCCTGTGTGCGATGCCACTTTCTCCACTGCATAGCGGATATCAATGGCGGGTTTGAATACCTGAACTTTTTGTTTTGCAATGGTTGCGCGCACCAGACGACGAATGAGTTCATCTGTCTTACCGCTGAACATGGAGCCGCAAACAACTTCAATGGAACCGTGTATATGTTTCATTCAAACTCTCCCCCTCTCCCTCACCTGGAAAGGGTTGTATTGGGATTATGAAAAACAGGCAGACGCTTGCGCATCTGCCTGTCTAGTTTACCTGAGAAATCTTTACCTGACAAAGCCCTGTGGGCAAAGTCTTGAAGGAAATCCTACTCGCCTGCTTCGGCTTCAGGAGCGTCAGCGGCTGCGGGTTCCGCGGCTGCTTTAGGGGCCTTGGGAGGCTTGGGGGCATCGGGAACTTCGGGAACTTCAAAACCCAGCAAGCGGAGTTTCTTCTTGGCTGCAGTCAGGGAAGACTGACCAAAACCAGCGATCTCCAGCATGGCGGCATTGCCTTCGCCAAGTTTGGCGAGGATCTGTCCAATGCTCAAGATACCAGCTTTCTTGAGGGCATCGGTTGCACGAGGAGAAAGCTCAAGATCATCAATGGAGCGATCAGGAGAGTTTGAAGCTTCTTCCTTGGATTTCTGCTGTTCGACATAAGTCTGGCGGGCAGAGAGCTTCTTGTAGAAGCGATCCACCTGACCTTCGATGTCCATAATGCGGGCCGATTCACCAGTGAAGAACGGATGACAATTGGAGCACACGTCAATGCGCAATTCTTTCTTGGTGGATGTGGTTACCCATGTGGTACCGCAGGAAGCGCAAGTGACCTTGGCTTCGTAAGCTACAGGATGAATTTCAGCTTGCATGTTACTCTACCTCAGCAGGGACGATATTTACGCGCTTGCGTCCATGCACTACATCGAACATAACAACACCGTCCGCGATCGCGAACAAAGTATCGTCTTTACCAACTAATACATTAAGACCTGGCTTGATCTTGGTGCCGCGTTGGCGAACAAGAATATTGCCAGAAAGGACAAATTGACCGGCGTAACGTTTTACACCCAAACGCTGGGAGTTACTGTCGCGACCGTTGCGGGTTGATCCGCCACCTGTTTTATGTGCCATTTCTACCTCACTTTACTTCTTATCAGTCTTTTTGGCTGCTGCGGGTTTCTTGGTGGAAGCCTTCTTCTGCTTCTCGACCTTGGGTTCTTCTGACGCCACAGTTTCAACTTCGGCGACAACTTCCTGCTTTGCCTCAACCTTGCGCTCTTCACCGGCCTTGCCAATGAAATCGATCATCAAACGGGTGTAGAAATGGCGATGGCCACCCTTCACACGGATGCGTTTCTTGGGGCGATATTTGAAAGAGATAACCTTGGGGCCTTTTACATGGTCAACCACGGTGGCGGAGACGGTAATGCCATCCACGGTGGGAGTGCCAACCATTGTTTCATCTCCGTCAGTCATGAGCATGACGCGTTCGAAATCAAACGTTTTACCTACTTCAAAGGCGAGGCGATCCACATCAATGGTGGAACCTTCGACGACACGATACTGCTTGCCGCCACTTTCAACGATTGCAATTCTCATTATTTTCTCCAGTCATCACTTCGCCGCGTACTCTGCGGAGAACTTACACTCTACGCCTAGTCACGGGGAAGCTGGGTTATTTAGCGGACGGTATTATACATGCGGGACGGTAGACCTGTCAACGAATTTTTGCTCCAACTTCAGGGGCTTTTTTGGGGTGGCAGGAAAATATTGAAGCGGCCCGAGAGGTCAAAGGGGACTTCTCAGGCCGCAGATTAAGAAAGAAGCGCAGATTCTATTTCGGAAGCATGGCTGTGAGGGTCTTCGTCACAGTCTTGAGCTGGTCGGCGTGGCCTCTGATCTTGTTCACGTCGCCGGTGTTGAGACCCGAGCGGACATCTGTGATGGTTTTGGCAGTGGCTACTTCATTGTCAATGATCTTCTGAGTTGTGGCTTCAAGGTTGACGAGCAACTGCATGACATTTTTGGGGATGATGGGCAAATTTCTGAGAATGGAAGCAGCACATCCAAAATTTGATTCGCGGTACGGGCATACTTAACGGTGAGTGTGTGAAGTGAGCCGATGGAGCTGGTCAGCTCGATGGCGATTTCCTGAATCGAGTCGATCATCTCTTTGTTCTGCTCAATGATCTTGGTGATGTCATTGATCGAACCTGTGAGCTTGTCTGAAAATTTAACGAAGGATGTGGCTTTGGCGGGCATGGCGCCGGCTTTGGCTGTGGCTTTGATCGGTACGGGCATGGGAAATCTCCTGTTACAAAGTAGGGTTGTTTGACTGCAAATTTAGGCCAACTATACAATACTTCGATTCTAAAAACAACCTTATTGACAAACCCGGTCATCTCGTATATTCTGAGTCATCTTAATTACAAGGAGAATATCTCATGAGCGAATTGGTTCAACTTGGTTCTGTAAACGGACATCTCGCAAAGCCTACAGGAAACGGCCCCTTCCCTGCTGTGATCGTCATTCAGGAGTGGTGGGGACTCGATGCGCAAACTGAATCCATCGCCGATCGTTTTGCACAGGAAGGCTATCTGGCGTTTGCGCCCGATCTTTATCACGGCGAACTCGCACAACTTGGCGATGGTGATACTGCGATGAAGCTCGTGCAAAAATACGCTCCCAATGCACACCTTGATCTGGAATCTCTTTTGACGCGCTCAAGGCTCACCCCGATTGCAATGGAAAGATCGGCAGTGTGGGCTTCTGTTTTGGCGGACGCATGTCACTCACCCTCGGTATGAGCCGGCCGGTGGATGCCATCTGCACATTTTATGGTGGCGGCATGCAAACCATCTTCGATCAACTGCGCACAAATCTTAAAGCGCCGGAGCTTGGATTTTTCGGTGATGCCGATGTTTCAATCCCAGCCGGCACTGTTGATGAGTTTGACAAACTGCTGGATGATGTAGGCGTGGAGCATGAAATTATCATGTATCCAAATTCAGGTCACGCCTTCTTCCGCGACAGCGACCCGAATGTTTATATTCCCGAAGCCTCAAAAGATGCGTGGGAACGGGCGAAGAAATTCTTTGCAAAGAATTTAAACTAATTCAGACGATAAACAATTGACCGTTGACGATGGATGCCCTCCCCCGTCAACGGTCTTCTTATTGACAAAACTTCATGCATCCTTTACCCTCGCTTCATGCATAACTTCAGCCTGCTTCAGCGTCAAGTCATTGAATCTCCCCTCAACATTCGACTCTTCGTCTCAGGCCGCGCCGGCACGGGCAAAACAACTGTCGGCGTGGAAAGGATGCGTTATCTGCTTGCGCAAGGTGTGCCAGCGGATACGATCCTCATGCTCACCCCCCAGCGGACAATGCAGGAGCCGTATCTCGAACTGCTCTACAGTCCCGAACGGCAGGCGGGCGGCGAAGTAACATCCGCCACGATCGGCGCCCTTGCCCAACGCCTGTGCGACCTGTTCTGGCCGATCGCCGCCGAAGCGGCAGGATTTAAGAATCCAGATCAGCCGCCAGTATTTCTCACACTTGAAACCGCGCAATATTACATGGCGCATCTGGTGCGGCCATTATTGGATCAGGGATACTTCCAATCACTGACCATTGACCGCAACCGTTTATATTCCCAGGTTCTCGATAACCTAAACAAGGCCGCAGTCGTCGGTTTTCCATATACAGAGATCGGCTCACGCATGGATACCGCCTGGTTTGGCGACCCTGTTCAACGCCGCATTTATCAGGATGCGCAGGATTGCGCGACTCTCTTCCGTGAATATTGTCTTGATCACAACCTGCTTGATTTCTCTCTTCAACACGAGATATTCACCAATATCCTCTGGCCGCAAGCGCCGGTGCAGGATTATCTTAAGCGTACGTACCGCCATCTGATCTACGACAACGTGGAAGAAGACGGGGCACGCTCGCACGATCTGATGCACGAATGGCTCGCGGACTTTGACTCTGCCCTGCTGATCTACGACACTGAAGCGGGGTATCGCTACTTCCTCGGAGGCGATGCAGTTACCGGTTACGCCCTGAGCGAGTATTGCGATGAGCGAGTCGAGTTCACAGAGAGTTTCGTCTCCACTGAAAATATCATCCAGCTTTCTGATAAGTTGGTCTCTGCCATTACGCATCACGAACCTGAAGATACAAATCCAAATGAAGCAATGGAATTTATTCTGGCGCGGTATTACCCTGAAATGCTGGACAAGATCGTGGCGAGGATCAAGTCACTGATCGAAGATGACGGCATTCCCCCATCCGAGATCGTGGTGCTCGCGCCCTTCCTTTCTGACGCGCTGCGTTTCTCGATCACAAATCGTTTGGAACAGGCAGGCGTTCCGTGGCGTTCGCATCGTCCGTCACGGTCATTGCGTGATGAGCCGGCCAGTAAAACATTGCTCACACTTTCCGCGCTGGCACATCCGCAATGGGATGCGCAGCCTTCAAAATTTGACATGACTCACGCCCTGATGTTCGCGCTGGATACAGACCTGATCCGCGCACAATTATTGACCGAGGTAGTCTATCGTCAGCGTGATCTTCGGCTTTCGCCTTTTGAAGAGATCAAACCTGAAATGCAGGAACGCATCACTTACCTGCTCGGTGAAAAATATACAACCCTGCGTAACTGGTTGAATGATTATCGTGAAGCAGCGCAGCAGCCATTTGATTATTTCCTGCGAAAACTTTTCGGCGAAGTGCTCTCACAACCCGGATATGGATTCCACCACAACATGGACTCTGTCCGCATTGCGGCGAGTTTGATCGAATCGATCAAGAAATTCCGCAACGCGTTGGATATTGCCAATCAGGCCGGCTTTGATCTGGGGCGCGAATACATCACCATGCTGGAAGATGGCGTGATCGCCGCTCAATATTTGGAATCGTGGCGCAGTGAAAACAAAGAGACTGTGCTGATCACACCGGCGCACACTTTCTTAATGATGAACCGTCCCGCCACAATCCAGTTCTGGCTTGACCCCGGTTCCAGCGGATGGGTGCAACGCCTCTTGCAGCCGTTGACTCAGCCTTACGTTTTGTCACGTCATTGGGAGGCCGGCCGCATGTGGATGGATACCGATGAAGTCAACGCTGAGACTGAATCACTCGCCCGCTTAACCAGCGGACTCTTAAGCCGCTGCCGTGAAAAAATATTCCTCGCGCTGGCCGATCTAAGCGAAACCGGTTTTGAGCAGCGCGGCTCATTATTAAGAGCATTCCAAAAAGTGATGCAATATCAGGAGTACGAATGAGCCTGATCCAGAAAGGTTTATTGTTGTTTTTACAATGAAAGAAATTTATGCCCTATTTCAAACTCTACTATCATTTTATTTGGAGCACAAAAGATCGTCAGCCATTTATTGATCTGGTAATTGAACCGGAAATATATCGAGCCATCACCGCCAAAGCACAAGACATGGAAGGATTTGTCCATGCCATTGGCGGAGTCGAAGACCATGTTCATCTTGCTGTATCCATTCCACCTAAAATTGCTCCGGCAACATTTATTGGGGAGGTAAAAGGGAACAGCTCGCATTTTGTAAATCATGTCCTCAAACCCGATTTTGAATTTTACTGGCAGGAAGAATATGGGGTACTTTCTTTTGGAGAGAAAAATCTTTCAGCAGTGATACGATATATTCAGAATCAAAAACAACATCACGCGGATCGGACGTTGATCGCAGAGATGGAACGAATGGATGAAATGTAGATTGCGCAGATGTTTGGTATTGGTTGACATTATCCGCACGGACGTTAACGTCCGTGCTACGCCTGCGAAGGCGGCGCTGCCGCCTAGTCCGCGGTAGCGGGCTTTGTATGAATAGCACGGTGATTTATCACCGTGCGGGTTCAACGGGTAGAATCAATCCATCGAAACAGGAAAATATCAAAGAGCAAAACACCTCACCTGAAAACGAATCCTGTCCATTGAATTTATCACGCTCATTCACCACACGGACGTTAACGTCCGTGCTACGCCTACGAAGGCGGCGTTGCCGCCTGATAGCAGATACACAGAGTAAAATCAATTTATCGAAACAGAAAATTACTGACACCTGAAACCAAATGACAATCACCTTCAACCCCCGACCCTCCCAACAAAACATCCTCCGCTACAATGGCGGGCGGCTTGGTATTGCCGCTGTGCCCGGTGCCGGCAAGACGCATATTCTCTCGGCGCTTGCGGCGCAGATCATCCGTGACAATCAATTGCAGGACGGGCAGGAAGTGCTCATCGTCACGCTGGTTAATTCGGCGGTGGATAATTTCGAAGCGCGCATCAAACGTTTTTTCGAGAATCCCATTCAGGCGCTTTATAAATATCGTGTGCGCACCTTGCACGGCCTCGCGCATGACATCGTCCGCGAGAAACCGGCGAGCGTGGGGCTTGAAGCGCAATTCAGCATCATTGATGAACGCGAAGCGGAATTCATCCGCCGTGAGTCGGTGAATGCCTGGCTGGCGGCGCATCCTGATTTTCTGGATGACTACCTCGACCCCGCGCTGGATACTTCCAAACGGGATTGGATACGACGTCAGCAGCTGCCCAATTTGGTGGACTCTCTGGCCCTGGCATTTATCCGCTCTGCGAAAGACCGCCTCTTGACTCCCGATCGCCTGCGACTCAAACTAGACGCATCTTTCGCCCCGTTGCCGCTCGCTGAACTCGGCTGGAGCATCTATGCAGACTATCAACGTGCTCTCGCCTATCGCGGCGCCGTAGACTTTGACGATTTGATCCGTTTGGCGTTGACCTTGCTCCAGAACGACGAAGAATATCTGGAGCGTTTGCGTTTTCGTTATCCATTTATTTTAGAAGATGAAGCACAGGATTCAAGCCGAACGCAGCAGGAGATTTTGTCTTTGTTAAGCGGCGGCCCTTCGACTACGCTCCTCGAAGATCGCTCGTCGCTTCGCTCAGGATGGGTAAGAGTCGGCGACCCAAATCAGGCCATCTTTGAAACGTTCACAACCGCTGACCCTGACCTATTGCGTGATTTTATAAAAAGCAATCCCAATGCAGATATGCCCGAGTCGGGCAGGTCACAGCCGGCGGTGATCGCGCTGGCGAATCATTTGATCGATTGGGTGATGACATCACACCCTGATCCGAACGTACGCACTGCACTATCACTCCCCCACATTGAACCGGTGCCTGCGGGCTATGAACCTGTTAATCCGCCGGATAATTCTGAAGGGATTAAGTTCATCAGCAAAAAGTTCACACCTGAAGAAGAATTGGAAGCGGTGGTGAAATCAGTGAAAGGATATTTAGATACGTTCGCTGATGCGCTGCATGAAGAAAAGCCAACCATCGCGATCCTTGTCCCGCGCAATCAACGCGGCGTGGAAGTGGTTGACTCACTGCGCAAACGCGGAGTGGAAGCCATCGAGTTGATCTCGTCCACGCAGAGCACGCGGGCGGCGGCGGGATCGTTGAATCATTTATTGTCATATCTGGCAGACCCACAGTCAGCACGGAAGTTGTCGAAGGCGTATGAAGTTTTTAGAAGGGATTGGAGAGGGCAGGCATCAGGTGATCAGGAAGCGGGGAGTGGGGGAGGCGATCCTGAGTTAATGAAAACCGTTGCCGATCTTTTACGGCGTTTGGTTCATGTGGAAAAATTCATCGCGCCGAGTCAGGCCGATGACTGGCTGTCAGCTATCGGTGAGAGCGAAGCGTTTGAAGTCATCGAAGAGTTGAGAGAATTTCGAGTCAATGTCCAGAGATGGCTGCAGTCGGTCACACTTCCAATTGATCAATTGGTGTTGACGCTGGCACAGGATGTTTTCAGCGCGGCGCCTGATCTGGCGCTGGCGCATAAACTGGCGCTGGTGCTGCGGACTGCGTCTAACGATCACGCGGACTGGCGCCTGCCGGAGTTGACTTCTGAGCTGGCGGTGATCGCCAAGAACGAGCGGCGCTTCATCGGTTTCTCGTCGGATGATTCGGGCTTTGACCCTGACCGGCATCGCGGCAAGGTGGTGGTGACGACGATGCACAAGGCGAAGGGCATGGAGTGGGACCGCGTGTATATGATGTCGGTCAATAATTATGACTTCCCATCGAATATGCCGAATGATAATTTTATTTCTGAAAAATGGTTCGTGCGGACTTCGACACACTCAGCCAACGCGCGATTAAATCTCGAAGCCGAGGCGCTTGCACAGTTGACCGCACTCGAGTCAACGAGTGAATATGACGCCTACGAAGAAGGCACAGCGACTCTGCAATCACGGCTGGGCTATGTGAAGGAACGTCTGCGCTTGTTGTATGTGGGCATCACGCGCGCGAAAAAAGATTTGATCGTGACCTGGAATTCAGGCCGTCAGGGTGATGCAACGCCGAGTCTGGCGTTGAGTGAGTTGATGGGATGGTGGGAGGGACAAGGATGAAAGCAGGTAAAGTAACAGGAGGTATTTAATGTCCAAAAAAGAAGAATGGAGGAAGTTATTGGAAAACAAAATTAAAAAACGTAAAGAATATATAAAAAATGTAAAAGAGCTAGTTGAAGTAGCATCTGAGGCTGAAGAGCAGAACAAGGAAGATGAAGCAAAGTTATTCTTTGTTGAAAATATGCCAGAATCAATACTAGCTGAAAGAGGACAACCACTATTTCTTTTTGAACAGTACGATGAAGAACAATTAAATACATACCTGCCTGGTTTGTCTAAAATTAACGCTGATGCAAGAAAGTACATACTTACATCTGGAACCACTGACTCGTCTGCCTATGCAGAAATTGTTGAAACCTACCGAGTCTCCAAGGAAGTATTGGCACCATACACTACAACTTTTACTACATTGGAATCAAAATCCATTGAGGAAGTTAGCATAGTCTTTTCAGACTTAGCAAAAGAAAAAGCTAAGAAGGAAAACCTGCCTCCACGCTTAAATAAAATTAATGAAAACTTAGGAGATATGTTTACCATCGCACTCCAAAACTACAATAAGACCAAAATTGGCCTCGGGATGGTACATCAATCTGCTATGGATTTAAGAGTAGTATTACAACAACTATGGGGTGGTCTAGTCGCTTTGGCAAGAAAAAAAGACTCTGCTCAAACTAAAAGACACAGATTCGAGATGGCAAAACAGGGAGATAGAATATTTATCGTCGAGTGCCTCATAGTCGAGGATGTAGAGAAAAAGAAACTGATATCATCTTTGGATATCTTAGCAAAAGCTTTACTCCAATTTTCAGATGGTGACTTTGGCAAAAATCTATTAGGTGACGATAAAGAAAAGCTAAATAATCTTTACAATCTTTGGGTTTTGAGCATTAATATTGCAAACTCAATTGTTCCGAGCATAGAACTTCAAGAATAAGAGAAAAAAAAGAGGCGATGCCGAGTCTAACAATGTTCGCTTGATGAAGTACGGAGAAAGTTTGTCAGGTTAAATTGTACACTTATTACTTGGATTTTGCGAGTTAAGAAGGGTATAGAGTTGACATAAATTTCTCGTTTTACTGTGGCCAGGGCTGGTTAGGAGAAGCGGAATGGAACCAAGTCAGACTTCAAACGATAACCCACGACAAGCAATATTATTAGATTTATCTCTTTTTATTCTCGATCTACTTGACACAACTAAAATAAAAGAAAACGCATCCATCCATGGCTATGTCCTTGAAGTTCCAAGTGCTCTGGTGCAAATGCTTCGAGATTCCAGGGTGGGCAGCCCAATATTATTTTTGTTTATATATTCCTTGTTAGTGAAAATTATTCAGAATAATAAAGGGAAGCCAATTACTGACCCACGAATAGCAAGGTTACTTAATAGTGTTGACTACCAAGTGAGAGGGGAAGCTTGGAAAATTACCCAAAAGATCTTTGAAGAATTTTCCTCACTTATTGATATTGCGCCAAAAGCTACCCTTCCAGAAGATTTGAATGAACCAGAATACAAATACAAGAATGATGGTTCGAATTATCCAATTAGAAGGTACGATTTTATTGGTTCATTTTCACGATTGGAACAATTACAATTACAGCAAACATATACTCGTGGAGCTTAATCTTCCTGAACACCCTCTTTACGATCAGTACTTCTCTCAGATATACCATGCCAAACCATTGGAGCAACAGATGCACCCCTCCCCGTCGTAAATCTGTATCTTTAGACGGCGAAACTTTTAAGATCATTTCAGACTGGAAAGGGCATGTAGGTCTTCACGAGAAATCAGACAGCAAACTCATACAAGACAACAGGAATTTTCTCGAATGGTTCATATCGACTTATATAAAAAAGGAGTTGGAAGGTATATTTTTTGATGCGACATTGGAACTTTCTGTAGCAGGTGTTTTGACAGGTTCTTTAGCTGGATTCGGCATAAGCCTTGTTACATTAACTGGAGGAACAATAATTGGGGCTATCAGAGAGGCTCCTCCAGAAATAATAGACCCTAGCTGGAAGCCTGTTCTTGTTGGTTTTGTTGCCTTAGTAATGTTTGCATGCATAATCGTTTTGGCTAGACCCGTATGGATGTTGACGAAAGAAACGCCCACTCCATTAAGCACGCCATCATCTACATCACCGCCTGTTGTACTATTGCAGGGCACAACTCCCTCTATTACATTAACTGTTCCCATATCTCAAGTAGCATCTACCCAGATTCTTGTTATTGAAACACCTTTTCCAATAAAGTCAACAACTATAGATAATTCTCCTAACTACTGTTTGTATGTAATTCAACCTAATGACACCTTGCAAAGTGTAGCTGCTTGGTTTGCCGTCTCAGAAAATGAAATTCGAAACAGTGACAGACTTATAAATTGGGGTGCTTTCACGACGCATCAAATGATACGAGTAAATACATCCTGTTGCAAATCAATTAGCAACAATGGTTTCTCCTATTCGGTACAAGCAGGTGATAATATTTTCAGGTTATCCGATAAATACTTTACAACGGCTGAAAAAATTGTCGCAGCTAACAACCTTGATAATTCTCATTACATCCAAGCGGGGCAAATGCTGTGTATTCCTTATCCATAAAAAAACGGTCTCGGGCGTAAGAACTCCGCTCGAAGCGGACTAGCCGACTAAAAGTCGGCTTTGTATTCGTAGCCGTGGGCTTTAGTCCACGGCGGGTGCGGTGAGAGAATGCGCTGGTTATGTCACATAAAAACGGTCTCGGGCGTAATGTCCACGAGACCGTTTTGCTTTCATGCTATAATGTCGGAAATTCGGAATTTCCGATTTTCTGGAGAAAACTATGACCACTGTTCAAATGCGAGGCAAAGGGTCAATCACCTTCCCTGCCAAATTACGCAACAAATACAAATTACAAGAAGGGGAAGTCTTTACTGTCATTGATTTGGGCGGCGGGTCTTTTTTACTTAAACCAAAGGTCTTGGAAGTAGATACCCTTTCCAGACGAATAGCAAAAAACTTAAAAGATGAAAATGTTGACATGGACGACCTGCTTGAAACGATCAGAGAAGAAAGAAAAAAGATATTTCAAGAAAAATATAGCAACGTCAAAACCTCTGGAAAGTAGTCAATGAAAAAGGTCAACATCTTTCTTGACAGCAGTGCTTTAATTGCCGGCATTATTTCTGAGACAGGCGCGGCTCATGTGTTACTTCAACTTGGCGAAACCGAAGATATTATCTTAATCATCAGCGAAATGGTAGTTAATGAGACAAAACGCTCCAATAGCCAGAAAATCTCCTGACAATTTGGATGATGTACAAAAGAAATTAAAAATCAAGAGCCCGGATCGTGCCAGATCCTTCAGAAGAAGAAGTGCAAGCAAATTTATACTTGATGGATGATCCCAATGACGTTCCTATTCTGCTTGCCGCAATAACAGCAAAAGTGGATTACCTTGCGACACACGATCATAAGCATTTTCTTGAGGACCCGAAAGTTGCCGAAAGATCGGGACTCAAGATTGGAACACCAGGCGATGTCCTTGCCTGGATAAGAGAAAATTTAAGTACATAATATCTAGAGCGCCCGTCTTTTCCCGCGATGAAACCCGCCCAGACGTTAACGTCTAGGCCACTCCTGCGAAGTCCGCTTCGAGCGGACTAGCCGACTGAAAGTCGGCTTTATATTTGTAGCCGTGGGCTTTAGTCCGCGGCGGGGGCGGTGAGAGAATACGTTGGCAATGTCACATAAAACGGTCTCGGGCGTAATGTCCACGAGACCGTTTTTTATTTGGGAGAGCAGGTAAAATCACATTAGGAGACTCTTACATGTCAATAAAAACAGCTTCCATCATCTCGTCCGTGGTTACGGCTCTTCTGGTGCTTGTGTCCGTGATCATTTTCGGGTTCGGGGGAATTGTCCTGCTTAACGGCTTCATGAATGCGGATGTTGCAGTGAATACAGGGTTTGCCTGTCTGGGCATCACGCTGATCCTTTGTCCCATCCTCGCCTGGGTGCTTGCCAAGACCATCATCTCCAAATTCCATTGGAACAATATTTTGGCAGTGTTTGTTTCGGTCTTTGTCTCAACCCTCCTTGGCACTGGACTGAGCTTTACGTCAATGTTCATCATGATAATTGTGGCCGAAGCTTCGTTACGTTCGTAGAGAAAGTTTTTATATCCGTATCAACTTCAACTACTTCCCTCTTGGAAACAAATTCAGCCGAGATGATCTTGTTTGAATTTTTTAGATAATATACCGTGTATTCATCGCCCTGAATTAAGACGTTGCCAATTTTAGGGTCCACTAAAAATCGGCGGTTTCCGATGTACAGATCATAGCGCGTACTGGTTGTGTGCGTGCTGGAATTTTGCGATTGCACCTTTATAATGTTGACCCGCCCTGTCTCGCTTGCAAGCCCCAGCTCCATATAGGCGGCTGGCGGCAAAAATACCATTCCCATCAAACCATACATCGCAGGCCACACAAGCCCAAAGCCAATCCCAAAGCCAATTCGTAATCCCATGCTGGATGCGGGAACGAACCATATCCCCACCGCGATCAATACTCCGATTGCCGCTAAAAAGAACATGAAATAAGCAAAGCGGGTTCTTCCTTTTCGGTCTGCGTTCAATTCCGCTATGATCCTGATCTTTTGCTTTTCCGTGAGAGAACCGCCACGATTTACGGTTATGTCTGCTTCGTCAAACTTAAAATATTCCTTTAGCTTTTCATCTTCCACACAGCACCTCTTTTTCAAAATTTATATTATTTTATGGTTAGGTGCTGAGTTATCAAATGGTACATTGGTTTCCAGCATACATGGTTAGGGAAGAAATTGATGAGGTTATCAATAAGGTCATTTTTTACTTATCCCCTGTATAGTCATCAAACGCTTTAGGAGATAAAAAAGATGAAAAGTAACACTTGCTCAAAATGCAGATCAACTCAAATATATAGAAGTATCGATGAAACCTGGGCTGGGAATGGAACAACAGTCAAAGCGCCGGGCGAAAAAGTCACTGAAGTATTCGCAACGGAAGCTTATCTTTGCCTCGACTGCAGCCATCTTGAAATTTATGTAAAGGAAACATCCGCAGCGTCCTTTGGCACAGGCAAACCGCTGACTGAGTCAACTCAAGCAAGTGACAATTGAAAAAAAGTGTAACTGCAAGATATAACAACAGCCCCATGGACCGGTCTTAATCACCATGTCCACGGGGCTGTTTGTTTTAGCGGGAAATTACTTTACGGGAGTCAGAACGATCACCGGGATCACGCGTGTGGTCTTGCGGCGATATTCGTCAAAACCGGGCATGACCTCGATCATTTTTTCATACAAGCGGGTCCGCTCCGGTTCTTCAGCCACAGAAGCGCGGACTTGAATTTTCTCCGTACCAACTTCAACGGTCACCAGCGGATTGGCAACCACGTTGTAATACCAATCAGGATGGGTCGGCGCCCCGGCCTTGGAGGCGATCACCGCCAGACGGTCACCATCTCTGATGCAGGCCACGGGATTAATCCGCTCCTGCTGACTCTTTGCGCCTGTTGTGTGCAAAAGAAGCAGAGTCTTGCCTTCAAAATTTCCGCCCACCCAGCCTTCGTTTGCTCGAAATTCTTCAATTACTTTTTGATTCCAATCATTTACTTCGCTCATATTAATCTCCTTTTCCATATAGGTTTTTGATGCTATCAAAACGCACACTCTTACCGATTTTGAAAATTAACGTTCTTCAAAAGCAGAAAGAGATCAAGGGCCAATAAGTAAAAAGCAATTCCCGGCCAGCGTCAGCAAAACAATGTTGATGAGATCATTCTTGTTTTTAAATTAGCGTAAGTTATCGCCTACAAAGGCACAAGATTACATGTAAAATTGCATTCTTATTCAAAAAAACTTATCGGTATCAAACAGGAGATACAAGGTGTTTAAGTCCAAACGCAGACCGATCGTAATACCGCAAGCAGAACATCTCAGGCTAGTGGGAACACTGGCAATGTTATGGGGCAATGCCGATTTTGATTTTCCACCCGTTGAGCGAAATTCCATGATGATGGGTATGGGATTACATGACCGCGGCTATGGACTATTGGATAATTCTCCGATTGGGGGGATGAGCAAAGAAGAATGGAATGCAATTACGCGGCGCAGTTTTTATACCCAATACTCAGATATCGTTGCAGATACAATCGCCAAATACCATGTGAGACGGTTGTCCAGTCACGACGAATCGAGTGAACGCAAAGCAATGACCGCCGAATTTTCACAGGCGATTGACAAACAACTGCGGCAGCATCATCTTTCCAAAGAATTATTTGACCGTATGGATCGCATTACAGATTTTTGCGACCAGATCTCCTTCGATTTTTGTTTTGATGTACCGGCTTCAGATTCCGTCTCACTCTTTCCACGGAATGATAAAGACGAGGAAGTTTCCGTCAAATATTCCGTGGACGATGGCATCATCCATGCTGCTCCCTGGCCTTTTTCGGTTGACAACTACGAGGGCTATTTGATCGCTTATCAATTGGATGGATATCCCGAACGACTCGATCCGTCCATTCTGCCCTATCGGCTGCAAAAACTATAAAACAAAACGGCCTCGAACCGGTCTTAAGAAAGACCATGTTAACGAGGCCGTTTTGTTGCGGAAAAATATTTTTTAGGAAGCCAGCAAAACTGTTTCAGCAGATTCAAGATGAGAATAACTGGGGATGATGGCCGGGATGCCCGTGATTTCAAGGACACTCTGCACTTCAGGGGTGGGACTTAAGAGCACCATTTTCCCGCCGCGATTGGTGACAGATTTCGCAGTCAACACCAGCAGACGAATGCCAATGGAGGCGAGAAAATCCACCTGCGATAAATCCACGATCACACGGACCTTGTCACCGGAGCAGTAGCCCGCAAACTTATTTTCGATTTCACTTGCGCCGATGATGTCCAATTTACCGTTAAGCTTGATCAAATTAATGCCATTGTCCAGTTCACTGTAATGCATTTCCATATTTATCACCTGTGTTTTGAGAATGCGGCAATTATATTAAATTCAAGAGGTTTTCATATTAACAACAGGTTATCGTTTTCCATATGAATACTGGATACTAAAGCCGGCAAAACGCGCTTAATAATCCATATAATTTCTCCGCAGCTCTTTGACAGGTTTATAAGATGGATGGGAAAACTCACAATAAAAAACGGAGACAGAGTATTCACAAAACAGCTGAAATTCGTATTGTTCGTAAACTTCGTGGACAAAAAAATTAATGTCGACAAAATCCAATCAAAAAAGGACGGTGCTTTGCAGCACCGTCCTTTTTTATTATTGGTTAGCGCCCACCGCTTGAGTAATTTGTAATACCATCTTCTTTCACACTCACCAAAACGGCCCGCACAGCAATACGGTTGGCGTATGTATTTGTAGATTTATCGTATGTCTTGCAGGTAATCAACGTGAGCCAGGCATCCTCTTCATGTTTGAGAACAGATGTAATGTATGGCTTGATCGTGCGATTTTCACGCACCTCAAAAGTGTACACTTCGCCATTGGCGCGGATGATGATCTTGTCTCCCCACTTGAGGCTGCCTAATCCGGCAAAGGGGCCTGCTTTACCGTTTGGCAGGGTTACGTGCCCTGTAAGGGCGCTGTTCCCGTCCCAGCCGGGGAAAGCCGTGCCATTCAACCAGCCTGCTTCACTCGACAGCCATGAAATATCCCAATCTCCATTGACCAGAGGCACGCCGACGATCTGCATCTTCACATTCTGACTTGGGATCTCCAGCCATACTCCGGTTGCTGTATATAACTTGTCCAGCGGTTGTTGCGCCAGAGGTGTGATCACACCGGGAGCAAACCCTGTTGCGGGCAAGGATCTGGGCAGATTCACATTATCATCATCTCCATCATCATCGGTACCCGCTACATTAATCGCAATACTGTCAGATACTGAATAGATATTGATATTATCCAGGGGGTCATACCATCTTTCAGTGGATTCAGTGTTATAGGTTGAAAGTAGAACAGGCAGTCCATTCGATCCGGGGTCAATATCCAGAGATGTCCATGCAACAGATGCTGCGTTGAGAGCAGGCGCCCCCATAAGACGGGCGCTGAATGTGATCACAGCAACTTCACCACGCGGGAAAGTGTCCCAGGTAAAGGTAAGGTCTGTCGCGGCTCCCGGACAATATGCGGGTGATGTCGGGCTGGTTGGTGTCCATCCACTATAGGTAATACTGCATGGAATATATTCAAGTGTAGACGGCAGAATATCCGTCACTACCACATCGAACGCATCAGCAGTGCTTTCAGGAGACGTATGATTGATCGTCAATGTGAATTGAACCGGTGTGCCCAACGGGACATTAACCACCGGGGCGGCTGATTTTTCAATGACAAGGTCAGGTTCAACAATGGTCACATTAGACGCGCTTGAGGAAAGCACGCCGCCCGTCCACGATACAGTTGCCGCGTTATTCAAAGTACCGGCATCCTGATTTTCGATAACATCCAGAACGATGGCACGATATTGAATTACCAGTGTTGAATCTGTGGCGGAGACAGGGATATTGCCAACATTAAAGACAACCTGCCTGCCCGCGTTTGCCGGATTCGCCACAGAATCGCCCGGATTTACAATGGAAGAAACCACTGGCGGGCAAACCGTGCTTGTCGCATCTGTACCAGCAACATTCACAAGAACACAATCCACAAAAGCAAGTCCTTTATCCATGCGGTCTGTCACGACAACGTTGTTGTATGTGATGGAAGCCGTCAGGTCCATGGTGATTTGGTAGGTCACAATCTCACCAATTGCCACATTTGTGCCGCTGGTGAATGTTTCACTTGTGCCAGTAATGGTCTTTAAGAAACCATTGGATGGGACAAAACCAAAATCAAGGGATGGGTTAAGCGTTGTCCCTGTACTGTTTGTAACGATGGTGCTGGATCCAGTTAAGCCTGGAGTTAACGATACAACATTACTGGAGACCTGTCCGCTTGTTACACCAACGCCATTGTCATTATTATCCACGTTGTTGTTCGGCGTGGTGGTATCTGCATTCACATCCGCAGTGCTGGCATACCCGGAGGGCGGAGTCACTTTCACAATATAATCGCCAGCCGGTAAACCGCCAAACAAGTACAGGCCGTCTACGCCGGTGGTTACACCGCCAACCGCATCGTCGGCGGTTCCCCAAATGCCATCCGGTCCGACTCTGATTTCAATCAAGCCATCACCGGTAAACAACTGCACAGTTGCACCGGTCATTGCCAAATCTCCACTGTTGAAGATGCCATCGTTATTAGAGTCGACAAATATCTGGTCGCTCAGTTGCTGGCGATAGAAGCCAAAATCCACTGTGCGATTGCTTTGGTTATCAGGTTCTTCGTTAAGATCAGGATTGGTCAATGGATCCGTCTCACCGGTCGGCTCGCTGGTGCTTGGCCCGAGGGTTACAGCCTGAGACGAAACATAATTAACCGTATTACTGATCAGATTGCTCGCGCCATTATCGTCACTGTCAGCGGGAGTACCATCCGGGTCGGGGCCAATTCCATCGGTCACTGTGCCACTGTTTGAGATGACCGTCCCGCTGCTTAGATACCCATCCAACGGGCCGCCAGTGCTAAACTGAGTCGGCGGAATGAGCACCACGTAATTTCCAGCAGACAGATTATCGAAACGATAATGGCCGCTTGGATCTGTAATTTCAAAATCGACAAAAGTGTCGCTCGCATCATACACGCCGGCAGTTGTGCCGTTATCCAGATATAACTCAACTCTTACGTTATTAACTCCGACCTCAGAGCCATTGAGCGATCCATCGTTGTTTGTATCAAACCATACGCGATTCCCAAGGCTAAATTCAAGATTTGAATTTGGAACAAAGCCGAAATCAAGTGTCGGGTTAAGGGTTGTACCAGTGCTGTTCGTAACGGTATTACTCACATCAGCATCGCCGGGTGTGAGAGCAACGGCGTTACTGGCAACCTCACCGCCGAGTGTGCCAACACCATTATCATTATTATCAATATTATCGTTTGGTGTGGTCGTATCGTTGGTGGGCGGATTATCAGCATTATCCATAGTGCTGGCAAAACCGGCGGGCGGAGTTACTTTCACAATATAGTCGCCAGCGGGCAAATTGCTAAACAGATAGGTACCGCTTACGCCTGTGGTTACACCACCTGCGGCATCATCTGCTGTGCCTAAAATGCCATCCGGCCCAACCAGAATTTCAGACGTTCCATTGCTGGCATATAAGCGCACAATCGCATCGGCAAGCACGACATCGCCCGCGTCGAACAAACCATCAGCATTAATATCCCAGAAGACTTGATTACTTAGGCTCACATGATAGAAACCGAAGTCTACTGTACGATTGCTTTGGTCATTCGCCGCTTCGCCTGTCTCAGGGTTAAGCGCCGGATCGTTATCATTGATCGGCTCGCTTGCACCCGGGCCAAGTTTCACTGTTTGTGCGGATACATAATTGATATTGTTCCCGGCAAACGTTGAGAGGCCGTTATCGTCGCTATCATCTGCATCAATATCAGGATCATTGGCAGTGACATCGCTGATGTTCCCTGCGATATCAACACTTGTGCCGCTGCTCCAATATCCATCCAACGGACCGTTGAGAACAAATTGAGTTGAAGGAATAACAACGACATAGTCAACGGGGTTTAATCCATCAAAGCGATAATAGCCGTTCGCATCTGTGGTATCAAAGTTGACAAAAGTATCCGTGAGATCAAAAACACCCGGAGTGCCGCCATTATCGAGGTATAGCTCCACGCGCACATTGTTGACACCAACTTCAGTACCGTTTAATAAACTGTCATTATTGGTGTCAAACCAGACACGATTACCCAAACTATATAACGGGACAAAACCAAAATCCATTGACGGGTTATGAGTCGTGCCTGTACTGTTTGTAACTGTTGTACTTACGCCAACAACGCCAGGTGTAAGAGTCACCACATTGCTGGAGACCTGCCCGGGATTCGTGAAGAGTCCATTGTCATTACTGTCAACATTGCTATTCGGCGTGGCCGTATCTGCACTGTCAACGGTACTGTATCCAGATGGCGGTGTCACTTTCACAATGTAATCACCAGCAGGCAACCCGCTAAAGAGATATGTTCCACCTGCCAGCGTCGTCACCCCGCCCCCCGCATCATCTGCGGTGCCCAAAATACCATCAGGCCCAACCAGAATTTCAGTCGTGCCATTGCTGGCATACAACTGCACAATGGCGCCAGCCAGTGGAGAATCTGCGCCTGTAAACATACCGTCATTATCGAGATCATTAAATATCTGATTGCTTAACTGCTGACGATAGAAACCAAAATCCACAGTGCGATCACTTTGATTATCGACCGCTTCGCCTGCACCCGGATTTGGAAGTGGATCCGCATCAGTCGTCGGTTCAGTTGATCCTGTTCCGATGGTCACTGCCTGTGCTGAGACATAGTTCAGAACATTGCTGACGAAGGTGGTTACGCCATTATCATCGTTATCCGTCACAGTGTTGTCAGGGTCGGGACCGTAACTGTCAGAAACAGAACCATCTGCGGCTAAGGATGATCCGCTGCTTAAATATCCAGCCAATGGATCGCCGGGGACATTTTCGCCCGTCACCGCGCGGAAGTTATCTGCTGGAATGGTCACAATATAATTATCAGCGCCCAGTCCATCAAAGCGATAGTAACCTAAAGAATTGGTGGTTTGAAAGCCAACAAAGGTATCGGTTACATCATAAACACCGGGAGTTGCGCCGTTATCCTTGTACAAATTCACGCGCACGCCATTGATGCCCACTTCACTATTATTCAGCAAGCCATCATTATTCGTATCGTACCAAACACGATTTCCAAGACTGTATGGAGTGAGCGTGAGCGTATCTATCGCAGGCTCCACATTGGAAATCGTTTCATTATTGGTGAGGGTGTTGGTTGGGATGGTATTGGTATATGCACCCGGCAAAGCGCCAGAAATCGGAATGACCATGGTGCAGGTACTAAAGCCAAGGTTAAGGATACCGCCCGTCAATTGAATTGTGGTATCTCCCGGCGCAGCCGACAAGGTACCGCCGCAGTTATTAACCGCAGCAGGCGCAGACCCGCCCGATACTTCCAAGCCGGCTGGAAGATTATCTACAAAACCTAAATTGGTCAAAGCAACAAGCGCAGTGGTGCGGATTGTAATGGTTAGCAAGGAGTAATTTCCCAGACCGGCAGGCAGCAGGATGGGAGAAAAACTCTTGTCAATGCTCGCACCCGCTAGGTTGGTGAGTGAGGCTTCAGCCGGAGTAGGATTCGACGCTCCATTGAAAGAGGTGACTGTGAAAGCAGGAATTCTATTTGTGCGGTTCCCGTTAACAGTCATCGACACATCAAGTGTCAGCGTACATTCTGTATCAGGCGCAAGATAGCCGCCGCTAAATGAAAAAGTGCTGCCACCAGGGGTACCTGTTATCACAGCGGCTGGTCCACAATCTGAAGGGTCAAAATTGGGCGGAGTGGCGATAATCATTTGGCCTGCTGGATAATTTTTAGTTGGGACTGGATCCCCGGAGATAAACATGTTATCGGTAAAAGAGATGCCAGTTAACTCTGCTGCCGCGCTTGGATTCCTTAAGGTGATGCTCATCTGTGAGACTGTGCCGCCATAAACCAATTGAGGCACAAAACCTTTAACGACTTCGAGCGTGATGTTACGCACCGTAATATCGGCAGTGGCTGGAGCCAACGCGTTCATGGTTGAGCCTGTGCCTTGAATGGTCCCGATCACGTTTGCGGCAGGAATCGTATTGGTATATGTGGCAGCAACTGCGCCGTTTGTAGATTTTCCCTGAACGTTTACGTCAATTGTACAAAGACCGGGGATGCCATCCACTTGTGCCGGGACGACTCCATTTGCCATGGAAATTGTCCGCGACCCAGGAACGGCTGTAATGACGCCAGTACCGCAAGTAGTGCTGGCATTGGGTGTGGGAGCCACTACGAATCCATTGGTTAAAGTGCCGGGCCAACCCGGCGTTGTGTCTGTTAATGAAACATTGACCAATGCAGCGAGGTTTGTGTTCGATAAGGTAATTCTTAAGGTCGAAAGGCCGTTCGGGTTGACAATCGTTGGGTAGAAAGCCTTTGCCATGGTTAATGTGCTGGGAGTCAGCACAGTCAAATTCGCTGTAACCGCACCAGGGATTGACCTGGCTTCGGTGTTGGTAATATCAATCGGGTTAATCGTATTGGGATAAACCACCCCTGCCCCGCTGCCCGTATCACTGGTGACGAAGACATGCACCGTACAGGAAGCTCCAATGGCAATGTTGCCGCCAGTTAAGGAAATAACGCCAGTACCTGTATCAGCAGTCAGCGTGCCACCGCAAGTATTGGTGGCAGGCGTTGAGTTGCTGATCGTCATACCCACTGGGAAAGTATCAGTAAAGGAAAAAGCACTAAGCGCAGTATCAACAGGTGCGGTGAAAGTTAATAACAGGTCTGAGTTTCCGCCGTTGTTAATGGTTGCAGGTGAGAAAGACTTGGCTGCCGTCATACCCGCGCCAGTGGAATAAACCGTGACGGGCGCCGTTGCAGCGGTGGTATTACTAACTAACTGATCTGTGAGCAAAGCACCAATCGGAATCGTGTTTGAGTTTGCTCCGGTATAAGCCGCATTTGGTGCGCTCGCATCTGTGGTGACGGTGGCGGTAATGGTACAACTGCCAAGGGCAGGGATGGTACCGCCAGTCATCGTTACAGTGCGCGTTGTGGGTGCGCCAGATAAGACAACAGCCCCACCAGCACAAGTCGTCGTTGGGGTACCTGTAAACCTCAGGTTGGTATTCGGCGTGGCAGGTAGAGTGTCGGAGATATTCGCACCGGTATAGTTAAACCCAGTGGAATTTGTGAGGGTGATGGTCAGGGTATTATTTGTGCCTGCCTGAAAACTTGAAAATTGGAAGGCTTTGCTAACACTGACTGCGTTTACTGTTAGATTCGCAGTAGCGGCAACGCTATTGGTCGGGCCTGGACCAGCGGTATCTAAATCTCCAATAGCAATTATATTTTGGAAAGTGCCTGCAGATGTATCAACTTTTGGTCTGACATAGACTGTAATAGTACATGAAGTCGCTGCGGCTGGTGCTGCGGCTAATGAGCCATTGCTCAGACTGATGGTTTGAGTGCCAACTGTAGCCGTCAGTACTGGGGTTGTAGAAGCATTACAATTAGTAACTGGGTCTGGTGAAGGTGGAGTGGAAGTTGTATTAACAATTTCGAGGTGGGAGTCCAAAACGTCAGTTAAGGTAATGCCTGTCAACGCGCCGCCGGTTCTCGGGTTGGTAATCGTAATCGTCAAAAGACTTGCATTGGGGTAAGCCACCGTAGTGGGTGCATAAGCTTTGCCAACGGTAACGGTAGTAACCGTAACTGGAGCTCTTGCAAGTGCAACGTTCGTCCCACCTTCAAATGTTGATAGCGCACCAGCAGGAATGAGATTTTGATTCGCTGTAGCTGTATATGCCTGTGATGGTGCGGTTGCATCAGTTGTGACTGTGGCCGTGATGGTACAGGTACTGTTGGCTGGAATCGTGCCGCTCGTCAAGGTGACTGTACGGGTTGGCGCACCAGAAAGAGCAACGGCTGCGCCATCGCTCCCGGTAGTACAAGTAGTGGTTGGCGTGCCTGTATATCTTAAGTTGCTATTAGGGGTAGTGGGCAGGGTATCTGCCAAAGTAGCAGCAGTAAAAGGGCTGGCAGAAGGGTTTGTAATTGTGATCGTCAACATGCTGGTTTGCCCGGCCGCAAAAGTAGTCGGCGAAAAGGCTTTGCCAATCGAGAGCGATGTAACAGCTAAAGTGGCAGAAGCGGGCGCGTGATTGGTAGCGCCTTGAGTGGTGGACATCGCCCCGATGGGAATATTATTTGTATAAGTTGCGGCTGGTGTCCCCAATTTGGCACGGACGTTGACCGTAATCGTACAGGATGAGTTGGCGGCGATACTGCCATTCGTCAGTACCAATCGATTGTCCAAATTTACCGCCGGC
Source organism: Candidatus Villigracilis proximus (assembly GCF_016717045.1). Classification (NCBI taxonomy): domain Bacteria; kingdom Bacillati; phylum Chloroflexota; class Anaerolineae; order Anaerolineales; family Candidatus Villigracilaceae; genus Candidatus Villigracilis; species Candidatus Villigracilis proximus. Next base: position 98,125 of record NZ_JADJUO010000005.1, on the reverse strand, counting down.
GCAACCCGTGAAATGGTGATTACCTCCGAGCCACTAATACAAGTCGTGGTCTTCGAGGCGTCATCTAAAAACTCCAGATTGTCAGCGGCGGGAGCGAGGAAGGTATCGGTCAATGTAACGCCGGTATAAGGAATACTGGCAATATTATTAATGGTAATCGTCATCAGGCTGACACCACCCGCCGCAATGGGCGAGGTCGCAAATGACTTGTTCAAGGTAAACGCCTGAACATTTAATGTGTCACTCGCCAGGCTGGCATTGGTGACACCTTCACGGGTGCTAATTGAACCAAGTCCAGCTGGGCCGGCAGGAATCGTATTTAGATAAGAACCTTGATTTAATGAAGTGACATCCACCGTAATCACACAGTTGGAGGTTTTTGCAATGGTCGCATTATTGAGCGTCAACGCGGTGTCACCTGGAGCAACAGGAGTTCCACCCGGCCCGTTCAACAATGTTGCTGAACCGCCGCAGCCACTTAAGATGGGAACTGCTAAATGTTGTACCGGGGTCGCCAATACCACATTCGCGGGTAAATAATCAGTAAGTGTGGTCTGGGTCAGCGGGTTTTTGGTATCGTTATTACGAAGAGTAATCGTTAACGTACTTTTCTGCCCAACTGAAATCGTATTGGGCACAAAGCCTTTGCTCAAAGAAGGCGGCTGCACACCAATCACATTTAGAGTGGCGCTGGCTGGTGTCGTGTTGGTAATCGCAACGGGTGTAGCGCCATCAAGAGTGGTAGCCGTGAGAACACTTGCTGGAAGTGTGTTGATCAGATTGCCGGGTGTAGTTGAAGTGACATCCACTTCAACATAGCAACTGCCGGGAGTGTTCACGATCTGCCGTGGGACAGTTCCCCCACTTAAAGAAATCGTGGTTCCACCTGCCACCGCAGTCACTATTGCAGACCCACCACAAGTTTGAGTCATGTTAGGTGGATTCGCAATAGACAAGCCCGGCTGCACACCGATCAAGTTATCCGTCCAACCTGCATTGGTCAATGGGTTTGCATTCGGGTTATAAATGGTAACCCGTAATTTGGAAACACCACCCGAGACAATCGCAATCGGCGTAAAGCTTTTATTGATCTCAGCCGGGTATGTCAACGCGTAGGCAGGCGTAACCGGACCCAGGAACAGAGAAGCTATCATCACAACGGTCAAAAATAGCAATTTGAATGATCTCAACATGGCGCACATCCTTTGAATAAAAAAATTGAAAAAATTGAAACTTAAATATATAGAAAAAAACAGCAAATCAGACCAACTAACGGCCGGTTTCGCTGTTTGCTCGCCAACACATTTACTCCACAAAAAAAAGAGAAGCGACCAATCCAAGTGTTGGGTCAATGCATCCGTGTCATCACCCAAAAGTACTAATTTCAAAAGATTGTAGTAGTGTTATTTATCCATGTCAACTGATTGAAATAACAGTTTTGTAATTATTTTGAAGCCATTTTTCGCTTACGCAACTCTTACACACGTCAACTGCCTGCGAGTGATAGAATAGCAAAGTAAGTTGATAGATACCATTCACTATTTTTCCTTCCCTATGCTTCCTTCCAACATGCTCCCGGATTTCCGCGTTCGTCAACGAGATTATTTACTCGAAATCTCACGTCTGCTGACTCAGGAATTAGACCTTGAGAAACTGCTGGCGCGCATTTTGCGCGTCTCGATTGAAATGCTGGCGGGGCAGGCGGGATTAATCGCGCTTAAACAACCCGACGGCTGGCGCGTGACCGCCGCGCATGGCATTGCTCCGGCATTTTTAAGTTACCTCACACCTTTACTGGCCGAAGAGAAGGTCGGCGAACTGGATGTACTTGAACTTAATCGCATGTTAAAAGATTTGACCTACACCGCCAGTATGGGATTGCTCAACGGCACCGGTCTGCCCCTCGCCGCCCACGGACAGGTGATCGGCGTAATCTTTATCTTCCGTAATTATGCCGACCTGTTCACGCCCAACGACCGTGTGTTACTGCAATCTTTTGCAGATCAGGCCGCGATTGCGGTATTCAACGCACAACTTTATGGACAGGTCTCTTATGAGAAACAACGTCTCGATGCGCTGCTCGATTCTGCAGCCGATGGGATTTTGATCCTGAATGCAGATCAGGTGATCGAAAGATGCAATGCCGCCTTTGAAAAATTATACGGTCTGACACGTGAAGAGATCGTCGGAAAGAAACACAATGAGATCGTGCGTTGGAAGAAAGAGCCGCAAGGACGAACACTCGAAGAATCTGTCACAGAAGGCTGGCCGCTGACGCCCAATGCCACTTTATATGTAGAAGGCGATATTTCAAGGCCGTTACCGCCTCATCTGCCGGTGGGAATCACCTATGCGCCTTTGCTTTCCGGTGAAAAAAAATTGCGCAATATCTTTGTCAGTGTGCGCGATATTACCCACTTTAGAACTGCGGATGAGATCAAGGCGACCTTTATCTCGATCGTCAGCCACGAACTGCGGACGCCGGTTGCGCTGATAAAAGGATACGCGTCCACTTTGCGGCGGGATGATGCCAAATGGGATAAGGCCACCATCAGCGATTCGCTGGCTGTCATCGAAGAAGAAGCGGACCGGTTATCGAAGATGATCGACGATCTGCTTGATGCCTTGCGTTTGCAAGCAGGCGGCTTGAGCTTGCATCAGGCTGATGTTGCCATCCCCAGCCTTGCGGTACGTGTGACCGAGCGTTTCGCGTCGCAATCTCCAAAGCATAAGCTTGTCACTGATTTCCCAGAAAATTTCCCTGTCATCATTGGTGATGAAACACGCATTGAACAGGTCATCTCCAATCTGGTTTCGAATGCATTAAAGTACGCACCCGATGGTGAGATCAAGATCAGCGGATCCATGCGCCCTGAACAAGTGATCATTTGCGTCAGTGATGAAGGCGATGGAATTGAAGCCAAAGACCTGCCGCATATTTTTGACCGCTTCTATCGTTCGACGAATGCCGTCAAGCAGACGAAGGGCGCCGGACTGGGACTCTACCTCGCGCGCGCAATTGTCGAAGCGCACGGCGGGCGCATCTGGGCTGACACGAATCCTGACGGCGGTCTACGCCGTGGCGCGAGAATCTGCTTCTCCCTTCCGCGCTGATTCTGTAGTGCCGTTGCAAATCAAGGTAAAATAATCCCATCTTCATGGAAAAGGAAAACATATGGCAACCTCAATTCCCCCTCGCAGTAAAGTGAATAAAAAGTACACATGGAATGCGGAAAGCGTTTTTAAATCCAAAAAAGATTGGGAAGCGGAAGTAAAGAAGATCCTTGCCGATCTGCCCGCAATCAAGAATTATGAAGGCCGGCTGGGTGAAAGCGCCGAAACACTGGTAAAAGCGCTTGATCTGGTGGAAGACCTGATGAAACGCATGATGCATGTCTTTGTATATGCGGGCTTTTCATATAATGTGGATACCACAAATCAAAATTCAGCGGCCATGTATGGCAAGGCACAAGCCGTGTACGGACAGATCGCCGGAGCCATTGCCTTTATCAATCCTGAATTGCTTTTGATCGGGAAACCCAAACTCGATGAGTGGATGAAGCAAAATACGAAGCTGGCAGTTCAGGCTCATAATATGAACAACCTCTTCCGCAAGCAGGCGCATGTGCGTTCGGGCGAAGTGGAAGAAGTGTTGGGCATGGTCAGCGATGCGTTGGGCGGAGCAGGCAACAGCAGCAGCATGTTGACCAATGCCGATTTCAAATTTGCGCCCGCGATGGACAGCAAAGGCAAAAAAGTTGTCGTGACACAGGGCAACTTCCACACCGCGCTGATGGAACATCCTGACCGCAAAGTAAGACAAAGCGCGTTCGAAAGTTACATGGACAAGCATCTTGAATTCAAGAATACGCTTGCCACCAATCTGACCACTTCGATCAAGGCGAATGTTTTTTACAGCCAAGTACGCAAACATGAAAATTCGCTTTCGGCATCACTGTTTGAGAATAATATTCCCGTTGAAGTTTTCCATAATTTAATCGACACCTTCAAAAAGAATTTACCAGTCTGGCACCGTTATTTTGAAATTCGCCGCAAGGCCTTGAAGTTAAAAGAAATCAACTACTACGATATGTGGGCGCCAATTGCCAAGAAGAAGACCAAGGTTTCCTACGAAAAAGCCGTAGACCTGATCTGTGACAGTCTCGCACCGCTCGGCAAGGATTATGTAGACACCGTCCGCAAGGGCTGCCTCAAAGAACGCTGGGTGGATGTGTATCCCAACCAGGGCAAATCAAACGGCGCGTTCTCATGGGGCGCTTCGGGCACCTACCCATTCATCATGATGAGCTACACCGATGAAGTGGGCAGCATGAGCACATTGGCGCACGAACTCGGTCACTCGATGCATTCGTATCTGACTTGGAAGAATCAGCCGCTCGCTTATTCTGATTATTCATTGTTCGTGGCAGAAGTGGCTTCCAATTTCAATCAAGCCATGATGCGCGGACATTTGCTCAAGACCATCACCGATAAGAACTTCCTGATCTCTTTGATCGAGGAAGCGGTCGGCGGCAACTTCTTTAGATATTTCTTCCAGATGCCGACTCTCGCTCGCTTCGAGCTGGAGACTCATCAACGGGTGGAACGCGGCGAATCCCTGACCGCCGATTCAATGATCGACCTGATGGCTGATCTGTTTACCGAGGGATTTGGTCCCAAGGTGAAAGTAGACCGTCCGCGCGTGGGAATGGTGTGGTCTACGTTTGGTCATCTCTTCTCTGATTATTATGTATACGCGTATGCCACCGGCATCTCTGGCGCGCACGCGCTCTCCGGCAGAATCCTGCGCAACGAACCGAACGCCGTGGAAGATTATCTCGGCTTCCTGAAATCCGGCTCATCGGTCTATCCGTTGGATGTGCTCAAGAATGCCGGCGTGAATCTGACCACTCCCAAAGCCGTCGAAGAAACCTTTGCTGTGATGGAAGGCTACATTGATCGGTTGGAAGAATTGGTTGGGTAGTGTTGGTTGGTAGATCAGTAATTGGTAATTGGTAATTGGTAATTACGAATCACGAGATTGTTGATGATCCGTGATTCGTAATTTGTGAAAGTACACGACCAATCTAAAATCATAAATCTAAAATCGTAAATCTAAAAAATCGGAAATCATTTCATGCCTCAAACTCAAATTTCGTGCCCTCGCTGTAGACAAATTATTGCAGCCAACGTTGAACAGCTTTTCGACGTGACTTATGAACCCGCCGCCAAGCAGCGCTTGTTGAGCGGACAATCGAATCATGCGCGCTGTCCGCACTGTGGATATGATGGCCGCCTTGCCACTCCTGTTGTGTATCATGACAACACAGCAGGAGCGGGTGCTGTTGATCGAGAAACTGCTCCAGATGACCTCGGCGGATGCGCGGTTGGAATTGATCAAACAGAATGAAAAGAATATTGACGAGCAGTTCTTCGGGTTGTTCAGCCGCATCGCGCAAAACGCCATGCAAAGCGGACAGGAGCCAATCGCGCGCGCGTTGATCGAGCTGCAAAAACAACTGCTGGAAGAGACCGCGTTCGGCCGTCAGCTTAAGGAATCTGTCGCGGAAATGGAAGCAGCTACAAAGGTCCTGCAGGATGCGGGGAAAAGTCTCACCCGCGAACTGTTGCTGGATTTCGTCATCGCGGCCCCGAGCGAGGCGCGCATCCGCGCTTATGTTTCACTGGCCCGCGGCGGCATGGACTATGTCTTCTTCCAGAATTTGAGCGATAAGATCGAGCAGGCTGCGGCAGAGGAAAAGACAAGGCTTGAGTCGATCCGCGAGAAGCTGCTGGGATTTGTAGCCGATGTGGATAAACAACTTGAGGCGCGTTTCAAGCAGGCGCAGGAATTTGTTGAAAATATTTTGAATCAGGAAGATGTGGAAAAGGCCACGCAGGAAAATATCGAAGCCTTTACACAGGATGCGGCGGAAGTGGTTAACCAGTTGCTGCGGCAGGCTTCCGAGTCAAATGATTACACGCGGATGGGCAAACTGCAAAAGATGGTGCAGGTGCTGCAATCTGCCAGCGCTCCCCCGCCAGAGATCGCGTTCATTGAGCAGTTGCTGCAAACGCCCGATGAGGCCGCTGTGGAACAGATGCTTTCGGAAAATGAGGAGATCGTCAATCAGCAGTTCGTGGATGCACTAAGCGGACTGATCGCCCAGATCGAATCACAGGGCGATGCCAACCCCGAGGCCCAGGCCATGACCGGCAAGTTGACTGAGATCTATAAAGTTGCTCTGAAACGTGTGATGAAGAAAAATATGGGTTAGCACGAAGAGACCGCCACGAATGTGACGGTCTCTTTTTTTGCAGTCTGTTTTAAGATGCAGACTTCCGAAGTCTGTTTTGAGGAGCTTTAACCGGAAAGACTCCAAGCAGACTTCGGAAGTCTTTTAATCTTTTAAATTTAACTTTATCTCAAGCCCTCAAAGAAATCGCTTTCGATCTTTCTGCCGCCGTTCACCAAACTAAAAGCGCGATAGAAAGTCCCTTGCATGGCGAGCACAGATGCGGCAGAGTCAGAGGGCAGTTCTGCCAGTGCGCCAAGCGTTGACAATTGACTTTGATGACATTGAATAGCTTTCCAGGCAGCGATGCAATGTTCGGCCATATCAATTTTGGTGGTGATCATCCAGTCCTTCCACGGAAATTCGCCGCGTATCTGATCGTCCACGGGGAAGGTCATGTCGCCCATAAAAGGCGCGACCAGATTGATAAAGTTCTCGCCATCCACCATGTAATAAAGTTTTGACACACAATGGGCAGCGAGTCCCTGCGGGTCGACGTAGGAAGAATCTGCGGCACAGACAATTGCGGCGCAGGTGAATTGTCCGATGGCCACATGATCGGGGTGGCCGTAGTTGCCGTCAGGCGGAAAGGTCACCACCACTTGCGGTTTTATTTTGCGGATGTGCGTGACGATCTTTGCAATGGCTTCAACATGCGGCGCCTGATCCACATCCCCATCAATGTAATCGAGGAAGTGCAGACTCTTCATCCCCAATTCGCGGACGGCGTTCTGCAATTCCACAGTGCGGATTTGGCCGAGTCTTTCCGGACCTGGAAACTGCTCCTCGGAACCGAACCAGCCTCTCTCGCCGCGAGAAGCGCAGATGAGGTGTGTGTCCACTCCTTCGGCAGAATACTTTGCCAGCGTGGCGCCCATTCCCATTGATTCGTCATCTGGATGTGCAAAAACAGCGAGCAGGTTTAATGTGTTCATGTTGAAGTTCCTTAATTAAAAGATAACATCCGAAGTCTTGTAACTTCGGATGTCTTAATTAACGTTCTGAAACTTTCTGTAAAGTTTCGACTGTGATGTTATAGGCCTTTGCAAAGCCGGCCACGAATCTTCCGCCTTTGGGCTTGATGCGCCAAAAACTGAAATCAGCCAGCTTGAAGAATTGTTCGGCTTCAGGGAAACGCGCGAGATAGAGTTCCTTGAGCGGTGTGTATCCCGGCTCACCATTTTGGATCATCTCGGCACTGGCACGGATGGACACGCGCCCGAGTGTCTGCGGGTCGGCGCGGCCATCATCTGTTTCTGCGATCAGGAATCCAACCTGTTTATCTTTTTGCATGTCAACGGTGTGCTGGGCAAGCCGGCTGACATGGATATAGAACGCGGAAAAATCCTCCGCGGGAACAAAAGCCACCATTGAGACTCGCGGCGCTCCCTCGCGCAGTGTGCCAAGTGAAGCCAGCCGCGTATTGCGAATCATTTGAGCCAGTAATTTTTCTGATTGAGCATCCATGCTATATCATTCCCCAATTATGGGATTATCCAACCGCACGCCATGTCCGCGCACGGTGTCAATATATTGATGTGTTGGGTCGAGCGCGGCCAGACGGTCACGCAGACGGCGGATAAGGGCATCCAATGCCTGATCAGATACGCCCGCCATTTGGTCTTCACCCCATACAACCGTTACAAGTTCTGTACGGGCAATGACCTGTCCCTGCTTTTCATATAACATCCACAACAACTTGAATTGCTGTGCAGATAAAGGCGGCGTAACCTGCTGTTGATTTACCCAAACACGACGGGATTTTTGATCCATCAGCAAACGCCCGGAACGGGAACCATTTTCAGCCAGCGGCATGGTGGCATCTGAGGTAAGGAATAAAAATTGCTGTGCGAGCGCAATACCCAAAAGGTCGCCATCCTGCAGCATGACTGGCGCGGTGAGTTCCGTTCCATTGTGATTTGTTCCATTCTTGCTGCCCAGATCTTCGATGGTCACACCTTCGGGTGTGGGCGTGATACGCGCATGAAACCGAGACACCTGACGATCCTGCACATTGATCTCACAGGTGGGGTCACGTCCCACCATCAATGTGTGGCTTACCGACCAGCGTTGACCTTTGAGCGGGCCGTCTTGCGCTACCAGAATGGGAAAATCTTCTTCATGATCCATAATTGCCTCAATAATTGGAATTCGGACTTCAGTCCGCTAAAATAGTAAGTCCTCTTTATTAACAAAAGACGTTTATAATATAGCAGAAAAGTGTAAATCTGTGCATATTTACTTTTAGCTTAATCTACAAAGTGATACACGCCGAAAATATCACTTCATTAAGACAGACACAGGTTACACGCGCAGCACAACACAGGAGTGCAGTTGCCCCAATCGTTGAAGAAAGGGGAGATCCTGCGCGACCGCTACAAGATCCGTGAACAGATCGGACAGGGCGGTACCGGCAGTATTTATCTTGCAGAAGACACCCGTCTGGAAGGTAGATTATGCGCGCTCAAGGAAGTTGAGCACAATCAGGCTCTCCCAACCCAGGTTTTTGAGCAGGCCCGCGAACAATTCTTTCGTGAGGCATCTGTTCTCGCGCGCCTCGACCACCCCAACCTGCCCAAGGTTTCAGATTACTTTTCGGTCAATGTGCGCGATTATCTGGTAATGGATTACGTCCCCGGCAAAGACCTGCGCGAGCGAATGCAGGATGCGCGCCGCAATAAAATTTTCCTCTCTGAAAATGAAGTCCTGCGTTGGGCGGTACAGATCGCAGATGCGCTGAATTATCTGCATAACCAAGACCCACCCATCATTCATCGTGACATCAAACCAAGCAACCTCAAGATCACTCCCAGCGGATTGATCAAGCTGGTCGATTTTGGTTTGGTGAAGATCATGGCTCCCAACGAAGTGACGATCACCATCATTCAAGGTCAGGGCACTGCGTTATATACTCCGCTTGAACAATATGGCGGCGACGATACTCACACCGATGTACGTGCGGATATTTTTTCCTTTGGCGCGACTCTCTACAATCTCGTGACGAACGAACCGCCCGCCGAAGCGCGTAAACGCTTCCTTGACACCCGCAGCCTGACTCCGCCTCGAGATATCAATCCGCACCTTAGCAGCCGTGTCGAAAAAGCCATCCTGTGGGCCATGTCTTTACATCCCGATGACCGCCCCAAAACCGTCATCCAATTCCGAGAAGCATTGCTCGGCAAACAGGAAGTCCCGGACCGTGCGGATTTAAAACGTTCCGGCTTTGACATTCCCGGTTTTTCACTATTTCCACAGGAACAACTTGTCGGCTACACCGCACTGGGATTATTTCTCATCGGGCTTGTGACTACATGGTTGAGATGAGTGGGAGTGGGGAGTGATAAGTAATGAGTAATAAGAAATAAGGAATGCGGACTGAAGTCCGCATTTTTAATTTAATAATTCGATCTCTTACAAAAGTCTGTTTTTAAACCACGAAGGCGTCACGGACTCAAAGGAAAAAACCAACTTTGTAATTTCGTGCTTTTGTGACTTTGTGTTTATTTTTCAAACAAACTCTAAACAAAACGCGAACTTTCGTCCGCGTTTTTCAAAATTTACTCAGCAGCTTCGGTCTGCGCCTTTTCGATCATTCGGCAGAACGAACAAAAATCAGGGGTTGAAGTGGGTTGTCCGCAGCGGGGACAGGGATGCAAATGCGCATGCCCCACACTTCTTTCAATAAATAAATTTCCCGCCTTTTTAGCTTCCAGAAAACTTAAATAAAATATAAGCTTCGCGCCCGGGCGCGCAGTTTCCAATAGATTAAGTGACTCTTTATAAAAAATGGATTGCGACCCATCGGCAAATGGACATTCATCATAGATATATTCAATGCCGCGCGCGATGGCATAAGCAGTCATCTCGCGCTCGTAAAAACGACACAACGGCTTCACCTTGCGCGCAAGTCCTTCTGCGCCTGCCAACACCGGTCCCTGCCGCAGAAGATAATCCCCCGACCAGGTCAGCGTATTACCAAATAAGACCGCCGCTTCATCATCCAGATTATGACCGGTGGCGAGTACATCATACCCAAGGTCACGCGCGATGCGATTCATCTCATGCCGTTTCGCCAACCCGCAGACCGCGCACGGCTTCCCATGTCCGCGGTGGCTGCTTTCTGAAAGCACCGGAATGGAATGGCCGTATTCCTTCTCAATATCCACAACATGCAGTTTAAGATTGTTCTCGTTCGCAAATTTTTCAGCCAGCCGCTGAGACTCATGCGAGTAATTGATGCCGCCATCGATGCCGAGACCAAGATATAAACCATCCACCTGATAGCCGAGCCGCACTAGAATATCCCAGAGTGAAAGGGAATCCTTGCCGCCTGAAACCGCGACCAGTATCTTTTCATTCGGCGTGAACATCTCATATTTCTTAATAAAACGCGCCGTCTGCTCGGGTACCCACTCAAGATAATGCTCCTTGCACAATGCCAGCTTATGCTGACGCATGTGAACGGAAGCTTTGTTTTCACATTTACGACATTTCATACCAGTAACCCATCACCTTTGACTAAAAACTTCCACCCGAAATGACAGCGATCAATTTCACCATGTCACCGGCCCGCAGGATCTCATCATCTGTGATCATCTCTCCATTGCGGATCGCGATCACCGACTCAGGCACAATATTATGTTTCTTCAATGCATCCACCAAAGCCATACCCGGCTTCACTTCATATTCCTTGTCACGCAAAATCATTTTTGCAACCATCATGGCTCCTTGAGAATCAAATTTTATCATGCGCTTCCATACCCACCCTTCCGCCTTTATCCTTTATTTTCACTTGACATTCATCCGTGCGTGTCTTAGGATAGTGCTATGCGAATCGGAATGATGGTGGATAGTTACAAGCCGTACACCAGCGGAATCACCAACTACGTTGATATCAACAAACGCTATCTTGAATTAGCGGGTCATGAAGTATTTGTCTTCACATTTGGCGATGTCGATTATCAGGATGGCGAATTACATGTCATACGCAACCACGGCATGCCATTGGCCGATACGGGATTTTATTTATCCACGCGCTATTCGCGCGCTGCAAAACAACTTCTGCAAACCATGGATATTGTCCATGTGCATCATCCATTTTTAAGCGGAAGGCTTGCTCTGCGCTATTGCCGCCTGCTGCATATTCCCATCGTCTACACCAATCACACCCGTTACGATCTTTACGCACAAGCCTATTTGCCGATGATGCCCGAAGAAATGAGCCGGGGGCTTTTACAAGCTTATATGCCATCTTTTTGTGATGCAGTGCAGCTGGTGGTTGCACCCTCGGCAGGCATGGAAAAAGTTCTGCGTCAACTCAATGTAACCAGCAACATAGAAGTTGTCCCAAACGGCGTGGACTTAAAAAATTTCATCGAAGCCAAACCATTATCACGCGCAGAATTTGGATACAAGGAAAACGACATCCTTCTGATCTATGCGGGGCGCATCGCGCTTGAAAAAAATATTCCCTTCCTTTTAAAATCTTTCGCGGGCATAGCGCAGGCAATCCCCAACGCACAACTACTGCTGATCGGAAGCGGAGTCCAGCAATACGAAGAAGAGATCCGCACACTCGTCGGCGAAATGGAACTTGATCAGCGAGTCCGCTTAACGGGCAAAATCGAATACGATAAACTTCCATCCTATCTTGCGATGTGTGATGTATTCGTCACTGCGTCGGTCACCGAAGTCCATCCGCTTTCTGTGATCGAGGCCATGGGCGCGGGACTGCCCGTGATGGGCATTCATTCTGTGGGCGTTGGAGATACTGTTGTGGATGGTGTGACCGGACTGCTTGCGACTCACGACCTGTCCGCTTTTACTGCGAAGTTAACCCGCCTCTGTCTTGACCTGGACCTGCGTAAAAAAATGGGCGACTCAGCGCGAAAGGCATCGTCCACCTATGCCATCGAACGCACAACAAATATCATGCTGAAACATTATGAAAAATTGGTAAACGATGCCCAACCGCGCAAGAGCAGTTGGTCTGTGCGCTTGCGTAAACTTTTGGAAAGCGTCACACAATGACGAAATATAAAAAAGAAATCGGCGCATGGGGTGAAACCGCCGCCGCAGACTGGCTCAGCGAACACGGCTATCAGGTTATTGCGCGCAACATCCGCACTCCGTATGGTGAAATTGACATCATCGCGCAGCAGGCAGAGATCACCATTTTTGTTGAAGTAAAAACACTCACATCAAGCAAAGATTTCTTCCCCGAAGAAGCCATCACCCCCACCAAGCAGCAACACATGCTCGATGCCGCCGAACATTACTGTGCCGAACACGAGATCGATCATTATCAAATTGACGTCATCGCAGTAGAAGGCAGGCCGGGAATCAACCCGGTCATCACCCATTTTGAGAATGCAGTTTAAAGGTATTGACGGCTAAAATTTTGATGCAAGCCATCAACAAGCTGATGGACTCCACAATTGTGAATTTCTAATCATAGATATTATCGGAAATAATATTTGAGACATTTTTTCTGTTTAGTTATAAAACCTGATCAAAAAACCAATACCAAACGGCGTTAGTGCCGTTTGGTATAATCTTATAAACTGATGAAAAATATCTCGCATAGAAATTGCGAGATCAGCGCTAACACACTCAAGGAGAATATTATGGCAAACGTCATCGGCCCCGATGTTAGTTTTTATCAAGACGACCCCGAAACTCCGCAAGGCATTGATTTTGTAAAAATGAAATTATCCGCGGGATATGTCATTATCCGCGCGGGGCAAAACCTATGGGTGGACACAGACTTCAAAGCCAATTGGCGCGAAGCAAAACGGGCAGGCATACCGCGAGGTTCCTACTGGTTCTACGACAGCCGCGTGGAACCCAAACGCCAGGCAGAATTATGGGTACAGCAATTTGGTGGTGATTTCGGCGAACTGCCCCTCTTTGCAGATTTTGAAGAAACCTATAATGGCGCATACAAGGGCTGGAAAACTGGTACACCTTTATTGAAAGAGTAAAAGCCCTGGTAAATGGCAAAGAGATCGGCATTTACACGGGTTATTATTACTGGCGAGATAACGCTCCAAATGCCGCCACACAAACTGCCGAACTTGCATATTTCCATCAATACCCGTTATGGATCGCCAATTATGGCGCCACTCAACCACTGGTTCCAAAACCATGGACAGCCAACGAATGGTTATTCTGGCAATATACAGAAACCGGTGACGGAAAGTTATATGGCGTGGAAAGCAACGGCATTGATCTAAATTATTTCAATGGTGATCTGGCTGCGCTCAAAGCCCGTTTTAATCTAAGCGACGTTCCGACGGATCCTGACCCTGATCCCGATCCGGATGACGGCACCCCAACCGGAAAAATGTATCGTGTAACAGCCTCCCCCTCTCTAAAAGTCCGCGAAGGACCGGGGTTGACATACAATTCGATCGGGCTGCTATATCCAAATGAGATCGTGGAAGAAATCGGCGCAAATTCCGATAGGACATGGCTGCGAGTCCGCAAGGCTGATGGCAGCCTGAGCGGTTGGAGTTTTGCCATTTATTTGCAAAGCATAACCACCACCCCGCCGCCGGTTGAGGAAAAAAAATATCGCGTCACAGCCACACCTTCCTTGAAGGTACGTTTGGGACCCGGGTTGTCTTTCACATCGATTGGATCATTACCCTTCGATGAGATCGTGGAAGAAGTTGATGCAAACGCAGATCGTACCTGGTTAAAAGTTAAGAAATCAGATGGTACTCTGGTTGGCTGGTGTTTAGGTACATATTTGCAAAGCGTGGACAATAATCCGCCACCGGTTGTTTATAAAAAATATCGAGTTACATCCACGACCCTGCCTGTACTTGATGCACCCAATTCCTTAGAACCATCACTGGGCACACTTAATTTTGGTGAGATCGTAGAAGAGATCGGTGCAAACGCAGATCGCACCTGGTTAAATGTCCGTAAACTTGATGGAAGTTTAGTGGGTTGGAGCGTGGTCCAGAACCTTATCAGTACAGATACGATACCGGATGATGACACCCCAGTGCCTGACCCCATCCCAACCGATGCCGACAAAAAATGGTATCGGGTTGGTGTTGCTTCAATTTCGGTGCGTGAAACAGCAAGTACAAGCGGAAAAGTGCTGGGCACCGTGCTGCTGGATGATACCCTGCCCGCATTAGACGATACAACCAACCCTGTCTGGTTTAAAATCCGTCGTGTGGATGGGCTTGTGGGATGGTGTGAAAAGAAGAGTCTTGTTTTTCTAAGCAACACCCGTCCCGCATCGATCAGGCAAAATCTTTTCAAAGGCGTCACCTATCTTCAAAAAGACCTGACCACGCCGCGCAAAAATAAAATGCATGTCATGGCAATAGACTTAACAACAGCCGGACTCGAATTCCTTGTGACTCCATCTTCACACCCTGCTGGAATTTTATGCACGCGTACTACTTCAAAATTCATGGAAGAATTCAGTTTATTTGCTGCGATCAATGGCGATGGATTCAGTTATCTTGATGCATCGGTCAACCCTGCAACCACCTGCCCGAACGGCGGGGATCCTGTCAAAGCCAATGGCTATGCGGCTTCGCGTGGAAAAGTATATTCACCGATCAAGACTGTTCAGCCCATTATTTATATTGGCGCCCGCAATCAAGTGACCGTTAATGGAGTTCAAAACCAGCCGTTTAATGCAATCGCCGGTGACCGCCTTGTGGTGGAGAAAGGCGTGCGCGTTAAAAATCTGGCGGCTGCAACACCAAGTCCACGGACTGCAGTGGGTGTGAATAAAAACGGACGCTGGTTGATCTTTATGGTGGTGGATGGGCGTCAGACAGATTACAGTGAAGGTGTTACTTTCCCTGAGCTGGCTGACTTGCTCATTTCATACGGTGTGTATACCGGCGTCAATATGGATGGCGGCGGTTCTTCGGCAATGGTTATCAAGGGGATCCTGGATGGGAAGGCACGTTTGCTTAACTCTCCGATTGACCAAATCATAAAGGGTAAGGAACGCGAGGTTGCAAATCATCTCGGTCTTTACATTAGAAAGTAGACTTGATTTTGCCAGGGTCTTTGCAGGATCCGCTTTAGGGGAAGAAAAATAATTAAACAGTAGCAGGTAAAAGTCCCGTGTTGATGCGGGACTTTTATTTTATCTGCTATTTTTCGTCGCTAACCAGCATCCATTTTGCAAACCGTCCGTGCAGTTGACCGATGCCTCGTGCAATTTTCATAAAGATCGTCCAGAGCATAAATCCGCTCAAAACAAAAAGTAGGTACGACCATGTGGGAAAGGAGTATTGAATT
This sequence comes from Candidatus Villigracilis proximus, assembly GCF_016717045.1. NCBI lineage: Bacteria > Bacillati > Chloroflexota > Anaerolineae > Anaerolineales > Candidatus Villigracilaceae > Candidatus Villigracilis > Candidatus Villigracilis proximus. Next base: position 82,547 of record NZ_JADJUO010000005.1, on the reverse strand, counting down.
CCATTGTTATAGATTCCGCCTTGATTAAAAAGCTCCTGTATAAAAGGAACGGCCACCAATGAAAGTGACACGCTTAACACGGTTACGATCAAAACGAAATAAACCACACCTAAAACAAATTGAGTGAGCATGTAGACCAGCATAAGCCAGGTGGCTTTGTCGGTCAGGAGTGCCTTAAGGCGATCGAACCATTTCATGCCTTGATGTGAGAATACTGGACGTCGCGGCATACGTATACCGAGTAAGGCTTCCACAAGACGGCCTTCGAGCAGGGCGAGTCCGCGTACGGAGAGCAGGAATAAAAGTGCGAAAGGGAAACCAAATATAAAGATCAAAAACGGCACAGAAACTGAAACACCGGTTACGGCCCATGTGAAATAGAAAACGCCTGTGATAAATGAGATCAGCATATAAAGCAATGCGCCCCAGGCACGCACATCTGCATAGACACCAAAAAAGCGGACAAATGCTGACTGCGGTTTGGCATTTTGTTTCAGAATGGGAGAGGTGCGTTTTTCCACTTCCTTGTATGCGGAGGCAGTTTCTTCGGGAGTTCCATATTCATCGATAATAATCTTTAACACATCGGCTTCATTCAGTTCTGAATTTTTTTCGCGTGCCACCACCAATGCTGTGGATAAATGCTCGCGGGCATCAGCAAGCGCATCCTGTAAAAGAGCGGAGTCGCTTTCCTGCATTTCGGTTTTTAAGGCTTCGAGATATTCTTCAATTGTATTCAACATGGCATTATCCTTTTAAAATTGCATCAACAAATTTTTTCGTCTGCTTCCAGATCTCCAGCCATTCTTTCAAAGCGTTCTGACCTTCATCTGTGATCTTGTAATATCTGCGCGGCGGGCCGGAAACCGAAGGCTCGACCATGCTGCTTAACAAGCCGTTCTCTTCCAAAGAGCGAAGCACGGGATATAAAGTCCCTTGCTTCATCATGGGGAAGTCTGGTCCGCTTTCTTCGAGCAGTTTTGCGATTTGATAGCCATACATCGGCTCTTTGCTGCGGCTTAATACGCTTAACATCACCAGAGACGATGTTCCGGAGTTCAACTCCTTTTGAAATTTTTTAGTTTGTGCGGAAACTTCATTCATATGACTCCTTTCAGTAGTGTCAATTTCTTACTAGTAATAAGTAAATAATAGTATCAAATCAATACTATGTCAAGAGTACAAATAGCGAACCTCCACCCTTTCGAGTAGAGGTTCGCTATTTGTACTGGAAATCGAATTTAAATCATAAGGCCAGGTTGATCGTGACCATACTCATGGTTGACTCTTCATTTGAGTAGTTATATTTTGCGAAAAGCCAAGTCCAAGGGCAGATACCATCAACAGGAACAGGGCAGGAAAAGCGCTTACCAATAGCAGGATCATACTGGGATTGATAAACAACATTTCAGCGGTCACCAATTTTTGAGTAAAGGAAAACTGTACGCTTCCATAAGCCATGCCCAAAATGAGCAAAAAGATGGAGGCGCTCAATCCCCTGTCAATTTTGCGAATGTCTGAAAAAACGAGTGCAAGCACAACAGGCATCATGGATAAAGTATAGTCAAAGCTGACAGAAGGAAGCAGTTGGGCAAGCACGGCGCATCCCAGCAGCAAGGCAGCATTGGGACCGGGCAGGTTTTGTTTATATGCACGATATACAATGATCGCAAAACAGATCAACACGATCAGAGTAAATAAAATTTGCAACCAGACCCAATCTGGATTTACATATTCCCCTGTAATGGTTGCAGACAACAGGTTGACAAACGCACTAATGGAATGACCGCCGATCCAGTTACTGGTAGCGGCGCCGTCAGCTGCATATTGTTTAATAACCTGAAGATATGTAATAAAATTTTTGTAACCTAAAATAAAGAGAGTTACAAAATTCATGACACCCAGCAAAACAAAGCGTTTGCTGATTCCTTTCCAATCCTGCCAGTTATCAATCAATCCCAATATAAAGATCAAGGGATACATTTTCAACTGGACTGCCATTGTGAAGAACAAATAACTGAGCCAGCGTATTTTCGGGTATTTATGGAATATCCAAATGGAAGTTAACGCGAGAGAAACGGAAATTAAGTTAAATTGTCCACGTTCAAGCTCAAACTGAAATCCATATGAAAACAAGCCTGTAATGAAATAAAACGTCGGCAGGATGGTCATTTTTTTTTGCTGATTGAATTGAACGGGAATGAAAAAACCAACCAAAGCAAAAGCGGTCAGAGTCAAAAATGAAATGGCCCAGTATGAACCCACTGAATGAAAAGGAAGAAACATAGTGTGGAACAGAAGGGTAAACGGCGGGTATGGATAAGCGCGTATAACAAATTTCGGCTCTGTAAAAAAGAAATCTCTCGACATACCTTCCACGATAACCTGATGATCGCTACCAACCAACATGGTAGTAGGCACATCGCCCAGGTTTTGCAGCATTACACCCCGGGTATTTAAAAAGATGGGAATGAAAAAAAACAGAACATAGGATATAAAGAAACCGGCAACAACCCAAATTCCCATCGGTTGTAACGCAATCCATTCCCGAATTTTAAACAAGCCTTGTGCCACCCAAAGATTTTTCTTTCCAAGCATCACACTGGCAATAATCAAAAACAGCAGACTGGCAAACACAAGGAACATGCTTGGTTTCCAATGCCAGGCAGATCTGGTATAGGCTGCCATTTTCACGAGCAAAACTTCCATCAGAAGATGAAAAATAAATCCGTCCACTTTGAACTGCATAGCAATTTTGATTATCAAACTTAAATTGTTCAAAGCCGCATAAAACAACCGGTAATGGCTGGCCGTTCTCCAAAATGGAAACCTGCAAAGGAGAGATCAGTCCGCCAAATATCAGGGATTTGATTCCCATATTTGGAATGCGATATGACACAGCAGCCGAATTGGGAGCGCTGGACTCAAATGCGTAATTTTGGACGGATTGATTTCCCGCACCGAAACCGGACCGCCCAACACGGCAAGAAAAAGAATAGCTAAAAACAGCACTGCGGAAACTCCCCACACTGCTGAAAAGATCAGAACCGGATATCGCTGAATTTTTTCCATTATGACTCAATCACCATATTAAGTACGAACATCCATTTACGACGGCCGGCAGTATACCATTGAACACTTCAATTATTTTTTCCGAAAAATTTTAGATGAATTAAGATCAAATAAAACAATAAGCAGGGATCGTTCTTCATCGATTGCCATATTCCAACCTCGGCAAAGATTCCAAATACACAAACACAGCCTTCAGCTCATCATCACTCATAAATTTATAGGAATTCCACGGCATGAATTCGGCGCGCAATTCCTTGCCTTCAGGAGTCTTGCCTGTACGAATGGTGTTGATGAATTCGTCTTCTGTCCATGTGGGCAAAGCAGAGCCGCCGCCAAACGTAATGTTAGGCGCGGGTGGCCAGTTGGATGGGAAGCCCGGGATCATACCGCCAGACATTGTTAAGCCGTGACACACTTTGCAGGACTGTGTCAGATACTCGCCATATTCGGGTGTAGTGCCAACTTCGGGCGCGGTGAGACGCGCTGCGTCATGTGGAATTAATTCAGCAGGAATAAAAGTGATCCCCTTAACCAAAGTCATCACGATGCGGCCGGTAAAAGAAATTTCACTGGCGGGCAGACTGCTATCCACGGGCGGAACGCTTTTGATATAAGCAATGACCGCACCCAGGTCTTCATCACTTAAGAAATAAAATTCGGTAGACGGCATGAAGAGGTATCCCGTGCCATCCGGGCGGACTCCATGACGAATCGCGCGTGCCCAATCGGAATCAGTCATTGCGCTTCCGACTCCGCCGTTACCTGTTGTGAGATTCGACGAGATCACCTTCCCGACGGCCGGGTCGTCCAAATAAACTGTACCCTCGAGATTTTCTCCATGACAGGCTTCGCAGCCGCGAAACTGAAAAATGTGCCTGCCCTTTTCAATGGAAGCCGTATCGGTTGGGATGGAAATTGGCTCTTCTGCGATCTGATAAACATGCGTTAAGCGTGATTGGCTGACAACATAGATCACAACCAATGCAATCGCAATCAACCCCACGAACCCACCCAGCACAATCCCTACCCACTTAAAAAACTTCTTCATACATCCTCCGAGTTTTATACTTTTACAAAATCAATCCCGCCTCGCGACGGGACTGGTCATTTATTATTAATTCTCGGTGTTGATTATTTATCTTGAATTTCCGCCGCGCGATAGGTATTGTTCATCAACATCGCGATCGTCATTGGTCCAACTCCGCCCGGAACCGGAGTAATAAAGCCCGCGACTTCCTTCGCCTCATCAAAGTTGACATCGCCCACCAAACGATAGCCGCTCTTCTTTGTCGCATCCGGTTTGGAGTTGATGCCTACATCAATAATTGCCGCGCCGGGTTTGATCCAATCGCCACGCACGAATTCAGGCTTGCCGATGGCTGCGATCAGAATATCCGCTTCACGCACGACTGCCGCGATATCTTTTGTGCGCGAGTGACAGACAGTGACTGTGGCATTCTTGCCGATCAATAACAAAGCGGCTGGCATACCGACAATATTTGAACGCCCAAGGACAACAGCATTTGCACCGTCAATTTTTACGCCGGCTTTTTCGAGCAGATAAATACAACCATAAGGAGTGCAGGGGACAAATAATGGTTCACGTCCTTTTTGAGCCAAACGGCCAATATTTAACGGAGAGAAACCGTCCACATCTTTTTCGATGCTGATCAACTGTAGAACGCGTTCTTCATTTAGATGAGAAGGCAAAGGCAATTGCACCAGAATGCCATTTACCGATTTATCTGCATTCAGATCTTTAATAACTTTTTCAAGATCGTCCTGTGAAATATCCGCAGGCAGATGGTGACTAACTGACCCCATGCCCAGCTCTTCACAAGCCTTACCTTTTGCGCGGACATAAGTAGCCGAATCCACCCGTTCGCCGACGAGCACAGTTGCAAGTGTCGGCTTGGACTTCCCCGCCGCGACTCGTGCAGTAACCTTTGCCGCGACATCATCACGCACCTGTTGAGCGATCAACTTTCCGTCAATTAATTGAGCTGTCATTTATTTGCTCCTGTAATAAATTTACTGTGAAAGAGGGTACAGGTATTATACGAGTTCTCCCCCATTTCAAAAAGTGACACTTATCCCGAATTCAAAGTTTTGCAGTTGACAATGGACAATGAACAACAGGCCATGATTCATCGTTCATTGTCCACCGCCCCATTTATGGTTTCAAGACCACAAAATTATCAAATACCAGATCCACACCGGTTTGAGAGAATGTGCCAGCCAGCAAACCAACGTCACCAGATTTCAATGTTCCATCCTGAGCAGACGCCACTTGAAAACCGTTGACAAAAAACGTAAGGCTATCGCCCACGCAATCGGCACGCAGGTGATTAACAGCCAGCCCCGTTCTGATATTACCGTCCACTTTCATTTCACTCTGATTAAGCAAGGCAGCCTGCCCGCCGGCAAAAATACCAATACCGTAATACCCATCACTGGTAATCATAAAGAAATAATAATCATTGCCCGTAAAACGACAGATCAAACCGATACGGTTTTCATCCGGCCCGCCTAATTTCCCGGCATCCACTTCCATGCGGACATCGGCAAAGTCCTTGTGCGGTGTCGTCCAAAAATTCGTATTGATTGCATTGATCAGCATACGATACCCGCCTGCATCATAGTCCATGGTGCCTTCGGCAGTCATTAACCGATCCCAGCCTGATGCGCGGCCAGTAAAGTCATCTTGAAACAGCACGCTTCCAGAAGGCAGAGATTGCTCCTGTGGCACAGCAGTGAGATTGGTCGTGGAACAAGCGGAGGAAAAAACAATTAAGAAGGAGATTAAAGATAAGAGGCGATTCATAGTTGTGATTTTATCATGAGGAAGATGGCAAGTTGCAAAATATATGTTGCTTATTATGGAAAATATTTTGCGAGCAACTGTTCCGCAAATAACCCGCTCGCACCACCGGAATCTGCATCGCGAACATAAGTCAATTCATTAAAAGCGGCGGGATGATTACCTTGTGCAAGATAGGTCATTGCCAGATGAATATGCGCGGAAAAAAGCTCCGGATAACGTTCGATCACATCCAACAAAATTTTTTCTGCGTTGGCATATCTGCCCGTGGAGAGATACGACCATCCCAAAGTATCCAAAGCAAGCGGATCATCCGGCGCAAACTCCACGGCTTTTTGTGCAGCAGGCAAACCTACATTCTCCAGATACACGCCATTCTCGTTACAAAAAATTGCAAGTAAACGCCAGTACGTTGAATCATTTGGCGCAAGCTCCGTCGCATGTTGGTAGGCAGTCAACGCAATAGCCAGATCACCGTTCAAGGTGTAGGCGTTGCCGAGTTCAGCCTGCCATGCAGGGTTTTCAGGTTCATATCTTGCAGCCAATAAGTATTCCGCGAGCATCTGTGGATATTTTTTCTGACGATTCCAATACAACCCGCGTAAAGCGCGGACAACGACAGACGTATGATCGAGCGCCGCTGCCTGATCGAGTTCCACGCGTCCATCCAAATCTGTTTGCTGTTTTGCTTCGCCAAGCCAGGCCCACGCTTCGGCATTCTCTGCATTAAGTGTGATGGCATTCTCAAACGCCACGATCGACAAGTCCCACTCCTGCACCAAGCCCAGAGCGCGGCCAATGGTCACCATTTGCGATGATGCATCGGGTTGTGTGGCAGATAAATTCAAAGCGGCGCGCAATGTCTGCACTGCGGGATCAAATTGCGGGTCCAGAGAAGATGCGAGCATCAAATCGGAAAGAGCCTGTTCAGGCTCCAGAACAGTCAACAAGAGGCCGAGTCTGTATCGGGCGTAGACGTCGCTTGAATCCCGAAGCAGTTGATCTTCAAGCGCATTGCGTTCAGACGGCCAATCTTTTTCGTGACGATATAGCAAGGCAAGTATTTTATAAAAATTGGAGAGATCATTGATTTGTATGGCTTGCTGAATGGACTGAATGGCGGCTGGATAATTTCCGAGTTGTTGGTAGGAAAAGCTCAGCCACATCAAACCTTCGGCGGATGGCGCGGATAATTTTTCCAGATAAAAGATTGCCTGTGAAAAGTTACTACTGGAAGCGAAGGCGATACCTGTCTTTTCCCACAGATCTTCACGCCAGGGAAATCGCTGTGCAGCCAGTTGATAAGACTCGGCAGCGTCAGCGTAATTCTTTTCAGCGAATTGATTCTCGGCACGGTTGATCGCAGTATAGCCGCTAATAATAATGGACAGCAGCGCGGCGAGAAGCAGAAGGATGATCGTAAGAGGGATGATAATTTTTTTGTTACGCATTGTAATGGTAATTATACGTGAGTACGCCATAATTTTTTCAAGTGGCAGTATAATGATAAGGAAATGAGCGTATTATTCAATAAAATTTTTGAAACCCTGATTGCACCGCCCGGAAACATGGTTTACTATATTGTGCTGGTGATCGCCATTGCCAGCGCACTTCAATCAGCGTTTAATCATTGGCGAACGAGTGAATATCCACAAGCGCGGCGCGCTTTTGTGGGGCTTGGTATTTTACTGATTGCTCAAGTCATTATGTTCATGTTCAGCGGGTTGGGCTGGCAGCACATCATAGACCCGACTTCGGTTCTACCCCCCATGGATCGCGCGTTTGTTGTCTTTGGCATTATTTGGATCACCTGGCTGTTTGGTTTTCCCGAACCCAGCCGTGGAGCAGATGCAGCAGCTTCACTATTGAGCCTGCTGGTATTGACGGCGTTGGGGTTAAGTTTGCTGACCTGGCAAACACAGAGCACGCTCACCACTTATAACCAAACCCCTGACGATTTTTTCTGGCAAACCGCTTCACTATTATTGATATTAGGCGGGATGGCAATCCTGTTCATTCGCAAGCCAGATGGCATGTGGAATGGGATCATCATGCTTGCTCTCGGATTTTTAGGACATGTGGGACATTTGCTTTTCCAGATCAATGGAAATTATTCAGGGATCGTGCGTTTGGCCTATATGGCGGCCTATCCAATTCTGTTGACATTACCACAGCGTTTCTCTATCTCCACGTCTGCTGTGGCAGCGACACCCCAACGTTCTGCGGCCATGAGACAAGATTCCATTCCGCTTGAGCGCAGACGGTACAGCACAGACCCCAAGACCTTCCATGCAATGCTCGCGCTTGCGGCGGAATCAAATCCCACAAAAGTTAGTCAGGCCATTACTCGCGCCATCGCGCAGACCCTGCTCGCTGACTTGTGTTTTATGATCTATTTAACTGATAATAATAACCAAATGGTAATCGCAGGCGGTTATGATCTGATTCGCGAAGACAACTTGGACGGCGGTTCGTTAAGCAAAAGTTCCATTCCAATGCTGGCGAATTCGTTACAGCGCGGGCGTCCGCTGCGGATGCCTGCCAGCAGTACCTCGGCAGACATTAAAGGTCTGGCAGAAATTCTCGGGCTGACCAACCCGGGGCATTTACTGAGTGTGCCGATCTTAACCCCGGAAAAAGAATCTCTGGGCGGTTTACTTTTACTCTCCCCCTATTCAGACCGCACATGGACAGCGGAAGATCAGGCGTTCCTTGCTAATATTGCCACATCACTGGTGCCGATCATCAAGCGCAGCCAGAAGATGAGTAAACTGGAAACACAAAGCGATCAGGCGCTCGTTCAGGTTGAAAGATTGGAACGCCGTATTTCAGAATTGACTCAACAATTGGATGCCTCGCGCGCAGAAGTACAAAAAAGCGGCTCAGTGGAAATGGCATCTTTGCGTGCCGCGCAGGAAGAGTCGCAACGCATTATTGAACAGTTACAACTTGAAAGCGCCGAGTTACGCGCAGGGAAAAAACTACAACCTTCCACGTCTTCCACGCCACAGGTGGAACAGGACCTGAAAGCAACTTTGCAAGAGATGGCTCATTTACAAAATCAACTCGCCGAAGCCAATATGAAAATGCATGAGGCTGAACAGGGTCGTGTTAGTGTGAAGAGCACGGAACAGGCGGAAGTGATCGCTTCCATCTCGCAGGAATTACGTCAGCCGTTATCCTCGATTGTGGGGTACACGGATCTGCTGCTCGGCGAATCTGTGGGGATTCTCGGTGCGTTACAGCGCAAATTTGTGGAACGCATCAAGGCTTCGACAGAGCGCATCCACAACTTGACCGATGACATGATTCAGATCACGACACTCGAAGCAGGATTGAATGACCTTAAACCTGAAGCAGTGGATTTAAATACGATCATTGACAATGCGATGACCTATACCAGTACACAGGTGCGTGAAAAAAAATATATCCATGCATCTGGAACTGCCAAAGAAACTTTCCCCCATTCAAGCAGACCGTGAAGCGCTTCAGCAAATCCTCATCCATCTTTTGCAAAATGCAGGGTCGGCAACTCCCTTCGAAGGCACGATCAGGCTCATGGTTCAGACTCGAACCGAAGATGATCTGGATTACATCCTGATCCAGGTTGCCGATACGGGTGTGGGCATCGCAGCCGAAGATTTGCCGCGTGTTTTCACCCGTCTCTATCGAGCGGATAATGTTCTTATCCAAGGGGTGGGCGATACAGGTGTAGGCTTATCGATTGCCAAGGCACTGACCGAGGCGCAGCATGGGCGCATCTGGGTTGAAAGTGAAAATGGGGTTGGCTCCACCTTTAGCGTGTTATTGCCCATCGCGGGGGCGGCAATGGCAGAGAAAAAACTTAAAGCCAAAGGAAAGAAATAATGCAAAACTTGCGCGGTTTTGGGAACGCGCTCGTAGTTGCTCTGATCTCAACCGGATTGATGATCGGAGCGTTATCGATTTCTCTGGTGGAGTTTGTCCCTGAGGCGGCCCCCACTACGACTAATGTTCTGATTCCATCTCCTGCGCCTCTCACTGCCACAGCCACACTTCCTCCGACCATCACGCCCACCCTCGGGCTTGGATCTCCAACTGCCACGGTCACTGCAACCTTTGTCAATACGCCTGCTTCGTGTCCACCTCCGTTTGGATGGGTGAATCAAATTATCATTCAACCCGGAGAGACGCTTGATATTCTCGCGGAACGTTATCGTGTCAGCAAGGATGAACTTCGCCGCGCCAATTGTTTGCCAAGCGACAATCTTGTTGCAGGCAAAAGCATGTATGTGCCGCCTGCGCCGACCAGTACGGTTGCGGTCTGCAATCCGGGTGCGGTCAACTGGGCAAGATCATATACAGTTAAAGCCGGTGACACACTGTACGCCATCGCGACGAATTATTATATAAGCGCCGCCTTACTCAGGACGATCAACTGTCTGCCAGGCGACCTGATCTATGCAGGCGAAATTCTTTGGGTTCCCAGTAATATAGCCACGCGCACTCCAAACCCAACGCCCATACCAGGAAGTACGGTGACACCTTATCCCACCGACCCGTTGACAGAAACAGCCCTGCCCTTCACAATCACTGTCCCGCCAAGCGATACGTCTGTGCCTGCCACCCCAACGGCGGTCCCTACGCTCACGGCGGCGCCTACATTAACCATAAGCCCCACAGCCTTCACAACTGCGACACCCTAAAAATAATATAAATACAGAATGATAATTTTTCACACCTGCAAAATTCGTATATGAAATCATATCGCTCATTCATCATTCTGTTCTCTGTTTTTGCGCTTGCACTTTCCGCCTGCGGATCCACCGCACAGGCGGCTGTATCTGCGCCGCAGCCCTTTATCTTAATCACCTCTGCACCGAATGCATCCCCTACCCCTACTCCATTTCAGCCTTCTTTATACACACCGACCCTGCCTTCTTTATTATCGTATAGCGCAAACACGCCCACACCTGAACAGATATTCCCCACTGAAACTCCACCTCCTACAGCCAATTCTGTAATCAACCCTACAGCCACAGTAGATATTGCGCAGCTATTTCCAAACGTAGCCGCTCCTCCCGTTGCTGAAATTGCTGCGGTCAACCCAACTGCTCTGCCACCCTTAACCGACAACGAGACGATCAACTTCCTACTGATTGGCTCAGATAAACGTCCCGGTTCATCGTATCGTACAGACACGCTTCTGATCGCCATCGTCTGGCCCAAGGATGGGCAAGTCTCGCTGATTTCCATTCCACGCGACTTGTGGGTCTATATCCCTACCGTGGGGATGCAGCGCATCAATACCGCCTACCAAAGTGGAGAAATAACCAGTTACGCAGGCGGCGGAGCCGGACTATTAAAAGACACCGTCACTTACAATCTCGGCATCCGCATTGACCATACCGCCATGGTCGAATTTGACGGCTTTCGCCGCATCGTTGACACGCTCGGCGGCGTGGAAGTGCCGATCTCCTGCGCCTTCACCGACTGGCGATTAATCGACCCGACATATGACCCCGAAAACGAAGATAACTGGTGGCTCTTCACCGTCGGCCCCGGCCAGATTCACATGGATGGCGACCTCGCCCTTTGGTACGCGCGCTCACGCTCCAAGTCCAACGACTTTGATCGTGGCCGCCGTCAGCAGGAAGTCATCCGCACCATCTTTACCAAAGCCCTGCAAACAGATACCTTCAACAAAATTCCTCAACTCTACAACGACTTCTCAAGCACCATCATCACAGACCTTGGGCTGGCAGACCTGCTGCTCATGTCACCTTATGCGGTCAACTTCACCAACGCAAATATTCGCGGCTATTACATCCGCCCGCCCTATTTCAGCCCGTGGACAACCCCCGGCGGCGCATCGGTCTTACTTCCCAACGAAGCCGAACTCAACCAAATGCTGATCGAAGCCACAACCCTCTCCACATTCGCAGTTGAACGAAAAACCATCACCGTTGACGTGCAAAATGGCGCACCTTCTGATACCTGGGATGCGCTCGCCGCCTCACGTCTCAACTACGCTGGATATCAAACCCTTATTTCGAATGCCGACCGCCGCGACTATACCTCATCCGTCATCGTAGACTTCACCCCCACGCAGGATCCTGCCCAACGGCAGACGATCATCACAACCCTCAACCTGTTTGCCGCAAATATAATTTCCCTCCCCGACGCAAACAGCCCCGTGCAATATCGTGTCATCCTCGGTAATGATTACGAGCCCTGCTTCCAACCGCAAGACCTTTCGCATTAAGAATTATCATGCGCATCTTATGACCGTTATAATGATTGCAGATTACACCAATTTTCCCCTGTTGACAACCCCCCTCATATTCGCTAAACTATACGAAAAGACTATGCGCTATCTGGCGCATTGCAAGGATTAATACCATGACAAAAACAACCGACTCTGCACATATTACAAGTAAAACCCTGCTCCCCACCGCCATCAACGGCTGGGAAATGTTCATGTATGACCAGGGACGTTCCTCGAACACGGTCAAGGCCTTTCTCTCAGATGTGCGCCTGCTGACTCAGTTCCTCGCGCCCGATCAATCTATTGGCAGCATCATCACCGATGATCTCAATCGCTTCTTCGCCTGGATGGAAAAAGAACGCGGCATTCCGTGCAGCCCAAAGACCCTGTCACGGCGCATCACATCGATAAAATCATTTTTTCGCTGGCTGCATCAACACGGCACCTTATCCATAGATCCCGCTGAAAAGGTTTTACAGCGCTCAGCCATTAGTCCGCTGCCGCAGGTACTGACTGGAGATGAATACGAAGCCATCCTGCTTGCCGCAGACCGTCACCGCCGGGAAACCAAACCAGATGCCCGTTTCTATACGCTCGTTTATCTCCTGCTCATCACAGGCATAAAAAAAAGCGAATGTCTCGGCATTCACATTAATCATATTGACCTCGAAGCAAAAAAATGGGCCGCATGTTTTTATCCGCTATGCCAGCCCAGCCAATCGTTACAAGGAACGCAAAATTGAACTGAACGAAGATTGGATCACAGCCTACAAAGAATATCTCGCGCAATATCGGCCTGCGGATCAAGTCTTTGCATGGTCGCCACGCAGGCTTGAATACCTGCTCGAAGACATTGGTACAGAAGCCAACCTGACCAAACACCTCTCCTTCGATATGTGCCGCTGGACATGCGCCCTGCGCGATTATCAAGCCGGCATGGAAGTGGATACCATTCGCCAAAAACTTGGTGTCTCAAAGATCCAATGGCGTGAACTCTTCATTAAACTAAAGCAATTAAATGGTGAAATAAAATAAAAAAATCCCGTCCATTTTGGACGGGATTTTTTAGCGAATTTTCTCCAGCGGACGTGCAACAGAAAAATAAATCACATTGCGCGTTAAATCCGTTAACCGATATGGATGAGCCGGACGATAGCCCGGCACCCAGATGATCGTATCTCCCATGCACAACAAAGGCCAATGTTCACGCGCACGTTGCGGCATTTTTTCATTAACAAAAAAATCGGAAAGTTTCTGCAAATGGCCATCCATCCCCAGTGGAGCAAAATGATCACCTTGATGACGTATGCGCAATTCAAGGGAAGCAGGAAGTGTATCCACATCCAACCAGACTTGAAACTGGTCCTCATTCCGTTCTGCCTGTTCCTGCGCCAAAGCCGGGATTCGCCAGCGCTCACAGGTAAATTTCCAGCCGCCCGCCAGATCCGCCTGTCCGGGAATCATAACTGGCACACTCACGGCACTCGTCAGTTGCGGCCAAATATGAAAAGGCAATTCGGCATCCTGTGTACAGATATAGATGCGGTTTGACTCACGAAACATTCGCACACCACCCTTTAAATCCACACGGGCAGACGCAACAGAGTCGTTGATCAGTTTTGTAGCGCGCTCCAACACGGCGAAGTTCACCTCCAGCCCGGGGAGCAGAGTATACATGGCGTGTTTGATCAGGTTGCGTTGAAGTCCGATCGAGTGACTGGCGAGCAGATGAGCATCAAAAGCGACAGATTCATCATCAACGGAGGTCACAGTCGCGCGCCAGGCAGTCTCCAATGTCTCCATTAAAAAAACATAATCCCCTTTTAGCGATTGCGACATACGCAAAATTGCTTCGCGGAATTTTGGATTATAACTTTCCAGATTTGGGATCAAAAGATGACGGATACGGTTGCGTTGAAAATTAAGCGAGTCATTGCTCGAATCATAATGCGGACGCAGACCGTTGGATGCGCAATAGACCACGGTTTCTTCACGCCACATATTTAACAAAGGACGCACGATCGGAATGTTTGCATCAAAGGATTTGATGATCGAGCGATGAGACATACCTTTCAATCCATTGATGGCGCTGCCGCGCAGGAAATGCATCAGCACTGTTTCAACCTGATCATCTGCTGTATGGCCCACCGCCACCGCCTGTGCATTTCGTTCGCGTGCCAGGTTGAACATAAAGCGATAGCGCAGGTTACGAGCGGCCTCCTCCAATGAAAGCTTTTCCTGATCGGCATATGTGCGGACATCTGTGCCGTCAATGATGCAGCCTAACATCAAACGCGCGGCGGTTTTTTCCACCATGCGCGCATCCTGACCGGATTCCATACGGAGTTGATGATCAAAATGCGCAACAAGAATCGAATAACCTGCCAACCGCAGGGTTTCCATCAGGCACAAACTATCCGGGCCTCCTGAAACACCTACGATGATTAAACGGTCTTTTACAAGTCCGCACTCGTCTCTCAAAATAGTTTCTATGTTTTCTGGCATGTATCTTCTTTTTAATGTATATAAATTTCTTTGCCGCCACCCATGTGGGACTGCGGAATTTAGATCTGATACAACTCCACCAACACCCCGCCCGTGGACTCAGGGTGAATGAAGGCATATTTTTTCCCGTCTGCCGCAGTGCGCGGTTCTTCGTTGATAAGGCGGATATTTTTCTCCCTCATTTGTGACATCATGCCTTCGATATCATCCACTTCAAGGCAGATGTGATGCAGACCGGGTCCGCGTTTGGCGAGGTATTTGGCGATGCCTGAGTCGTCGCTGGTCGGCATGACCAGTTCCACTTCAGCGCCGGCAACGGGCAAAAAGGCAACTTGTGATTTTTCAGCAGGGACATCGCGTAGTTCGTGCAATTCGATCCCCAATGCATCGCGCCAGAACAATAAAGACTTTTCCATATCGTCCACAACGACAGCAACATGATTAACAGCTTTGATTTTTGGCATGGTTCCTCAATGTAAATGTATATTGGATTTTACTTCTTATTTGAAAATTTCAAGCACACTGGGCAGGGCTGCTTCAACCCATAGTTTATACATTTGGGCAGATGGGTGTAAGCCATCGAATGCAAGCAGGGATTTATCTTCGAGAGCATCACGCGAAATGGGCGTAATATCCACATAATGTGCGCCCGCAGACTCGGTCTCTTCGCGGTTGATCGCATTATAGAGGTCAATCTCATTTGAGATCAGATCTACACGCCGGCCAATTGCAAAGGGAGTCACGCTCCAATCTGGAATGGATAAAACGATGACACGGTTTGCATCTCCGCCTGCATATTCAATGGATTTATTCAACAGGAAACGGAATTCTTCGCGGTATTCGTCCACACTGTAGCCGCGGTATTGATTGTTCACGCCAATTAATAAAGAAACCAGATCATACGTCCCTTGCGGCGGGCTGGCCTGAATCCCCTGCCAGAGTTCTGCGGTGGTCCAGCCGGTGCGGGCGATGATGGTGACTTCAGTTTTAAGATTCTGCGTGGAGAGCATGGCCGCCAGTTGATTTGGCCAACGTTCATTTTCAGCGACACTTTCACCGATGGTGTAGGAATCGCCAAGAGCAAGATAGCGGATATCTCGCATGGGAATAGTATTCTCCTGTATAGGTTGAGGGATGGATGAACACGCTGACAATAAGGTCAAAAAAATAAAAGGCAGGATGCGGTTCATAGCAAAATTATAGCGGAAAATAAATCAAAATCAAAACCATTTACATTCCGATATACCTGGCGATTAAAATCCAACTCAAGGAGAGGCGCAAAAGAAAACAATAGAATCTTCGCGCCTTAGCGGCTCCCAAGCACCGCCAAGGCAGGTGTGCGTTACTGGGTGTCCATTCAAATCGACTAAAGCATTAAACGTAGCAACTTGGGATAATCAGAAATACAAACACGGGCGTTCATCACGCCCGTGTTTGTATAGGAGGGTTTGCTGTCTGCTTACAACGATTGTATCTTCCACCACAAAGAGGGAATCCTACGAATTTTTCCCCACGCGCTTAAAGATGCGCGGCGGGTGAAAACATCGTAATTGTGTTTTTCGATATCATCCAAAATACCGCAGTAAAAAGTGGATGCGGCACCAATGGCGAGCTGACCTTCGCGCTCAAGCATCTTTACGCCTGCCCATGAATCTTTGTATAGTTGACGGGTGCGGTCAATTTGGAATTTCATGAACTGACGCCAGTTATCAGTCAGGCGGCCTTCCGCAATATCGGATTCGTTGATTCCGTAGAAAGCCAATTCTTCACGCGGCAGGTAGAGACGCCCATTACGATAGTCCTCCCCTACATCACGCAGAATATTGGTCATTTGCAAGGCTACACCGAGTTTGATAGCGTATGGAACGGCCTCATGACTCTTGAAACCAACAATGTACATGCTCATCAGTCCAACCGTAGATGCAACTCCGTAGCAATAAGTGGCAAGGTCGTCAAACGTTTGATAACGCGATTGGGAAAGGTCGCGCGCCACGCCGTCGATCAATTGCAGGGCGTAGTGGCGCGGGATATGGTAACGGGTAAGGGTATCTGCCCATGCGGCGGCGACCAGGTCATCGGTCGGGGAGGAAGCGGATTGTACAATATTCCGCCAGTAGTTCAGTTCAAAGTCGCGATCTTTTTTTAATTCAACTTCATCCACAATATCATCCACTGTGCGGCAGAAAGCATAAAGCGCTCGGGCGGCGGAGCGTTTTTCCTCAGGGAGTAAGCCGGAAGCAAAGTGGAATGATTTGCTATGCGCAGCCGTAATGACATCAGCCTGTTTGTAGGCACTACGCAAGGTGGCATCTCCGGCCCAATAAGAGAAAAAAGGATGGGTGGATGGATGTGGAACATGCCCTGCAAGGGCGAGTAATTGACTTTCCCAGTTTGCCTGTGCTTGCATTTTTCTCTCCATGATTATTATGCTCTGATAAGCAATATTCTACCGGATTCATCCGATTTGTCAAGGTTTTGCAAAGAATACCTTGACAAATTACAAATTATAGACAAGGTGTACAATAGAATAAAGATTGAAAATCAATTACGAATATCCTTTGTGTAAATTTCCAAGGAGAAATTATGAAACAAACTGCTACTGTAATCGGTGCCGGGATCGGTGGAATTGCCACTGCTGCCCGCCTCGCTAAAAATGGATACGATGTGACCGTGCTGGAGAAGAACGACACCCCGGGCGGACGTTGTAATCAAATCATTAAAGACGGTCACCGCTTTGACATTGGCCCAACCCTGTTTCTGATGCCCGAAGTTTGGGAGGAAACCTTTGCCTCGATCGGTGAGAAGATGAGCGATCATCTTGATCTGCGCCGCATTGACCCAACCTATAAAGTGCGCTTTGATGACGGGCTGGAACTGGAACTGACTTCTGATATCGGCAAGATGCAAACTCAACTTGAGAAAGTGGAAAAGACCGCTTTTACGGGTTTCCTGAATTACATTGCCGAAGGCAGCAAACACTACAAGATCTCGCTTGAGAAATTTGTGGGGCGCAACTTCTTTAATATTTTTGAATATTTCAGCCTTTCCAATCTGCCGTTGATCTTCCAACTTAAAGCGCTTGGCAAGCATTACAAAAATACCGGCCGCTTCTTTAAAGATGAAAGACTCAAAGCCGCTTTCACATTTCAAAATATGTACCTCGGATTAAGCCCCTATGATGCGCCTGCCACCTACTCCCTGCTGCAATACACAGAACTGGCTGAAGGCGTTTGGTATCCGATGGGCGGAATGTACGCCGGCATTCAGGCGCTGACAAATGTGGCTGAGAAACTCGGTGTGAAATTTATTTACAACGCCGCGGTCAAACGGCTGCATGTAAATGACACAAAAGTTGTCGGTGCTGAACTTGAAGATGGCCGCCAGTTTCATTCTGATATTTTCGTAGGCAATGCAGACCTGCCTTATATTTACGATCAACTATTACCCGATCGCGCTGAAGCAAAAAAACTGATCGAGGACAAACTTTATACCTGTTCCACCATTATGTTTTATTGGGGCGTGGATAAGGAATATCCACAGATCGCGCATCACAATGTTTTTCTTGGCGGTGATTACAAGGCTTCGTTCGATCAAATCTTTAATAACCACACCCTGCCTGAAGTACCTTCGTTCTATGTCCACGCTCCCAAACGCACCGACCCGACAGCCGGCCCTGTGGGACAAGATACGCTTTACGTGTTGGTCCCCGTTGGTCATCTCGATGCGCGCAGTGAACAGGATTGGAACGCAATGGTGAAACGTGCCCGCCAAACTGTACTGACCCGCCTCGCCAACGAACTCGGAGCCACCGATCTCGAAGCGCATATCAAGTTTGAGATTTCATACCAGCCCAAGGTGTGGAAGGAACGGTTCAATCTGGTCAACGGCTCGGCCTTTGGGCTGAGTCACAACTTCTGGCAGGTCGGCTATCTGCGTCCGCATAATCGTCATAAGAAATATAAGAACCTGTACTTCGCAGGCGCCTCCACTCACCCTGGCACTGGCCTTCCTATTGTCCTCCTCTCTGCTCGCTTAACAACTGAACGAATTCTCAAAGAAATGGGTACAATATCTGTACAAAACATGGCAAGAGCAACTGAGGTTGCCAAAGCCTAATTTCCCGTTTCGGAGAAACCAATAATGTCCCTTAGCAAAAACCCCGCCTTCAACCTGAAAGTCGTTCTGCAAGAAACCAATATTGCGGCAGACACTCTGCGCGCCTGGGAACGACGCTACGGTTTACCCATGCCCCAACGCACGGCAGGCGGACACCGTCTCTATTCGCAATACGATATTGAGACGATCAAATGGCTGATGGCGCGTCAAGCCGAAGGGCTTTCGATCTCACGCGCAGTGGACTTGTGGAATGAACACCACGCATCAGGCGTGGACCCGCTGGCTGGTTTTACCCCTTCATCTTTATCGGCCGTTCAAATGATTCCTGCCATGTACATCTCACCTGATACCAATCTGACAGCCCTGCGCGCGCAATGGATCGCAGCTTGCTTAAATTTTAGCGAAACAAACGCCGAGCAAGTCTTGAATCAGGCCTTTTCAATTTTCCCGGTTGAAGCCGTGTGCATGGACGTTCTACAAAAAGGCATGGCTGAGATCGGCGCACTTTGGTATGAGAACAACGCTTCGGTACAACAGGAACACTTTGCATCGGGTCTTGCCATGCGCCGCCTCGATGCATTACTCAGCGCATCCCCTGCACCAACGCGCAACCAAACAGTACTGATCGGCTGCCCGCCCAATGAATGGCACACCTTTACGCCTTTACTTCTCTCGCTGCTCCTGCGCCGCCGCGGATTGAACGTGATCTATCTCGGTGCCAATGTACCCGCTGAACAATTTAAAGAAACCGTGTCAGCCGTACATGCCAACCTGACCATCCTCGTAGCTCAGACTCTGATCAGCGCCGCCGCGTTACAAGCGACTGCGCTGAATCTGGTCAATCAAAATACACCTGTTGGATTCGGCGGACGCATCTTTAACATTCTTCCCAATCTGATCCATCAAATACCAGGCGATTACCTAGGCGGCACACTGGAGGCTTCTCTTGAAAAAGTAGAAAAATTACTAAAGACAAAGAACAACGTCAACGCTTACCACGCCGCTTCCCCGCAGCATCTTGCTGCGCATCAAGCGTTTGTATCCAAGCGCACCCATATTGAAAGCACCATTAAACAACTGGCTGAACCGTTCGGGATCAATGCTGAAAATTTAAACACGGGCATTCAATTTCTAGGTGACAACATCACCGCCGCCCTGCAGCTCGGAGATATGGAACATGTCACCGATGAAATGGAATGGCTCAAGGTATTGCTCCAATCCTATGAAAGACCTCCCCAGGAATTGACCTACTTCATGGAAACCTATTCACAAGCAGTGGATCAACACATTAATGGTCAGGGTGAGCCGATCAAAGCCTGGTTAAGAGCACAAGCCAGCCGATTAGCATAAAGATTACAAGTAGAAATTTTGCCTATTTAAAAATAATCCGCTGCCTGCCCCTATTTTTAAAAGTTGCGCAGTGCATCGAATCAAAAGAAAGAATTGAAAAGGAATATCACAATGAATATTCGTATTGTTACTGACAGCACCTGTGACCTGCCGGTTGAAATCGTGGCCAGACATAAAATTACAGTCGTCCCATTGCATATCAACGTGGGCGAAAAAACCTTTCTCGACGGCATAGACCTCTCACGAACCGAGTTCTACGATCAACTGCCCACATACGAAACTTCCCCAAAGACCGCCACCCCCGGCGTGGATGTCTTTACTCAAGCCTATGAACGTCTCGCTGAAGAAGGCGCGCAAGCTATTTTGTCCATTCACATCTCTGAAACATTAAGCGCCACAGTCAACTCGGCGCGCATTGCCGCCGAACAATATACCCGCATCCCCGTCACCGTACTGGATTCGAGTCAACTCAGCCTTGGCACCGGTTTCCTCGTTGAAAAAGCCGCTCAACTTGCACAGGCTGGCAGCAAATTAGATGAGATCATTTCCGCGCTTCAGGAAACAATGAAACGCACCTACGTTTTCGCATCTTTGAAAACTCTCGAATACCTGCGCCGCAGCGGACGAATGAATTTTGCCATCGCAAGGTTTGGAGAAATCCTACAGATCAAACCCCTGCTGCACATGAACATGGGCAAAGCCACCGCACACCGCACCCGCACGCAAAAAAAAGCAACGGCGCGTTTGCTTGGCTGGTTGACCGAATACGCCCCCTATGAAAAACTTGCCATCCTTCACGCCGGAGTTCAGGAAGAAGCCGAAGCGCTTTACGAACAGGTACGCTCCTTCTTTCCGCAGGGTGAAGTCCCCATCGTTCAGATCACCCGGCCCTCGGCGCGCATCTTGGAATTGGCGCGCTCGGGTTTCTGCATCTCAAAGGAATAATTTATGTCATTCCTGAATCTCTGGCTCAACTCAGGCCTCGTCATTCTTGGCTTAATGACCGCGCTTTGGCTGCTTAGCCTCGCCCTCAAAAACTCCAGCATCGTCGATATTTTTGGGGCACGGGTTTCGTCATCACTTTCTGGGTCGGCACGCTACTGATCCCCGGCGAAATGAGTGCGCGCACCATTCTGCTTGGCATCATTACTACCATTTGGGGTTTGCGCCTATCGCTTTATATTTTCCAACGCAATCACGGCAAGCCCGAAGACTTCCGGTACGCCAAATGGAGAGAAGAAGCGGGCAAAGATTGGTGGTGGCGCAGTTTTTTCAAGGTCTTCCTGCTGCAAGGTATTTTATTGTGGATTATTTCCACTCCGCTTTTGGCGACGCAAACGGGCAGCGCATCAAACTCCGCTCTGGCCTGCTACGACCTCATCGCAGCAATTATCTGGCTGACAGGCTTCGCCTTTGAAGCTGGCGGCGATTACCAACTGGCACGTTTCAAAGCGGACCGGGCCAACAAAGGC
The DNA here is from genome assembly GCF_016717045.1 of Candidatus Villigracilis proximus. Taxonomy (NCBI): domain Bacteria; kingdom Bacillati; phylum Chloroflexota; class Anaerolineae; order Anaerolineales; family Candidatus Villigracilaceae; genus Candidatus Villigracilis; species Candidatus Villigracilis proximus. The sequence goes on along the minus strand of NZ_JADJUO010000005.1, from coordinate 60,964 downwards.
AAATTACTCACCACCGGCTTCTGGAGCGTTACACGTCACCCGAACTATTGGGGCGACGCGGTTCAATGGTGGGGCTTCTATCTGCTGGCCCTCATCAGCGGTGCATGGTGGACGATCTTCAGTCCGCTCATCATGACCTATCTATTAAGAAATGTCTCTGGTGTCGCCATGCTTGAAAAATCATTGAAAGACACAAAACCCGGCTACGCTGAATACATCGCAAACACCCCATCATTTATGCCGCGCATACTTCCGCGCAAAAAGAGGTAAACCCATGAAACTCGCAAAAACCATTTCCACTCTCGGTATGCTCGCCATGACCACAGTTCTCATCTACGGCTTCACCGTCGGTGACTTTTTCGGCGAAGGCAGCAAATTATTTGCCATGCCGTGGGGCATCGTCTCGCTCGTTGACCTATACACGGGCTTCACCCTCTTTTCCGCATGGATCATCTACCGTGAAAAATCCCTGCCAATTGCCATCCTCTGGACAATTGCCATGATGACTCTGGGCTTCTTTGCCGGCAGTTTATATGCTTTCCTCGCCCTGCAAAACAGCGGAGACGATTGGCGTAAATTCTGGCTCGGGAAACATGCCTGAAAAAATAAATGCAGAAACGCAAGCCCAGCCTAATAAATGGCTTGAACTACTTGAAGAACTCCGCACTGTCTTTGCAGGGCGCAATTCTTTTCTAGATGCAATTCTTCCACCGATCATTTTTCTGGTAATCAATGGTCTGATCAGTTTTCAAGCCGCGATGTGGAGCGCGTTGACTGTTTCAATTGTCATCGCAATTGCGCGAATTATCCGCAAACAATCTTTGCTATATGCACTGGCAGGTGGGAAGTGTAGCCGTCGCAATCGGAATCGCATGGTTTCTTGGAAAATCAGAAGGTTTCTTTCTCCCCAGTCTTGTCAGCGGAAGTATGACTCTGCTTCTGGCAGTCGTCAGCTTAATGATCCGCCGTCCCAAGGACAAGTTACCTCGCCCGCCGCTGGCCTTTGGACTGGTACTGGCATCCGCTGGTACGGCCTGCCTATAGTGAAGTGACCTTCGCATGGACGATCTTCTTTGCGGCCCGCTTGTTCCTGCAATTTTCATTGTTCGAGAATCAAAACGTCAACTCACTGGCAATCACCAATTTCATCACTGGTTGGCCTGCAACAATCTTATTGCTGATACTCAGCTACTTATACGGAACATGGCGGCTTGCCCAACTGCGCGGTCCCAGCGTGGATGAATATCGCGAAGACACCCCTGCCCCGTGGAAAAGTCAACGGCGCGGGTTTTGAAAATATTACAAGGAAAAAAATGATCATTCAAATTCTACAAATCATCGCAGCAATTGCCACTGTTCTGACGGGATTGATTTCCCTCTTCAAGCCAGAATCAATTACGGGCTTTACGGGCCTGCGTCCCGAAGGCGGACGCGGCATCACCGAGATCCGCTCCATATTGGGCGGACTCTTCATCGTGTTGGGTGTATTTCCATTGGTAGTTAACTCTCCAGTCGCTTATATGATGTTGGGCGTCACCTATCTGGGCATCGGACTCGTCCGCGCTGTTTCAATGTTCGTGGATAAATCTGTTGTCCAATCAAATGTGATTAGTCTGGTTGTTGAAATTGTTTTCGGCATCATTTTGGTCATTTCATTATGAGCCGCGCCGAGCTCAACAAACCCGCCTCAAATTTTACATTAACCGATTTCAATGGACAGGAAGTCACTCTCGCAAGTTTTCAAGGCAAAAAGAATATTCTTCTTGTTTTCAATCGCGGATTTGTCTGACCGTACTGCCAAAAGCACATGGCGCAGTTGCGCCACGATTACGACAAATTTACAGCACAAGACACCGAAATTCTGGTAATCGGACCCGAAAACTCAGCCGCCTTTTTAGAGTACTGGCAAAAGCACGATCTTCCATTCGTTGGTCTGCCAGATCCGAAACATACGGTACTGAAACTTTATGGACAGGAAGTTAATCTCTTCAAATTTGGCCGTATGCCAGCACAGATCACAATTGATAAAAAAGGAATCGCGCGTTTTGTCCACTATGGACATGATATGACCGATATTCCATCCAATGAAGAAATTCTCGGTCTTCTAAAAATAATGAATGAAGAAGAATATGCCAAAAATTAAAGACAAGATCGTTGTAGTGACCGGCTCCACCCGTGGATTTGGCTACGCCATCGCAGAGTCGTTTCTCGAAGCAGGTGCAACTGTCGCCGTTACCGGAAGAAGCCAACAGGCGGTGGATGCCGCATTGGCCAGTCTCCAGCCCAAAGGTCGCGTGAGCGGATTCGTGATGGACGTCCGCGAAGAGCAACAAGTCTACAAACTGGTTGAAGATGTCGTTAAGGAATTTGGTCACATTGATGTTTGGGTTAACAATGCGGGCTACTCAAACGCAGGAGGCATGATGCTGGACATGAATCCGCAGGACGCATTGGATATGTTCATGTCAAATGATTTTGGTCTGCTGCAATGTACACAAGCGATTATGCATTACATGTTGCCACGCAAGCAGGGTTTGCTGGTCAACATTTACGGTAATGGAAGTTTCCTGCGCCCCGCATCTCCCACCGGACTTTATGGAGCAACCAAGGCGTGGGTCACTTCATTCACGCGCAGCCTTGCCACAGAGCTCAAAGACAGCGGCATACAAATTTTAGGATTCAGCCCGGGCATGATGACGACAGATATGTTGACCAGTCCCATTGTGGTTGGCGAGCGCGGCAAAGAAATGCTGAAAAACTTCGGCTTTGTTTTGCGCTTTCTTGGGCAGCCCGCCAAATATGCCTCAGACAAACTGGTAAAAGCAGTTGCAAGTAACCGCAAAGAATTTTCCGAAATCAAATTATTCAAACCGTGGACTCCCCTGCTCGGCCTGATCCGCGTGGGCTGGGAGAACATCACAAAGACTGGAAAAACCCCTGAGTTCGAGTTGCATTATCAGGAAGCCTATCAATCCAAATATTTAAACACGAAGGACTCAAAGTAAAACATGAATAACAAAAGACTCTTCTCCATTATTTTAGTAGTATTTATTGATCTACTCGGCTTCAGCTTAATTCTGCCATTACTTCCATATTACGCAGAAACTTTCAGCGCCAACCAAACCACCACCGGAATTTTGATCGCATCCTACGCAGTCATGCAATTGATTGGCGCTCCAATTCTTGGCCGACTCTCAGACCGCTTCGGACGCCGCCCCGTTTTGCTGCTCAGCGTCTTTGGCACCTTCCTCGGCTTTTTGCTGCTCGGCTTCGCCAATTCCCTGTGGATGTTATTCGCCAGCCGCATTTTAGATGGTTTAACAGGCGGCAACTTAAGCGTTGCCCAAGCCTACATCTCCGATGTGACTGATGAAAAATCCCGCTCAAAGGGACTCGGTATGATCGGCGCGGCTTTCGGCCTCGGCTTCATCATTGGCCCCGTCACCGGCGGATTACTCAGCCAGTGGGGCTACGCGGTGCCTGCTTTTGCGGCTGCTGCTATTTCCTTCATCAATCTCATCCTGATCTACGCCTGGCTTCCTGAATCACTCACCGAAGAAAAGCGCAGCCAGATGACCGAGAAACGCCCCGCCGTGACTTTGAATGCCTTGATTGTTGCCTTCAAGCGTCCGTTCACCGGTTCGATTCTCATCACTCGTTTCTTCTTTGGGTTGGCCTTCGCGATCTTCCAAACCATCTTCTCGTTGTATGCGCTGGCAAAATTCAATCTCACCGCACGCGACACCGGTTTTGTATTGACCTACGTTGGCGTGCTCTCAGTCATTGTACAAGGCTTTCTTGTTGGCCGTCTTACCAACCGCTTCCGTGAAGATTTACTGATCACTGTCTCAGTGGTCTTAATGGGAATCTCCCTGCTCGGCTGGGCGCTGGCTCCCTCTGTGTTGTGGCTTTATATCATCATGACCCCCACCGCCCTCTCCGGCGGATTACTCAACACGCTGCTTTCCAGCACACTGACCAAAGCCGTAGCGCCACAGGAGATCGGCGGTATTCTCGGGCTCTCCGCCGCAGTTGAAAGTTCCACACGTATCATTGCCCCGCTTCTTGGCGGCGTGTTGTTACAACAAGTGGGCACATGGGCGCCCGGAATATTCGGCGCAGTGGTCATGGTGGGCGTCAGTGTTTATGTATTCATCACCATCTACAACAATCCCATCGTTGCCACATTCAAACAGAATAAACCTGCACCAGTTCCTGTATCGGATTAAATTATTCAAAAAATATTAGACACAAAGTCGCAAAGGCACGAATACACAAAGTTTTTTTCTTAGTGACTTCGAGACTTTGTGTCTTTGTGGTTATCGCAATTTTCAAGGAGTTGAATCATGCCCGATAACATCACCCGTTACGAATTACCCCCAGCCGGAATCACCCTGCTTGGCTACGTGGTACGCCGTATGCACAAAACACAATGGCTGATGTCTGTCCCTGCATTGCTTGCTGAAAACAAAAGCGACCAGGCCCTCGCGCAGATCGCAAAGTATGCGGTCACATCTTCAACTTCATTTGGTCCCGCCTACTATCAGCCACAATTCAACTCACAAGGCGCAGAGATCACCGAAGCAGACCCGATGACAGGCGCAGTGGTCACCGCAAAATTGGTTTCCACATCGCCGCATTATTTCATCACCTACACCGCCGCCATGCCCAATGGTGACATCTTCTCCGGCAGTGAAGAGATCACCGGCACCACCGTTGGCCTGCGCGGATTGGGCATGCCCGCCCCCTCAAAATTTTAATTTCAAATCAGGAAATTATTCCGCCGATCTGACGGGCGTTCTCACCAGCGAACTCGCGCTCTCGCTGATTGGCCGCACCCGCATCCGCGCTTATGGATTTCTGAATTTCAACGACAACGTAAACAACACCGGCAAGTTGACCATAGACCGCAACAACAAAATTACCATTGAAATTAACAACATGGAATTTGCATGACTTCGATCTGGTGGATTCGCCGCGACTTAAGGCTGACTGATAACCCAACGCTTCATTCCGCGCTCGAGCCTGGTGACGTGCTCCCGGTCTTTATCATCGACCCGGCATTTTCCTCCCAATCTCCGCGCCGACGAAGTTTTCTCTACGAAGGGCTTTTCTCTCTGCACAAGAATCTGCAAACCCGCGGATCGTATCTCATCATCCGCACAGGCAAACCCGTGGACGTGTTGCGCCAGTTGATTCAAGAAACCAATGCAACCGCCATCTTCGCCGAAGAAGATTACACACCCTACGCCCGCAAACGCGACTCACTTGTGGCAAGTCAACTTCCACTGCAACTGATCCTTGGTCAAACCGTTCATCATCCTGAATTCGTCAAAAAAGCGGATGGCAAACCTTATACGATCTACACACCATACTCAAAAGTATGGAAGTCGTTGTTGCAGGAAATAAAATTAATCCCTGCGCCAAAAACCATCAACACGCCCGCAAATATTTTTCAGAACCCTTGCCGGAATTTGTGAGCAATCCACTTTTTCCGGCGGGCGAAAAAGAAGCATTACGTCGCCTCAACCAATTTACCAACTCCCAATCTACCAACTCCCCATCCACAGATACGCCGAAGCCCGCAACCGCATGGACTTGGACGGTACATCTTCGCTTTCACCTTATCTGCGCTTCGGAATGCTCGGGCTGAGACAAGCTGTCAGAACGGCGCAGCAGGCTCAAGGTCAGGGGCGAAGCGCGGAAGAAAAACACGGAGCAGAGATCTGGCTGAACGAACTCATCTGGCGCGAGTTCTATATCCAAATCCTATATCAATTTCCGCGTGTCAGGCAAAACGCATTCAATGCTTCACTTGCAAATATTCAATGGCGCAACAATGAAGCAGAATTTAGCGCGTGGAAAAATGGATTAACTGGAATGCCCATCGTGGACGCGGCCATGCGCCAACTAAAAGAAATCGGCTGGATGCACAACCGCGCGCGCATGATCGTTGCGTCTTTTTTGGTGAAAGATCTGCTGATCGACTGGCGCTGGGGCGAAGCGTGGTTTATGGAAAATCTGCTCGATGGCGATCTGGCGGCCAACAACGGCGGCTGGCAATGGACAGCCGGCACAGGCACCGACGCCGCGCCGTATTTTAGAATCTTCAACCCCATTTTACAAAGTGCAAAATTTGACCCCGATGGAAATTACATCCGCAAGTGGGTTCCTGAATTGCGCGGGCTGAATGCAAAAGAAATTCACGCGCCGTGGGAAAAAGATATTAAAGTAAATGGCTATCCTGAAAAACCGATTGTAGATCGCGGCCTTGTCAAAGAAAGAACGATGAACGCTTACAACCTGTCGAAAGAGAAAGCAAAATGAACGGAAATAAAAAAGATGTATCCATTCCAATGAGCGCAGCGACAAGCAAATCTTTGCTGATCGCAGTACCGATCGCGGTCATTCAGATCGTGCCCTTCTTTTTGCTGCATGGATACCCCGCAATTCCGGCCAGCGCGAATATGACCCTGTATGCATTGGCACTCTTGCTCGGCATTCTGGAGCATGAGTTGATTCATGTATTCGCATGGGCACTTTTTGCAAAGAAACCATTTTACGCAACATCAAACCAAACACGCTCGTGGAAGATCATCCCACCAACGCGGGCTGTTATTACCTACTTGCAAAGTAGCTTTGTAAACCCACACCGCCAAGCGGGCTTGTCGGCGAGTTTGCGGGCCCGGATTAATCGGGAGAAATAAACATGAAGAAAAAATCTGCGCATTATAGGAATTATTTTAATTCTTCTCATTCTTATCATTACGATCGGACCATTTTCGATTCCGGTGCCGCCGCTTGAAAACACAAAAACAATTGAAGAGCTGACAGACGCAGACAGCAAATTCATCGAACTCAATGGAGTCAACGTCCATTACAAAACATGGGGCAAGGTGAACCTGTTTTTATTTTGCTGCATGGATTTGGCGCGAGCCTGTTCTCATGGCGGAGTGACAGAGCCGTTATCAAAAGTTGGAACCGTCATCGCTACGACCGCCCCGCATTCGGGTTGACCGAACGTCCACTTGAATGGCAGGGTGAAAGTCCATATGGGCCGCAGGCGCAGGTGGATATCGTCATCGCATTGATGGATGAACTGAAGATTGAAAAAGCGATTCTGGTTGGTAACTCGGCCGGCGGCACGGTTTCCATGCAGGTCGCATTGCAGCACCCCGAACGCGTGCAAGCCCTGATCGTTGTCGACGCCGCTGTTTACGCGGGCGGCGGCGCGCCAGCCTGGAGCAGGTCCATTTTGAAAACACCGCAAATGGATCCGTCGGTCCGTTGATTGCCGTCAACTTCAGGCGCAGGGAACTGAGTTTCTAAAAACTGCTTTTCACGATCCATCAAAGATCACGCCCGAAATTTTTGCGGGCTATCAAAAACCGCTTCAAGTTGAAAATTGGGACAAGGCACTTTGGCAGCTCACAGTCGCCAGCCAGGAAAGCGGATTGGCCAAACGGGTGAGCGAAATCACAATGCCGGCATTGGTCATCACCGGCGACGATGACCGCATTGTCCCCACCGAGCAATCGCTGCGCCTCGCGCAAGAACTTCCCAACGCCACATTGAACGTCATCGCCCAAAGCGGACATCTGCCGCATGAAGAAAGTCCGCTTGAATTTATGCAAGCCGTGACCGATTTTCTTTCCACACTCCAATGACTCAACCTCTCTCACCCGAAACCGGCCGCGCTGCAATGCGCGCATTGATCAAAGAAAAATCTCCGCTTGGCCCGTTGAAAGTGATGGCGCAGCATGTTGGCCGTTTCTTTCAAATTCCAATTCCCGGCTTTCGCCCGTATGTTGTCTTTGGCCCCGAATTTGTGCGCAAGGTTTTGGTCACCGAGCGCGAGAAGGTCACATGGCGCAACACAGATCCCGTCACCGATTATCTGGATCGCGGCGTATTGATCGTGGACGGTGAAGAACATGACCGCTATCGCAAATTGATGGAACCCCCGCTTCATCCTGCGCGGTTGGCTGGTTATACCCAAATGATGATTTCCCAAGCTGACAGAGTCACCTCCCAATGGCAAAATGGTGAGACAGTGGATATGCTGGTCGAGAGCCGCAAAATTGCACTGCTCATCATCATGCAGACTCTATTCAGCAAAGATGTCTGGGACGATCTGCCGCGCATCTGGAATCCGATTCTCAAAGCCATCGAATACATCTCCCCCGGCGGCTGGATCATCTGGCGCAACATGCCACGCTTTGGATTTCGCAAACCGTTGAAAGTGTTGGATGATTATTTGTTTGAGATTATTGAGGAAAGAAGAAAGAAGAAAGATGAGTGGAAAGTAGAAAGTGGAACAAGCGACCTACTCCAACATTTAATTGACGCCGGCTTAACGGACAAAGTCATCCGCGACCAGATGTTGACGATGATGATCGCCGGGCATGATACATCCACAGCATTGCTGGCCTGGGTATTTGCCTTGCTGGGTCAACACCCTGAAACGCAGACTCAACTTTTACATGAAGTGGATACACAGGAAAAATCCGCTTTGCTCGATCATGTCATCAAGGAAAGTTTACGGCTGTATCCGCCGATTCATATTGGCAACCGGCGCATTGCCGAAGAAATGGATTTTGACGGCAACAAAGTCCCAAAGAATGAGCGCCTGTTCTACTCGATCTACCTCACCCACCGCGACCCGTCCATCTGGGAAAACGCCGAAGATTTCTGCCCCGAACGCTTCGCCCACGGACGTAAGACTCCGCCCATGAGTTACATCCCATTTGGTGGCGGTCCACGGGCCTGCATTGGCGCGGCATTCGGTCAGGCTGAAGCGCGGGTCGTCATGACACGTTTACTGCAAACCCACACTTTTGAATTCACCGGTCACAAAGTCCACGCTCACATGGGCGCAACACTGGAGCCAAGACCCGGAGTGATGATGAAGGTGATGAGAAGAGCAGGTATCAGTTGACAATTGGTAGTTGACAGTAAGCAGTCATCAATTTACCAATCTACCAACCATCAACCACTAACCATCAACCATCAACCACTAACCATCAACCACCCACCACCTATGACCTATTTCGGATTCCTCTTACGCTTTCTCATCCTTCCCATCATCCTATTTCTTATCATCACATGGTGGGACAATAAAAACAACAAACCCACTCCCGGCTTCCAAAATGGACGGGCTGTGTGGATTGCGATTGTTGTCCATGTGATTTTGGCTGTAGTCTACACCACGCCCTGGGATAATTATCTCGTGGCAACCGGCGTGTGGTATTACAACCCCGCGCTCGTGACAGGCATCGTCTTTGGCTATGTGCCCATTGAAGAATATACTTTCTTTATTGTGGAAACTATTCTCTCAGGTTTGTGGTGGTGGTTTCTTGCTCGAAGAATTTCTGAGCCGAAAGAAAATTTCCAGCCATCAAAGTCCGCGCGGATTGTTGCTGCTGTGATCTTATTTATTGTATGGGTAATTTTCACAGCCTTGTTCTTCAGCGATAACCAACCCATCACCTATTTATCCATCACGCTTTTTTGGGCATTGCCAGCCATCTTCCCGCAATTACTATATGGCGCAGATATTCTCTGGTATTACCGCAAACTTGTCTTTCTCGCGATCTTCATTCCGGGCACTTATCTTTCATTGGCTGATATTATTGCGCTCAAAGATACAACCTGGGCCATCTCGCCGGCACAAACCACGGGTATTCTCTTCTTCGGCATTCTTCCGCTTGAAGAAGTGGTTTTCTTTTTTATCACTAACATTCTGATTGCCTTCGGCATCACCCTGCTACTATCCAACATTGGGCGGCAGCGCTTCAATGATTGGAAATCAAATCACTACAAAGGACTCCCATGAAACTCGATCAATTTGAAAAACAACAATATTTAAACGTCGAAACCTTCCGCAAAAACGGGCAGGGATTAAAACTCCGGTCTGGTTTGTGCAGGATGGAGAAGCGCTTCAAGTCTGGACCCAGGCCGGGTCGGGCAAAGCCAAGCGGATTCGCAACAATGGCACGGTCCGCGTTGCGCCTTCGACAGCCTCTGGTGAACCCACCGGCGAGTGGCAGGACGCACACGCCAAAACAGACGAATCTCCCCGAATCCATCAAACACGTGGAAACATTGATGAAGAAAAAATACGGCGTCATGTTCTACATCTTCGGCTTCATCGGCAGAATGCGCGGCGGAGCAAAATATACCGCCATCAAAATTCAGGCATAATATAAAAAGGAGCCGCAGTTTTGCGGCTCCTTTTTATATTAATTAACTGCCATTACGCAGTAAACAATCCTGAAGGGTGGCACCCCCCCCCGGGCCCCTCTGTTGGACGATTTTTTGCGTTGATTCTAGAATCATTTCACTCCTTCGGAGTTATACTGCGCAGGGTGAGTTAATTAACCCGAGTTGCTACTTTTAGGGCAAGAGCCTTTATAAGACTGTTTTGAACCACTGAGGCGCAGGGTTCGCGGAGTTTATGGCTTTTTCTCTGTGCCCTCCGCGATGAAATTGAATAGGGTGGCAACTTAAATTAATTATTTACCAGATCGTGAATCCATTTGCGTGACCTGAATCTCCAACTGCTGACAAAGGCTTTGGCAAGTTCTTCAAGCATGACCATCAGATATACCAAATACACGGGGAGATGCAACACAAAAGCGCCGATGTATGCGGCGGGAACGCCGATCAACCAGATCGAACAAATTTCCATCAGCAACGCAAAGCGGGTGTCACCGCCGGCACGCAGCGCGCCGATAAAGGTTGAGAAGTTGAACATGCGGATCCATAAAGTGGACGCCATCACCAGCAGCAGCCAGCGGACATTATTCTCGCCGCTTGGTGAAAGGTCATATAAACCGACCACAACTTCACGCAAAAGAATAATGATCAAACCAACAGCCAGAGCAAAAGCCACACCTAAAATAATTACCCGCCGGACAATTTCATAGGCTTCATCTTTACGTCCCGCGCCGATGCGGTTCCCCACCATTACCGCGCAGGCATTACCCAGCCCGATAAAGACAACAAAGCCAAGCTCCTCGATCGTCGCGTTGACGTTGATCGCAGCAATTGAGTCTGTGCCGAGATGGGCGTAGATGGCGTTATAAGTTGTGATGCCTAATGACCAGAATAATTCGTTGGCAACAGCGGGCATCGCAGTGGTAAATACGCGCAAAAAGAAAGGCATGTCGAAGGAGAAGAATGTCAACGGGTTGGCGGCGAGGGGAGTCTTCTGGGTGTAGATTAAGATCAGGAGCAGAACCAGTTCCAAAGTCCAGCCTGATGCGGTGCCGATGGCTGCCCCACGCACACCGAGCGCGGGAAGTCCGGCGATGCCGAAGATCAATCCATATCCCAGAATCGTTTTGAAAATTAATGCTGTAATGGTGGCAACGACAGTAAGTCGAATGAGTTGAATGCTGCGCAAAACTGCAATGTATGAAGTGGCAATGGCAACGGGAATATAGGAGAAGCCAACGATGCGAAGATAACTACTGCCAAGGCTGATGACTTCGGCATCTTTTGTGTAAAAGCCAAGCACTCTTTCGGGCATGAGAGTGGCGGCGAGTGTAAAGATGAACGCAACAGCAGTGGAGAGAAGCAGACTCATCCCCAACACTTTACGGATCGGTTCGATCTCATGCTTGCCCCAAAATTGCGCGGTGAAGATCGCCATGCCGCTGGTCGCGCCAAAGAGGATCAAAATTAACACAAAGAAAACCTGGTTGGATAAACCCATTGCGGCAATGGAAGTCTCACCCAGTTGCCCGACCATGATCACATCGATCATGTTAAGCGAGGCATTGATGAGTTGTTGAAAGGAAATGGGAATTGCGATCACAAGCAATTCACGGATAAACGAACGGTCTTTGAGAAAAGTTAATGACATGGGATTATGAAAGAGGAAAGGGCAAAGAAAAAAGTCGGCGGCTCCCTTCGGTGACCGCCGACTGGTTACTGATGACTATTCACAGATTACTGATCTTCAGGCGCATCGCGGACAATATATAACGGTCTGCCTTTGGCTTCATCATATAAGCGGCCAATATATTCACCGAGAATACCAAGCGAGATCAACTGCACACCGCCCAGGAAAAGCACTGAAACCAGCGTGGTGGTTTGACCTTCAAAGAAGTGTGAGCCAGCCAAACGCAGAATGGCAACCAGAGGAATGGCAAGGATCGAAACACCGGCAGAAAAGAAACCAAAATATGTCGCCACCTGCAAGGGGAAATATGAAAAGCCTGTGATGGCATTCAATGCAAGTTTCAGCATCTTGCGGAAAGGGTATTTGGTCACACCTGCCACACGCGCTGCGCGTTTGTAGGTGACACCGATCTGCCTAAACCCAACCCAGGCTGACATGCCGCGCGGGAAGCGATGGCGTTCCTTCATCTGCTTGAGCACATCCACGACCTTGCGATCCATCAAACGGAAGTCTCCCGTGTCCACGGGGATTTTCACATCGGTGATGCTGTAGATCAAACGATAGAACATGGCGGCGGTAAATTTCTTAAACCATGATTCGACTTCACGCTCACCACGGACAGCATACACAACTTCGTAGCCTTCCTTCCATTTTTTGGCGAGTTCGAGGATCACTTCGGGCGGATCCTGCAAATCTGCATCAATGATGACGATCGCATCGCCACGCGCATAATCCCAGCCGGCGGTGATGGCAACCTGATGACCAAAATTGCGCGCAAAGATCACAGGCCGCACCGTTTTATCTGCCTGGGCCAACTCACGAATTTTGTCTGTTGAACCGTCTGTTGAGCCATCGTCCACGAGGATAAGCTCCCACGGTTCGCCGGAGGAATCCATCACTTCTTTAACACGGCGATACAACTCAGGGAGGTTATCTATCTCATTATAGATGGGAGCAATGATCGAATAAGTGATTTTCATAAATCCTGTTTCGGGACTTCCTTTTTATAGATTTTTAGCTGCCGCCTTGTCTTTATCTTTTCCGGCGGAGTCACAAATTGTTTGTCATCTTCAGCGGCAAAGGGAGATAATCCCAACACACGACGGCGCAAGTATTCCATAATCACAACCACCGAAGCCAGAAGCGGCACGATCAATAATGCGCCCATGATTCCTTCAAGGATCGTGGCGATCATAATCGAAATGAAGATCAACCCTTCATTCATGTGCAGGCTGCGTCCCATGATGATCGGACGCAGGAAAAAATTCTTTAAGTTGATCAATACCAGATAAGTCAGGCCGACGATACCAGCCACCCAAAAATTTGAAAGTGGAATCCAACTGGAGCCTTCCAACAAAGCCACACCCATGGCGAGCCCGGCCGCCAAAAAGGGACCCACATCTGGAATCAAGGTAAATAAGCCCGCCAGAACTCCCAGCACCAACGCACCTGGAATGCCAAGGATTAACCAGGCCACCGTGAACACCACCCCCACCACCACCATCAACACGATCTGTCCGCGCAGATAAGCCATCCACACATTGCGCAGGCGCTTGTATAACTCATGCATATCCTGATGATAAGGCTCCGGCGCAAGTTCGATCATCCACTCGCGCATACGCGGCCATTCGCTCATAAATAAATGCACACTGACCAGAATCACCAAAAACCACAAAACATTAACTGAAGTTGTCTCCAGTAAAGCCAGCGCCTCTTCCGGTAATGGCGTGAGCATCGATTCTTGAAAATGTCCAAAACTTTCGCCCAGTTGTTCAAAATGGAAAACCATGCCGCCAACCTGTACCGGCTGTATAAGCGCAACACTGATCTGTTTTGAAAGATCAAGCAGATCGCTGGCGACAATCTTTATTTCATCGAAAAAGATCGGTGTCAATATTGCAGGCACACCCACCAACACGATCAATGCAGAAAAATAAACGATATTCACCGCAGCCGTTCGCGATAATTTTGTACTGTGCATCAACATCGTCACAGCCGGACTGATCAAATACGCCGCGAAGGCAGCGATCACCAGCATCTTTGTCGCTTCACGCGCATAGATCAACAAGGCGATCACAGCCACAAAAATAACTGCGGCCACTACATAACGAAAGCTAAGACTCCATTGATTGCTTTTCATAAAACCTTTTTCACAGCCTCTAAAGTTGGTTCAATGATCGGAGCAGACTGAACAGCCTGCATCGCCGCGCGGACATCTTTGAGTCCGCTACCTGTATTCAGCACGAGGACGGGGTCATCGCTTCCTACCGCGCCCGAGCCTGTTGCTTTTACCAAACCGGCATACGCCGCAGCCCCGGCAGGTTCGGGAAAAATCCCCATGCCGCCGAGTTCGGCAATTGCCTTGATGATCTCCTCATCGCTGACAGTAATATACGTCCCGTTGGTTTCCTTTGCCGCCCGCACCGCACGGACTCCATCACGCGGCAGGTCCACTGAAATGCTGTCTGCGATTGTGGTTGCAGAGACGGGAGTAATAATTTCAGTGTTGGCATGAAACGCATTTGCAATCGCGGCAGACCCTTCGGCTTGCACGCCAACAATGCGCGGCATGTTGGGAATCCAGCCTAATGCGAATAGATCCTTGAATCCTTTATGGATACCGGAAATAATATTACCATCCCCGACAGAAACAAAAATAGATAATGGAGAGTGACTATCCAACGGGCTGTCTTTTTTATGCCAGTCACGATGAGCCTTCTCCCACCACTCCCAAATTTCAAAAGCAGCAGTCTTCTTGCCTTCCAATGTAAATGGATTGTAGCCTGTGTTGCGGCAATACCAACCGAATTCATTCGCGGCTTTTACGGTCAGATCAAAGGCATCATCATAGGAACCATCCACCAGAATGACTTTCGCGCCGAAGATCAGCAATTGCGCCACCTTGGCCTGCGGTGCAGACTTGGGCGCAAAGATGACAGCCTTCTGCCCCACCGCCGCCGACATGCCCGCCAACGCCGCGCCCGCATTCCCCGTGGACGCAGTCACCACTACTTTGGCTTTGAGTTCACGCGCGCGAGTCACAACGACAGCACTGGCACGATCCTTAAAAGAAGCCGTGGGATTTCGTGACTCATCCTTCAGCCAGAGATGCTTGAGGCCTAATTTATCTGCCAGTCGTGGCAGAGCAAATACGGGCGTCCAGCCTGCGGCGTGTAAGGGAGTAGAGTCACCCGCAGGTTCATCCACAGGCAAAAGGGGCAGATACCTCCAAAGCGAGGATTCAGTCCGCGAGGTGATATCTTCGGGCTGAAACTTCTTCTTGATGGCTTCATAATCCAGAACGATATCCAGATTGCCGCCATCCTTCGGACAGGTATAGGTAACCTGCCCTTGAAGATATTCCGCACCACAAAGCGAGCATTTATAGCCAGTGAAGTTTTTCATAACGGCGTAATTTTACCCGATATAAAGAAAGACCTCCGAGACAGTTGCGTCCCGAAGGTTTGAAGTGTTAATCTGTATCAAAGGGCACACCCAGCGCCGCGGGCGGAGATGCCCGCATGGCACGCAGGGCCTTTGCAAATATTTTGCGCGCGTTCTCAGGCATGGCCGCGAGCGTGCGTTCGACCCATTCGGCGTTACCGATGTTGACAAGCAACAGTGTGAGGATCATCAATGGGAAGGGCGCAACCTGCAAAACCTGTGATGGGACTTGTGTAAATACGCCTTGTAACACCAAGCCCAGCCATTGTAAAAAGGCAAAGAGATATGCGCCAAACGCGGCACGTGATGGATTCCAACCGCCAAAGATGGTAATGGACAGGGCGATCCAGCCGATGCCGTCGAGGCCAGAGATGGTTCCCATCCAACCAGCACGGATAGCGAGTGAATACGCGGGACCAGCCAACCCGATCAATGCGCCGCCGATCATGGTGTAGACATAGCGCATCAAATTGACATTCGCACCGCGAATAAATGCAGCGGCAGGTTTTTCACCAATGCCTTGCAACATCAACCCGGGACGTGTGCGATAGATCCAGACCCAGGCAAGAAAAATCGCAATAAAACTGACGTAGGTGATGAAATCCTGCTTGAACAAAAGCGTGCCAACAATTGGCAGATCACTTAAAAACGGGATGGGCAGCGATTGCAAACGCGGACCAGCCTGCCCCATGTAGGGATTACCGAGAAAATAGGAAAGGTCACGACAAGTCAGTGCGAGTACAAATCCAACCGCCACCTGAGATTGTTTCAGTGTAATACTGGCAAAAGCCACAACCAGAGCCACCAGCGCACCGATCAACATGCCGGCCAAAAAGCCAAGCACAATGTTATCGGTGTTATAGGCCACGGCAAAACCACCCATGGCAGAAAGCAGAATCGTGCCGTTCATTGAGAGATTGATCACTCCAGCACGCTCGGAAAATGTTTCACCCAAAACTGCAAAAATAATGGGAGCAGCAGCCGCAAGTACACCAGCCAGACCAACGAGAAGGTTTTCCTGATTCATAATTTTCTCATGCCTTCTTTACGAATTTCTGCCGCGCGCCTTCCATCAATAAAACGAAAAGCACCAGCACGCCCTGTAAAACGCCAGCGAGTGATGAATCCAGTTTCATGACGATGGGCAGTTGAATACTTCCGATGTTCAAAGCAGCGAAGAACAAAGCGACCGGCACAGCCCAGATCGCCTGGTAATTAATCAGCATGGCTACCATCAAACCAAGGTATCCATATCCACTTGAAATGGAGGGGATCAAACGATGGTAAACAGCGGTCACCTGCATGGCTCCCGCCGCACCCGCCAATGCCCCGCAGATCAAAAACGAGTACATTGAATATTGCCAGGTGGGAATTCCCAACAAATACGCCGCGCGGAAGTTTTTGCCGACGGCTTTAAGTTTCAAACCAAAGTATGTGCCCTGCAAAATAAAATACACGAACACGATCCCTACCACTGCAATGCCCAAAGCCCATAAACTAATCCGCAGTTCGGGAACCTGCGGCAATGAAAAATGATCGGGGAAAGGTTCTGTGCCGCTCATGGAGGCCACGCCATCACGCTTCCACGGGCCGAAGATAAGATACAAGGTCAACGCGGTGGAGACAAAATTTAAGCCCAATCCGCCGAAGATCTCATTCACGCCGCCAAATGTTTTTAACAGGCCAGCCAACGACGCCCATAAAGCACCGCCGATCATGCCGCCCAAAATCGCCAGTGTAATGATCAAAGCAGGCGGCAGCGTACTATCAACAAATACACGTAACACTCCAGCCGTTGTGATCGCACCGAGCACGATCTGACCTTCCACACCAATATTCCATAAGCCGGCAGAGAAGGTGATTAACAAACCCGCTGTCACAAGCAATAGCGGCACAAAGGTCACAAGCACTTCGGCGAACTTTCGCATCGAACCGAAGGAGCCTGTAAACATATTATTAAACGCTTCCATCGGAGATGCGCCGGCAGAGATCAGGATCAACGAAACAAATCCAAGCGCAAGTACGAAGGCGATCAATTGAAAAAGAACCGCGCCCAAACGACCTTTAAGCATGGCTGCCTCCCTTCTCAGGCCAACCCTTGCCGCCGATTAACTGGCCGAGTTGTTCAACACTGGTCGTGGCCGCATCAATGGGAGGTGAAACTTTGCCGCTAAAGAACACTAGCACACGATCGCTATATTGCAATACTTCCTCCAGGTCTGAAGAAATAAAAATGATCGCCGCGCCCTGTTTGCATCTTTCCTTCAGTTTCGCCCAGATATAGATCACAGATTCAATGTCCAATCCGCGGGTGGGATGTTCGAGCAGGATCATTGAAAGTGGAGTTTGTAACAACGCAAGTTCGGCGCGTTGTTGATTACCACCCGAAAGCGATTCCACTGTACTCAGCGGTGTACCGCGAATGTTAAATGATTTGATGCGATCCTCTGCAAGTTTTTCGCCCGCAGCACGGTCAATAAAAATCCCTTTGGGTTGTTCGGCCAGCACAAAATGATCAGTGAGACTCAAGCCGGGGACTAATCCCTCTTCTAGACGCGCCGCCGGCAGGAAGTTGACTCCTGCATTCTTAAAGGTGTGATACGACTTGCCGGTCAGGTCGTGACCTTTGAGCTGCACCCGGCCTCCGACTGGCCGCACCAACCCCGAGCAGGCGCGGATGAACATGCCCTGCCCCGAACCTTCCAGACCAGCGAGGCCGATCACTTCACCAGCACGCAGGTCAAGGCTTACATCTTTTATCTTTAAGCGAACATCTTCGAGGGATATATTTTTAAGTGAAAGAATGGCATCACCCACTTCAGCGGTTAGGCGCTCGCCCAAAGTCACTGCTTTGCCGAACATCATTTCGACCAGTTTGGTGGTGCTGAATGGAGGTTTCATTTCGCCCACCAATTCACCAGCCCGCAGAATGGCAACCTGACTGCACAAATGCTCCACATCTTCAAGTTTATGAGAAACGAAGATGACGGTCATACCTTGTTCAGCCAGTATTTTTAGTGTGGCGAATAGTTTTGTTTTTTGTGAAGCGCTGATTCCAGTGGTTGGCTCATCAAGGATGAGGATGCGCGCCCCCAGCCACAACAGACGTATGATTTCAAGTTGTTGACGCTCACCCACAGTGAGCGAGTCGACGTAACTGTCCGGGTCGAGGGAAAAATCAAATTTTTCAGCGAGCAGGCTAAAGTCACGGGCGACTGCGGTGCGGTTGGGGAAAAGTCCGCCGGAGCGTCCAAGTAAAAAATTATCAAGTACGCGCATTGGCGGAAAGTCCAATGGGTCTTGATGAAGCATTCCCACGCCAACATGAATCGCATCAGCGGGTGAATGAATGGTGACGGGTTTACCGTCTAAAATAATTTGACCGCCGGAATCAGCTTGAATAAATCCTGAAAGGATCTTCATCAAGGTGCTTTTTCCGGCGCCGTTCTCCCCCAAAATTCCCTGGATCGTGCCTGCGGGAATGGCGAGATTGATCCCCTTGTTGGCATGGGTCTTGCCAAAGTGTTTATGAATGTTTTTGAGTTCGACGTTCATGGGCGTTGTGGGACTCCATGATACAAAAAATGTAGGGGCGCGATAACCGCGCCCCTACAAAAACGGGATCTACTTATTCGGCAGCGCTCAAGCCTTGCATGCCTTCGAGCAGCTGAGGCAGGTACCAGATCTGCTGGTCGGTAGCTTCTTCACCATCAGCAAGATAAGGTGTTCCATCCTGAAAATTAAGCGGGCCAGCGAACAGGTTGAGGCCACCAGCCAATTCATCGGCAAAGGCATCAACAGTGGCGGCAGCATCTTCGCTCAAAGCAGGACCATTCACAAAACCGACAGCGGAAGTATCGGGGTTGTTGATATCAGCCCAATCGGGGCTGGCCCAAATGAATTGAGATTCCCATGTACCATCCTGTGCGGAGGAAATCGCCTTGAGGTATTCAGGACCCCAGTTGAAATATGGCACACCGATACAAACTTCAGGAGCGGCATCACAAGCGGCGACATAGTCATAAGCCACACCATAGGAAGGTGTACCTTCGCTCATGAGTTTCTGAGCTTCACCAAGATTGACGGGGTTGTCGATACCAGAGATGACAACATCATAACCGGTGGTGTAGAAATCATTGGAAACCTGAACGGGGTCAAGAGTAACACCAGGGATGTTGAACCAGAAACCGATCCATGTTACTTTGAATTCCAAACCGGCAGGATCATTACCAGCCTGTTCCCAGCAATGCTTCGCGCCAAGATAAGCGGAGGAAGCGAGGCGGCGGGTTTCGTCATTGATCAATGGTCCGAGATAACCGATCTTTCCGGTATCAGTGGTGAGGGCGGCGGCACAGCCAGCCATCATCTTGCCATATTCCATGCGGCCCATGATATTGGTCAGATTGGGGATTTCTTCGTAGATATTGCCTTCAGGCCAAACCTGATCACCGGAAGCCATGATGACAAATACATCGGGATTGGCTTTGGCGAAGGTGGTCGAGGCATCTTTCATGTCATCAGAGTTAAAGATGACAAGTTTGGCGCCCTGGGCAACCAATTCTTCAGCGAGCTGATCGGGGGTGGTGCCGGGGCGATCGGCGGGATTTACCTTATCGAGGTAAACCATCTTGGCACCAAGTTTTTCTTCGAGGTAGAGATTTGCCTTATAATGAGCCTGGCTCCAACCATTGTCATTATAGGGGCCGACCATCAATAAACCGAAAACAAACTGTTCAGCAGCGGGTGCTTCTGTGGCGGCAACAGGTGCTTCGGTCATGGCTGGGGCTTCAGTGGCATCAACAACGGGGGCTTCAGTTGCAGCGGGAGTACCACCACAAGCCGAAAGGACGAGCAT
Organism: Candidatus Villigracilis proximus; assembly: GCF_016717045.1. NCBI lineage: Bacteria > Bacillati > Chloroflexota > Anaerolineae > Anaerolineales > Candidatus Villigracilaceae > Candidatus Villigracilis > Candidatus Villigracilis proximus. Next base: position 40,757 of record NZ_JADJUO010000005.1, on the reverse strand, counting down.
GAGGGCCAGAGCGAACATGGCCAAACGAGCAAAATTCTTACGCATTCTTCTTCTCCTTATTCAAATTTGAGTTTGACGAACAAAACGTACAAAGGTGATCTGTGCCGAGACTTCCTTTATAGTTGTCTAAACAATTCTACCAGAGGTTAAAATTTTCACCACTAAGGCATACACTCAAATTTACTTCGGACTCCATCCAGAGTCTTTTTTTGCAGAGAGGTATTTTCAGTTTCTTTTTCGATACGGTCCCATAGTTTACATAAAAGCGGACCCACATAACTTTTCGATACCTTGTAAGAATTCTGAGACAATTCTACCGCTTTTTCCCAATCTGCTGTATGAGCGTATCCTTCAATGAAAACAAACCTCTCAATCGGGTCATTAGGATAGTCGCCCAGCGCAAAAGCGTCATCGCCCAAATGGGTAACAGTTTCCCAGTCACCCATTTGACGTGCAAGATCAGCCTTTTGGAAATAATAGCACCAGCCGTGTTCGGGTTCAGGGCCATATACATCGGGCATACGCGCAGTGGATTCACTTAATATCGGCACAGTGGATGATAAAAACGCGGCATCGCGCAATAAAGAATCTTCAGGGATCAAACGATTTTCGCCATCGATCTCAGGATCAAGCAAACGCAAACAACGCGGCGGTGAATAATAAAAGACAACAGTCTGCGATGTGTTGCCGTGAAATTTTCCGGCCAGAAAATCATAGTCCACTGGCTGATTCAAATTAAAAGATAAATATTCACGGTTCGTGGGATAGAACAAAACATAATCCACAACATCAGTGTGATTATCAGGCGCGTAGACCCAATTCAACGCGGCACCCAACGAATTATCTGCGTAGTATTTCAAGTCTTCGTTTATCAAAACCATCGTATTCTTTTCAAGACCGGGTGCGCGCCAGGTCATCTGCCAGAATAGATTTTTCTGGTATGTCCAATCACGGCGGAATTCATTGGCCCACAAAAATTGACGTCCTGCTGCGAGCGCAACAAATGCAACCACAACCGCATACTTTATTTTTACCGGGATCAATTCCAACAAACCGGCGAATACAAAACTTGCGCCGAGCAAAAAAGATAAGGTGGCACGATTTGCAGGATAACCTAAAGAGACGGGAACATTCGTCAGCCAGAAAGGCGGACCGCCCAACAAGAGCATGACGACGCCCAGGGCGATTATCCAGCCAATTTCCCGTCCGCTTCTTTCTTCGACTTGAGCCTGCTTCTGCTGCCCAAACATGACCAGCGCCCCGACAGCGACCATCACAACCGAATAGATCAAAGTAATGCGCGGACCATCAACAGACGGGTTCGGGAATTGGAAGATCAAGGCCCACGCCGCGCCGGTGACTGTCCACAGACTGGTGAAGATATTTTGCAAAAGCAGGATTATGGTTGCAACGGGCGCATCCACCAGTTGATCTTTAATACTAAAGCCATACACCTGATTATTGAAGATGAAGATACGTGATAAAACTGCCAGCACAAAAACTACCAGATAGGGCGTCCACAGTTTCAGGGTGCGGATGATGCGTTCTTTGGGGGAAGAAACAGTTTGAAGCGATGTCCAAATGATAAAGGGACGAATTAATTCAAGGACGAAGAAATATTCCATCATCCAAAGATTGAGCGCAGAAAATATTAAGGCGGGGATGGTCTTGCCGCGCAGCATGAGAAAAAAAGAAATCAGGAAGAAAAAGAAGACGATGAAGAAATGGCTGTAAAGATAACTTCCCCACTGTTGATTGAAACCCGGATACAACAAAAACAACAAACTTAATGTGAGTGCAAATTTTTCACGCTGTGGGAATAATTGTTTAACCGTGGCCCACAATGTGACCGCCCCAGCCCAGCGCCAGAACAAAGCGAAGACCTGCCAGTAGATCGGCACATGCGGAAGAATGCGCGTGGTGACCTGATACAGCAAGGCCCAAATGGGACGGTTGGTTGAGAAATATTTTGTCATCGCCTCCACGCCCAATTGATAGCGGATCCACGACATGGGCAGGTCATCCCAATAAAAGCCAAGCTGTGGGATGAGCAAGCCATAAGCGAGGATGGCGGCAAAGAGGAGGGTGATGGATGGATGAATTTTTTTCATATTATGTTTTTGCACGGGCAGATAAATCTGCCCGTGCAAAATTTATTTATCGAACGATCCTTGTGCCGGTTTCGCCTTTCAGCGCGCGGCCAATATTTTCGGGATTGGTGATAAGCGCTTCCTTGCCGCCGTTTTCGAGGAACCAGATCACAGCCTGTATCTTGGGCGCCATGGAACCTTTGGCAAAATGTATGCCTTCGGCGAGATAGGCTTTGGCTTCGGCCAGAGTTATTTTATCAAGCCATTTCTGTTCAGGCTTGCCAAAGTGGACAGCCACTTTTTCAACCGCGGTGGAGATCACAAACAGATCGGCTTCAAGTTCGCGTGCCAATAACGATGAAGCATAAGCTTTATCTACAACTGCGGCAATGCCTTCGTAGTTTCCGTCACCGGGATCAACGACGGGAATTCCACCGCCGCCAACTGTGATGGTGACGATGCCTTTTTCGAGTAGGGTTTGCACGGTTTCCAATTCAACGATCTCTTTCGGCATGGGCGATGCGACCACACGTCTCCAGCCGCGACCGGCGTCTTCGATCACGCTCCAGCCCTGTTCACGCTGACGACGATCGGCTTCCTCTTTGGTCATGAATCCGCCGATTGGCTTGGTCGGTTTTGCAAAAGCCGGGTCAGCTTTATCCACCAGTGTTTGCGTAACAATCGTTACCACTTTCTTCTTGATGCCGCGCTGATAGAGAATATTTTGCAGGTTTTGTTGAAGGGCATAACCGATGGCGCCCTGACTATCCGCGCCGCACACATCCAATGGGACTTCGTGCATTCCTTCAACACGAGCGGCGATCTCTGAACGCCTGAGAATGAATCCAACCTGCGGACCGTTTCCGTGGCCGATGGCTACTTCCCAGCCCTGCTCGATCATATCCGCAATATGTACGGCGGTTTCTTTTGCAGCTTTGTATTGACTTTCAACACTTACATTTTTTTCATCGACAATGAGTGAATTACCGCCAATGGCGATTACAGCGAGTTTGTGGGTCATGGGCTCTCCTTAAGAAAAGCAGTGAGAAGGAAGAAGTAAAAGTAGCTGGAGAAAATTGACTGCTTTTTACTTCTCACCTTTTACTTTTTACTTTTTACTTTCTACGACATCGTCAACGCCATGACGGCTTTTTGCGCGTGCAGGCGGTTTTCGGCTTCGTCAAATACCACTGACTGCGGACCATCCAGCACGCTGCTGGTGACTTCGACATCACGGTCAGCGGGCAATGGGTGCATGTAGATGGCGTCCTTGTGGGCGACCTTCAGTTTGTCATCATCCATGATCCAGTTCTTATACATGTCCTGAAGTTTCTTGCCTTCAACCTTGTCGGTGGTGGTCAACAGCGGACCCCATGACTTGGCGTAGATCACATCGGCATCTTTGCAGGCTTCCTTCATGCCGTCTTTGGTGTCAATGATCTCAAAGTTTGTGCCGGCGAGTTGAGCCTGTTCTTTGGCCTGCTCCACGATTTCGGGCATCAGCGGGAATTCAGGCGGGTAAGCTAAAGTGACATCCATGCCAAAGCGCGGCATTTGAAGGATCAAAGATTGAGGAACAGAGATTGGCTTGAGATAAGAGGCGGCATATGCCCAGGAAACGACGATCTTCTTCTTGCGCAAGTCCTTGCCCTTCTTTTCCATAATGGTCATCAAGTCCGCGAGGCATTGGAAGGGATGATAAATATCGCATTGCATGTTCAAGACAGGGGCGCGGGAATTCTTTGCCACTGCGTTCAAATATTTGTTGCCGTCGCCGTAGTCACAGTGACGAATGGCGATGCCATCGAAGTAGCGGCCAAAAATTTCGCCGATTTCCACGGGGGTATCGCCGTGTGAAATTTGTGTGGTGTTGCTGTCAATGAAAGCGCCGTGACCGCCCAACTGCGCCATGCCGGCTTCGAACGATCCACGGGTGCGGGTGGACGAGAAGAAGAACAACATCGCCAGCGCCTTGTCTCGCAGGTATGGATGAGGCTCACCCATTGCGCGCTTGCGCTTCAGATCCCAGGCTACTTCCAAAACGGTTTCGACTTCCTCTTTTGTGAAGTCGAGATCGCCAATAAAATCACGACCGCGAAAATTTGTTTGCATAGTATTTAATCTCCTTTGATTTTTTTGTTACTGTGGAACAGAAATAAATCCTGATCCACCTATGGATTTGTAAATGGCGCAACAACGATCTCGCCAGACTCAACGCCTGCCCGGATGGAGTCGAATTCACTTGAAACAGAAGCAGGTACGAGGTCGGCAGAAAGAGGCGCGATGCCGATGCCGCCGGATTTGTAATCGAGTTGGATCGGTCCGCTTTGCAGTTTGTCCTGAGTCAACATTTCGATCAACATGAATACTGCTTGATTCATATTCTTGGTGCGACTGGTGACCACAACTTCGTGAGCGAGATACCGTTGATCGCTTCCGGTCGTAACGATGAACCTGCCTGCTGTTTCTGTGGCATCGATCGCGCCGAGAGGACCCGCCCGCCGCGCATAATCAGATCCACGCCATCGGCATAAAGCTGCGCGGCGATCGCATTGGCTTCATCGGGTTTCGAGAAGCCGCTGAAATCATCTTTACCCGCAACATATTTGACAACGATCTCCGCATCGGGCTTGACGTATTTCACGCCCTGCTCGAACCCGAATTGAATGCGGCGAATGACCAGTACATCGGCACCGCCCAGATAAGCGACCTTGTTGTTTTCGCTCAACAACGCGGCCAGTGCGCCCGCCAGAAAATCGCCTTCGAGTTCGCTGAATGTGACCGAGGTGACATTTGCGCCTTCGGCGCCGCATCATCGATCACACGAATTTGATCCGGTGATGGCCGCGGAATTTTCCGAACCGAGACCGATCACCAGTTGATACCCTTCCTGCGCGGCCTTGCGGACGTTTTCGCTTTGCGTATCCTGTTGATAATCGAAAGTTTTCACCTCCACGCCGAGGTCTTGCATGGCTTTCTGCAAACCTTCATTGGCGCTGTCATTGAAGGCCTTGTCACCAAGTCCACCGCGCGCAAGCATGAGCGCAACCTTTGGCTTTGCGCCGCCGCAACCCGCAACAAGGGCCGCAAGCAAAAGAGGTAAAAAGAAAAATGGTTTCCTATTCTTCATCAATAAAAATTCCTCACAATTTATATTATCTAGTTGACGCGCAATTCTTCAGCACCGACAAATTTATCATCCCAATAAAATCTTGCACCTTCGCAATAATCAACCGGCCCGCCCCATTCTGAAAAATCAAATCCAGGCAGGCAGCCAACGATGCCCAATTCAACGATTCCGCCGTGATTAATGACCAGCGCGGAACGGCCTTCGGAAATAAAATTCATCATGCTGGCGTAAAATTTCGCCAGCTTTTGGGCATATTTTGCAGCCGCGCCGCCGCGTTTGACACCGCTGAGCATATTGTTGAAAGGACTGCGGCCAGGGCGCTTCCTTCTCCACGGCATGACCGTAGGTGTTCAGCAATTCAGTCTGCTCATCCACGGCAAAGCCCATTGCAATGGCTGTCTCAAATGCACGCGGCAGCGTGGATGTGACCACACGGTCAAACGGACCAAGGTTCTGCCCGACCAAACGGGCAAGGTCAACGCCTATTGGTTCAGGTGTACCCCCATTGGAGCGGATGGAGTGTCGGCGGATTTCGAGGATTTTCATGGGTGGTATGGAAAGCAGGTAAACAGGTAGCCGTCTGTTTACCTGTCTAATCAATCTCCTTTAATCAAACTCGGTAAAATCGCATAGAACTCGGTCGCCTTGACCATATCTTCCAGCGAAACAGAATCACGAACGGTGTGTGCGGTTTCTTCATCACCGGGGCCAAAGCCGATCGATGGGATACCAGCCTTGCCGGCCCAGTAGATACCATTGGTAGAGAAATTCCATTTGCTGCTTGCAGCTTCCGGCAAACCGATCTCTGTGCGTGCTTCCTGACCAGCTTTCACGAGCGGATGCTCCGCTTCCAAAGCCCAGGCCGGGAAGTATTTATCCACGGGGAAGACGAAACCGGTGTAGGAAGGTTCATCGTAGAAGAGTTCCTCCAACTTAACTGAATCTTTAAATTCAGCGGGGATCAGATCTTCAACCTGTTTCTTGACCATTTCCTTGGTTTCGCCAAAGGTCATACGGCGGTCAATGAAGATGATAGCTTCATCGGGCACAGCATTGATGGACGGGGTCTTGACGTGCATATCTGAAACTGTGATCTTGCCGTGACCTAAAAAATTCATGGTCACCGAGTTTGGGTTCAAGATCGCGGATGCCTGCGATCACGGGAAGTAATTTATAAATCGCATTGTCTCCCAGATGATTGCTCGCTGCATGAGCTGACTTACCTTTGGCGGTTACCTTCATTTCTAAACGACCTTTGTGTCCGCGATAGGTAAGCATCTTGGTCGGCTCACCGATCACCGCGAAATCAGGTTTGATCTTTGGGTCCACTTCCACAAACGTATTCGGCGCAATACCGTCGCACCATTCTTCCATGTTGCCGAAATAATAAGCCGTCCAGCCTTCAAGCAGGCCCAGATCCTTTGCCATGGCCAGGCCATAGATCATGCCGGGTGTGGAGCCTTTCTCATCACAGGCGCCGCGGGCGTATAAAATCCCATCTTCGATCTTGCCTTTGAAGGGATCCCATTCCCATTCGTGCGGATCACCAATGCCAACTGTATCAATATGTGAATCATAGACGATCACACGCTTTCCATTGCCGATCCGTCCGATGGTATTACCCATTTTGTCAAAACGGACTTCGTCGAAACCCAGTTTCTTCATTTCGGCTTGAATACGTTCGCCGACAGGACCAATTTTAGAATCCATGCTGGGGATTTCACAAATCTCCAGCATAAATTGAATAATATCCTCACGGGATGATTGAACACGCTTTTGAATTTCCTTAATTGACATCAATTGAACTCCTTGTTATTAAAATTTATTCTCTATCGTACAAGCCTAAAGGTCTCCTCTGCTTTCATAAAGGTCTGATAACAAAAGCCTGGGTTTACTGCTAGCCCACCCGCCGCATGATGTGGAAATGGAAATAACCGGGGATGAAGTAACTTAACGAATAATCTACAACTTTATTATTCTCATCGAAAAGCTGTGAGTAGAAATGAAGCAGCACATCACCGCGTTGGATTTCCAGCGCTTTGGCAACCTCGGCGGTGGCGCCGATGGCACTGACATTCGCGCGGGAAGATGTCAAAGAATCGCCGCGACCCAGCAAAAAGTCCAGAACGGAACCGTGGAAATTATCCGGCATATCTTTTGAGTGGAGAATGTTCTCGGGTAAAACATCCACAAGATAGGCAACAGGACGACTATCCGCGCGCACCACACGCCGCACACGGGTCAGCGGTGTACCAACAGAAACACTTAAAGCAGTTGAGAACTCGTCATCAGAAACAATCGACTCAATATTAAGATCGCTGACTGAAACTTCAAGCCCCAAACGTTTTGCCATCGTCTCAAGGCTTTCAAGAACTTCAAGCCCGCTATCCAGCGCCTGTACTTTGCCAACTACGAAAGTACCCGAACCCTGCCTGCGGCGGATCAATCCCTGCGTTTCAAAAGAACGCATGGCCTCGCGCAAGGTGGCACGTGATACGCCCAATTGTTTTGCAAGATCAGGCTCGGAAGGCAAGCGTTGACCCGCAGGCGTACGCGCGATCAGCGCAGCCAGATCGGCTTGCAAACGTTGAAACGGAAAATTAGCCATGGGAACCTCAATCTTCCAAAACAGGAATGAAATCAAATTTTGTCACATCCACCAGACCCAGATCCGAAATGCGCAACTCGGGGATCACCACCAGCGCCAGCAAACTCAATTGCATATTCGGGTTATTCAATTCACAACCACAAGCCTTGAAACCTTCAAGCACTGTTCCAGCTTTCTTCGCCACAACATCTGCGCGTTCATTAGACATTAAGCCCGCGATCGGCAGATCCACAAGACCGATCACTTCACCATTCATCACCACGATCTGACCGCCGCCACACTTCGCCAGTTCATTTGCGGCAATCGCCATATTCTCATCATCCGTACCCACCACGATCATATGATGGCTGTCATGCGCCACAGTTGAACCGATTGCGCATTTTCTTGTAAACTCAAAACCGTTCACCAGTCCAACAGTCACTTTGCCGGTTGCAAGGTGACGTTCCACCAGCGCGATCTTTGCAAGGTCATGTTTTAGATCAGATTTGACTTCTCCGTTTTCAGCTTTGACCTTCATCCGCAGATGACGTGTGGGCGCCTGATTCTCGATGACACCGATCACATGCGCATCAACCTCCGACCCGTCAACTGCTCTCGTCCGAAGGATAAAATCCTGCGCTTTGAGCGCTTTCTTCAAGTGGACAGATTTCGTCACCCAACTCGGATATTTCACTGAGGGAAGATCAACCAGCAATTCGCCATTTTCAGCGATGACCTGTCCCTTCGCAATGACCATCTCTGCTTTGAATTTCATCAGGTCACTGACCAGCACAATATCAGCCCAACGTCCGGGTGCGATCATGCCCATCTCTTTGCTCAGGCCGAAATGCTCGGCTGAGTTAATCGTCATCATTTGAATCGCCGTCATCGGATTCAGACCTTCGCTGATCGCATGACGCAGCACGCGATCCATGTGACCTTCTTGAGTCAGAGTTTCTGCGTGAGAATCATCGGTGCAAAGAATAAAGCGGCGTGGATCAATTTTTCGCTCAGTAATGGCTTTCACTTGCGCAGCCACATCAAACCACGATGAGCCATAGCGCAGCATGGGTTTCATGCCCTGACGTACTCTCGCAATCGCATCATCCACGCGCGTGCCTTCGTGGTCATCTTCTGCGCCGCCCGCCACATATCCGTGGAAAGGCAGACCGAGATCGGGCGAAGCGTAATGTCCGCCGATGGTTTTGCCGGCCGCATGTGTCGCAGACATTTCATCCAGCATTTTCTTATCGCTCATGAAAACGCCGGGGAAGTTCATCATTTCGCCGAGGCCAATGATGCCCTTCCATTTCATGGCTTCGGTCACTTCTTTGGGACCAATCGAAGAGCCGGGAGTTTCCAGCCCCGGCGCGGATGGAACACATGAGGGCATCTGCACCCAAACATGGATGGGTTGCTTCTGGGCTTCATCCACCATCAACTTCACGCCTTTGAGACCAAAGACATTCGCGATCTCATGCGGATCAATGAACATGCCGGTCGTGCCGCGCACGGCCACCGCCCGCACAAACTCGGTGACGGTCACCATGCCCGATTCAACGTGCATGTGCGCATCGAGCAAACCCGGCACAAGGAAACGTCCTTTGGCTTCGATGACCTGTGTCTTTTTACCAATAGTATGGCTGGCATCCGAACCGACAAAGGCGATATGGCCGTTCACAACAGCAATATCAGTATTGGGGATAATTTCACCAGATTGCACACTGACCCATTTACCGCCGCGGATCACAAGGTCGGCAGGCGCGCGTCCCATGGCTACATCAACAAGGGAACGGGTAAGCTTCGTGGAAGATGTCATAAATTTCTCCGTTAGGGCATCGTTTTTACGACGGCAACCATGAGCAGCCACATCCGAATTACAAATGTGGGCGCAAGCAAAACCCATGCCCATGTTTCGTTATCATCTTTGGTTGCCACCGCAGAACCGATATGAAAGATCGGCAAAAGCAGTGAAAACCCTGCAAAAGGTGAAATCCCATTCAACACATACGTAAATGGGAGAATAAGCACAGCGCTCAGAAGTACAAGTCCCCATTGACGATTCATCACCCCGATCACCCCGAACAACAACGCGATCACATACAAGGGCCAATTAAATATAAAAAAAGAAACAAGAGGGATTGCAAGAAATTCATTCATAGTTGATCATCCATTTAACAATCGTTTTGCGGCTTTATTATGTTTTTCGATCAAACGACCTTCATCTACAGTCGCCAGTTGACCTTCCTTCACAATGAACTTCCCGTTCACAACGGTGTAATCCACATTCATGGATTGTCCAAAGACAATCGCAGCGACGGGATCGTGCATCCCTGTGTAACCCAGTTTATTCAAGTTGACTGCAAAGAAGTCGGCGCACTTGCCAACTTCCAAACTTCCAATATCCCTGCGTCCGAGCACTGCCGCTCCCCACGCGTGCCGAGGTGCAGGGCTTCGCGCGCGGTCATCAATTTTCGATTCGGGTCGTTTGATAGTGAATACCCCGTCATCCCTTCATGGACGCGTGACAAAAGCATTGCCTGCCGCACTTCCGCCAGCAGATGCGAGCCATCGTTGGATGCAGAACCATCCACGCCCAAACCGACATTCACACCAGCGGCGCGATATTTTTTAATAGGCGCAATACCTGAAGCCAGCCGCATATTTGAAGTGGGACAATGCGCCACACCGCAATCGTGTTTGGCAAAGACTTGAATTTCCTCATCGTTGACCCAAACCGCGTGCGCGAACCACACGTCACTGCCGACCCAATCCACAGACTGCATGTATCCCACAGGACGATGACCAAACATCTGCATACAGAATTTTTCTTCGTCTTCAGTTTCTGCCAGATGCGTATGCAAATGCACGCCATATTCACGTGCCAGTTTTGCAGATTGTTTCATCAAATCTGATGTCACGCTGAAAGGTGAACATGGTGCGAGTACGATCTGAGTCATCGCGCCGGGTTTTGCATCGTGATATTTTTCGATCAGACGCTGTGAATCTTTGAGGATGTTTTCTTCGGTGTCCACCACTGAATCGGGGGGGAGTCCGCCTTTTGATTCGCCGAGACTCATTGAGCCGCGCGATGCTTGCAGGCGTACCCCGATCTCGGAAGCCGCAGCAATTTCATCGTCCAGTTTTGAACCGTTCGGAAACAGGTAGAGATGATCCGATGCGGTGGTACATCCCGAAAGGGCCAGTTCTGCCAATGCGGTCTGAGTCGAAATAAAAATATCATCAGGCGTGAGGCGCGCCCAAATGGGATATAACGTTTTAAGCCAGTTGAAAAGATTTGCGTCCTGCGCAGCAGGCACAGCGCGTGTGAGTGTTTGATAAAAATGATGATGGGTATTGACCAGGCCGGGCAAGATGATATGTCCGTTCAGGTCAAAGACTTCATCTGCGGTTTGAGGAAGATCACGGGTCAACCCGACCCGTTCAATGATCCCGTTTCGAATAAAGAGACCACCCTCGGGAATTTCCCGTTGATGGTCATCCATGGTTACGATGTATGCGTTTTTTATGAGAAGGGTTGTCATTTTGCTTTAGCCTTTAGGGTTAGCCGAGTTGTCTGACAACTTCTAGTGTAGCAAAAAAGGAGAAGGATGTCAACGCATATTATCGCGGAACGTGAGCAGCATGATGTAGGCTCGTAAGGGATTATTACGGTAAATATCAGCGGTGAATTCATCGTGCAGGAATTGGCTGTATCCGGGCTCATTCTTAATGGCGGGATTATCCAGATTCTGAAATGCCATTTCCCAGGCGTGGAATTGCCGCGCCTGTATCTGTTCAGTGGAGATGGTGGAAACACCCATGTGACGTGGGTCTGTTTTGATTTTTCGTACAACGCGTTCACAACATCTTCGGGGCCTTCGAGCACCTGCATAAAGTTTCCGCCTTTGTAAAGCAGAAGTCCGGTGACATCGCTGACGCTGTTGTTCTCGCGGCTAACTTTTAAAATATCCATCAATTCATCATCACTTAAGAGGCGAACGGATGTACTTACATAAATAATAGAGATCATAATTTTTTTTCCTTTGAGAAATTATAACCGCTGTTAAAAAGCGAATAACAATTTTGAACTACGGAGGCGGCGTATTGGTCACATGGACTGAAGCCGATTTCATTCAGGCCGTCCGCACAGGCGTCATCCCCAGCGGGCATCAACTCGACCCGGCTCAGATGCCTTGGGAACATTACAAAAACTTCTCCGATGATGAGTTGAAAGCCATCTGGGCCTATTTACCCAGCACGGCTTCAACCGTTCCATAATATAAGATTAAGACCCCGTTTTGCAACGGGGTCTTTTGTTTGCGCCAGCGCAAAGACCAAATCACAACATTTGGGTATAAACATCTCATCACCAAGTGTTGGAGAGAAGCATGAAAAAATTATTCATCCTGCCCGCTGGAATTCTACTATTTACCCTGTTTGTATTTTTGGGTTATCTATCTTTTGGCTCACACAAATTTAACGGCGAGGTTTTACAACAACCGATGAAAGCCGCGCCAATTGTATTACGCGCAAACACAGGCCCCATTCGTCTGGAAGATTATCGCGGCAAACTCGTCCTGCTTTATTTTGGGTACACATCCTGCCCGGATGTTTGTCCACTTTCGCTTGCCAATCTCAAGATGGCGCTCAATGAATTAACTCCTGAAGAAGCCGCGCAGATACAGGTTATTTTCGTCTCTGTTGATTCAGCACGCGACACCCCCGAATCACTGGGCAACTATGTCAAGCTATTTCGCAATGAATTCATCGGCGCCACTGGCACACGCGAAGAGATCGACCTGATGACCTCCGCCTTTGGCGCAAAATATAAAGTCAACCCGCCTGACACAAACGGCAATTATTCAGTAGACCATACATCGTTCACAATTCTGATCGACCGCAATGGCTATTACATCCTGAAATTTCCGCATGGAACCCCGCCGCTGGAAATGAGCGAAGACCTGCGCTATCTGATCAAAAACGAAATACCGGTCAGCGCGCAAATTTTGGCCGGCCCTACTTACACCCCCGTAGTTTGCGCCGTCACCCTCGTCCCGCAGTATGTTCAAGTCGGCGAGTGGATGTATCAGCACCATTGCGCTCAATGTCACGGCGCAGAGTTGGCAGGCAACCCCGCCTGGCAAACCCCACTGGAAGACGGCTCGCATCTCCCGCCGCCCCTCGATCAAACCGGCAGCGCCTGGCAATATTCCGAACCAGACCTGCTCAACCTCATCAAGGAAGGCCGCAATCTCGACCAGCCGATCCACATGCCGGCTTTCAAATCCGCGCTTGCAGATTGGGAGATTCAATTCATCATGACTTACATGAAAAGCAAATGGGATGTCAACCAATTAAATTATCAACACGGATTCATGACTCTCACCCCGCAGGCAACACCCACATCCCAATCAACGCCTCTTCCCCCACCGACGCCTGCCACACCGTCCCCATAGTTTCTCTCCCTTCAGCTATTTTCTTCCAAACACAAATCCCGGGATCAGCATGGGGACCTTACGTTTGTATTCGGCATAGGCTTCGCCGAAATCGCGCAGGAGTTTACGTTCTTCAAAAACTGTGCCGATCAAAATATACAGAGTCGCACCGATATAGACCGTGAGCGAATTCTGTGTCATCGTGGATGTGAGCCAGATAAACAGCAGACTAAACGTATATAACGGATGACGTACCACGTGATACAGCCCGCGAGTGACGAGGTCGCCTGATTTCTCCTTTTCAAATAATTGACGCAAGCCGATAAAGGAAAGCGAATCTGTTTGCAGGAATGCAATTGTTAAAAATATGATCGCGAGCAATTGCCCGCCATACATGGCTAAATTCCACGGGGAGGGAACTTCATAAACTTTTTGATCGGGCAGCGTTCTCATCAAATACAAAATAGGAAGGAAACTGATTCCGGCAAAACCATTATAGGCAAGTCGGTAATAGTCTGCGCTGCCAAGCTTTAGGGAGATCATATCCTTGGCAAAATGGGAAGCAAGGATGGAATGTACAACGCCCCAAACGGCGAGTGCAAATAGAAGAATAATTATGCTCATGTGATTATTTGTCCTTTAATGAATAGTGACGACCCGAGGTCGTCACTATTTTACGTGTGGAGCAAAACTTACTCTGCGCCGAAAGCAGGCAGTTCAATGGTCTCAGCGCCGGATTGCACGAGGTAATACGGCTTCCAGGCGACACCAAAGATGTTGACATAAATATCGGTCTTCTTGGGCTTAATCGCCACTTCGCTGATCTCGTTGACCAGACTGCCCCAGCGATCATTGATCTCAGCCGCAACTTCTTCACGTTGACGTTCAAGGACGGCAAGATCCTTTTTATATTGCGCGATGGATTCTTCTGATTCGCGCACATCTTCCTTGGCGTTTTGCGCCATACGGAATTTGGAAACAGATGTGGAGAGGCTTTTCTTGCGGCCAAATCCCAGCATACCAGCCACTGCTTCTGCGCCGCTGAGACCTGTCTCAATATTGCGATTTTGCAGGTCGGCCTGATCTTGTTGCAACTCACGCTCTTCGCGGAAGAGTTTATCTTCAATGGATTTGATCTTTTTCTCGATCGCGGCGGTCTTCTTTTCGACTTCCGCATCACGCGCATCGCTGGCAGCGTTGGCACATTCTTTCATAAACTCAGCCTGCGTAATATCGGGTCCGCCAAAGATTTTTAGTTTAAGATTGGCGCGCGCAGTTACTTCAGAGTTGCGAAAGATCCAGTCAGTGAAATCTTTTTGCAGGGCGGTCATTAATTTCGTGTCATTTAATGGTGCATCAATCGTTCCGAAACGCGCAGAGGCACCGGGCATGGTTTCCACTTTATCGAGCGAGGGCCCTGCATAGGGAAACTCGTCCCAGCGGACAATGCCGCGGCGATCCAGTGAGTCAACAAGGGCGGATTTGACGATCTCTGAGTCCACGCCATATTTGCGGTCTAGCAATCTCACTTGCGCAGAAGCAAGCAGTGACGGGCGGTAGATCACACCCTGGATCATGGCCTGCGAGGGCATGGAGCGCTGCACAGATTGGAAGGCTTCGGGCAGGCTGTAGTTCTGCGGGAGGAAGTATTCGCGAATGCCGGCCGGAATGGTGGGTTTGGTCATGCTGCCATCGGATTGACGATTGACGGTTGACGACTGACGATTGGTTACAGGTTGAGGAGTGGAAGATTGAGCGGCAAGGTTTTGAACCTCGCGAAAAGTTGCAGGTTGAGAGGCAGATGGGATCGTGACGGGCTGCAGGGCATCCACAGAAGGCTGGGGCTTGGGTACTGCTCTCGAAGCGAAAGCAGGCACGGGCGCAGTGTGAGGCGCTGCCACAGCGTTCACCAACTGATTGAGAGCAGGAATCTGAGCTCGGGTCATCGGACCGGCTAGAAAATTCATCGTCCAACGGGTTTGCATTAAGACAGGCATTTTCTCGTGGACGTTATGCATAACGAAGACACGTTTTCCGAGGGATGAAATTAGTTTGTCCATTGCGGCGCGGGGGATGCCGCCGGAGGCGCTTTCGAGGCCGTCGAGCAGACGATTCTTATCGCGCTCGGTTTGGAGTTTGCCGATGAACCATGTGCCGGTATTGGAGAGGGCTTTGTAATCCATGTCTACTGGATTTTGGGTGGCGAGTAAAAGACCCAAGCCAAAGGCACGCGCCTGTTTTAACATGCGCAGTAATGGGCCCTTTGAAGGCGGAACAGCTGTTGGGGGAAGATAGCCATAAATTTCGTCCATGTAGAGCAGGGCGCGCAGTGAGGTTGAGCCTGTTTGGGTGCGCATCCATGTTTCTACGGCGGAGAGTAAAAGTGTGACGAAGAACATGCGCTCGCCATCAGAAAGATGCGCGAGGTAGAAAATGCTGTGACGCGGTTTGCCTTCGGGGGTGAAGAGCATGGCTTTGATATCAAGCGATTCGCCTTCGCGCCAGGTTTCAAACGCGGGCGCGGCGAGGATGTTGTTTAAGACCATCGCAAGTTCCATGCGGTCTTTGGGCGGGAAGAAGGTATCTACAGAGAAGGCGCCGAGATTTGCAAAGGGCGGGGTTTGAGTTTGAAGAATTAATTCTGTAAGGTCGAGATCGTTGCCTTCGCTCCAATGGAATTCAAAAATGTTGGAAAGCAGGATGTGCTCACGCGAGCGGATCGGGTCGAGATCGTTCATGCCGACCAGACCAAGCAAGGCGGTGACGGTGCTGGAGATGCGTTCACGCAGGACCTCGCGGTTGGATTCCCAATCGAGATCAGGTGCGGCCAGTGAAGAAAGTACACTGACGGGAATGCCTGAATCGGAGCCGGGAGTATAGATGGCAAATTGTGCGGCGTTCTGCAAGGCGAGCAAACGTTCTTCACCAATGCCCCACTCTTTTAATCCGTTGCCCCAGGCTGTGGAGGCTTCGTCTGCGATCTGTTCCATTGATTTGCCGGTGCGGCGTTCCATTTCGGGATCGATCCACGGTTGGAAATCCTGCGGAAGGAGATTGGGGAAATGCAAAAGCAGGTTGGTTAGATCGCCTTTGGGATCGATAATAATGGCAGGCACATTCTGCAATGCAGCTTCTTCAAGCAAAGCAACGCACAAACCTGTTTTCCCTGAGCCGGTCATACCGGTGACGACGGCATGAGTGGTTAAGTCGGCGGGGTCGTATTCAACGGGGGTGTTTGTAGGTTTCGCGGTTTTTGCATCCACTAAACGACCGAGGTAAAAATTTGAGTCTGCCATGAAATATCTCCTGAGGTTAAGACTGTGGAAGTCTTTTAGCGCTTATGGATTGATAAGACTCCGGAAATGTTTCCGAAGTCTGTTTTTAGAACGTGCGTGCTAGACGGGTTTAATTTAATCTATTTTAGCCGAAATGGCAATGATTAAGAATATAAAAATTCTGCGAGAAATTTCTCGCAGAATTTTTATTAGTCATCATTGTTGTTGTCACTATCACCGTTGTCATTGTCTCCGCCGCCTGAACCGCTATTATCATCATTCCCGCCACTGCCAGAGCTATCGTCATCGTTGTCAGCATTATTGTCATTGCTATCGCCGCTGTCATTGCTGTCGCCGTTATCATTACTGCTGCTATCGACATCGTCATTGCTATCGCTATTGTCATTACTATTACTATCGCCGCTGTCATTGCTATCGCTATTGTCATTACTGTTACTATCGCCGCTATCATTGCTATCGCCATTGTCATTGCTGTCGCCGTTGTCATTTCCATCATTATTTACATTATCGTCATTATTCGTATTATTGTTCGTATCATTGCTGTCATTATCCACATTGTCATTGACTTCAACATCATTGCTGTCGTTATCATTAAAATTCTCGTTGCCGCTGGAATTATTATTGTCATTGTGTCCTACTTCAACCGGCGATTCCCCGGTTGGGACAATGCTTCCCGCGGGCAGCAATGCAATGGATTCAACCTCTACAAATCTTTGCGCGTTGGTATGACCGGTGACAAGAACCGCCATGCCATTCAATAATGGATCCACAGGCAGGATCGAAGTATCCAGGATCACGATCGGGACGCCTGAGACATATTTGACGCCATTCACTTCCATATAAATACCTGTGAATTGGATTGTCTCGTGCAGGCCTTCCACAAGCAATTCATTCACTTCATGCAAGCGTTCATTCTCAAATGCATGTTCAAGGTTTTCGCGGTATTCAGGGTTAAACGTAAAGAAAAGGCGCAAATTTTCCCAAGTTAACTTTATGGGATATAGATTCTCACCCGGCAAAGCGGAGGAAGAAGCGCTCACCAGCCCCGTCCCGCTGGCAAGAAATAACGCGGTTAGAGCAAAAGAAATGGCAAGCCGTTGAAAAACAGGAATCATACGTTTACGCGGAGCGGCTTTTGCTTCACGCATTTCTGAGGCGTGCTGTAATAATTTTGCGCGTCCACGGCGAATGACATCAGGAGAAGGAGTGGAGACAAATTCACTTCGCATCCGCGCCTGAATGGACGCCTTCAAGATCGGGCGTAATTCACCGGCAAGATCAGGATAACGCGCGAGGACAGTTTCAAGGTCCGCACCGTTTTCGAGTTCCTGCAGGCATATTTCCAATACATCATATAAGTTATTCATAATCCACCTCACCAACCTCACGCTGCAAAGCAGCCAGCGCGCGGAACTGGAGAGCCTTGACCGCATTAACATTCTTATTCATAAAAGCTGCGGTCTCTTCCAAGGAATAGCCCTGCCCAAAACGCAGGGCAAGCACATGTTGTTGTTCGGGAGTTAATTGAGCATACGCGTCGTTCACGAGTCGATTTTGTTCACGTTGATCCACTTCAGCGGCAATGCTGGGGCCGCGATCGGGCATGGATTCGGGAATTTCTTCTTCCGGGCGCCGATATTTTCGACGCAGGTGATCTGTTACGGCGTGGGATGCAGTGCCGATCAACCAGCCTTTTAAGTTCGTTTGGGGAGAACGTCCACTCTGGACAGATTCAAGCAGACGGACAAAAACATCACTGGCGATATCCTCAGCAAGTGTCGGATCGCCAATTCGATAGAGTACATAGCGATATATCTCGGAAAAATACTGGTCATAGACTGCGCCAATGACTTGCGGATCAAGATCACGCAAGCCATACAGAACAGAACTATCGTTGTTGGTGGGAAACATTAGGAAGGGATGCCCCGGTTGAAAGCGATTTGAAAAAATTTTATCTTTCATCGGAGTATACCACTCTGACCAAAGCGGCTTACGATCTGATCAGAGTGGTATTGTTGGCAGTTTATTGACTAACCGCCGTTTCCATTGCTGCCTGAGTTGGAATTATCATCATCGTTACTATTGTCATCGCTGGAATTGCTGTCATCATCGTTGCTGTTATCGTCATTGGAGTTGCTGTCGTCATCGTTGCCGTTATCATCAGTGGAGTTGCTGTTATCGTCATTGGAATTGCTGTCACCGTTACCATTGTCGTCGTTGGAATTGCTGTCATTATTGCCGTTATCGTCATTGGAGTTGCTGCCACCGTTACCATTGTCGTCGTTGGAGTTGCTGCCATCATTGCCATTATCGTCGTTGGAATTGCTGCCACCGTTACCATTGTCGTCGTTGGAATTACTGCCGCCGTTACCATTGTCGCTGTTGGTATTGCTTCCGCCATTACCGTTGTTATCGTTGGAATTGCTGGAATTGCTGTTGCCATCATTGGAATTGCTGGAATTACCATTGTCATCGTTGGAGTTGTCACCAGATGCAGGGGTTTCGATACGTGTGACGATAATCGTGCCGTCTTCCGCGACCTGCGCTTCGACCTTGATGGTGTCACCAATTTTATATGGACCATCACGCACAATGGACGGGTCAACGGTAATGGGCTGACCGCTCACCACCCACTGGTTACCGTTCATGGATTCGATGACACCAGTAAAATCAACAAGAGCCGAATCGACCTTACTGCCGTTTGTGACTTCCGCCGGTGCGGCCGCGCCGCTGCAGGCGCTGATCAAAAGCATGGCAAGAACAAGCATTGGAACAAGAGTTTTGGAAAGTTTTTCATTTTTTCACCTCTGATATCGATTTGAATTTGATTACATTTGAATAGTCGCCTTGGGGGTGAAAAAGTTACGGCTGACTTCAAATCCATTTTGAAATCAGCCGTGTTTGTGAAAAAAATTTCAGGTGCTTTATTTCGTCTGGGCGTACACTCTTTGAAATTCTGCGATAAATTGCGCAGCGATCTCCTCGTTATAGATCACGATCAGGTTCTCGTCATTTTTTGTCTCAGCGCTGTTTGTGAAATTGTAGGAACCAAGGATGACAGTATTTTCATCAATGATCATGACCTTATGATGCATTAGTCCTTCATTGCCATCGCGCACAACATCCAATTTTGCCTGCTGAAACGGATCAAATTCTGTGCCAATATTTGAATTGACCTGTTCTGTTTCCATCACACCGGCAACGGTCACACCTTCTTGTGCGCGGGCACGCACGGCATCACCGATCTCATCAGCAGTGAAAGAAAAGGCCATGAAATAAATACTTTCCTGCGCGTTATTGACCAGGTCAAGAAAGCTGGCTTGCACATGATCATCGGGTGAAAAATAGACATCGATCGGCGTACCGTCAATCGTCACCCGCGGATTGGGTGTCTTTGCAACTACATCTGCACCGAACATATCATCGGTGAACATCTCTTCAAATTCTTTAGTGTAATTCTCAGCCATATTCACCGAGCGGATGCGCATCAGATTATTGTTATCTGTATAGCCGCCTGAATCTGTAAAATTCATCGAACCCAGCCAGACTTCAGAATTATCGATTACTACAAATTTATCGTGCATCAATCCTTCGCGGCGGTCACCCAAAATGGGAATGCCCGCTTCCTTCAATATCTGCGGGTCAGAACGGTCGAGGTTGTCACTTTCCATTACCATGCGCACCTGCACGCCGCGTTTATGCGCGCGGATTAACGCATCGCGCACGCTGTTTAAACTCAGGCTATAAATCGCAACATCCACAGACAGGCGGGCAGAATCAATTGCATCAGCCAGCGGGCCATCGGGTCCGCCGGTTTCCTGTGATGCCAGCGGACTTTCGGGATTCGTAAAGTACAACTCAAACCAACCGCCGTCTACGCCATAACCTGCGCCAAGCGGAATCTCTGTCAGCGTAACAGATGATTGGGTAACAGAGTCAGTTGTCGGCGGGCGCGTAGCGGGAGGCGCAGAGGTATTTGTCGGTGTGGCAACTCCACATGCGGTCATTAAAATCAAAAGGACGAGAATGTATATTGATGTCTTCTTCATAAAAAAATCTCCCGAAGCGATTATAATCCCGCCACCCTATGACAGAATCAAATGCAAATAAACAGATCGCCCGCGCAACGGGCACAGTGATGATCGCCATTTTTCTCGGGCAGATCACCGGCTTGATACGCGGCGTGATCGTGGCGCGCACATTCGGCGCATCACCCGAGCTCGATGCATTCTTCGCGGCCAACCGTGTCAGTGAAACTTTATTTTTGCTAGTGGCAGGCGGCGCACTCGGCTCTGCTTTCATTCCGACGTTTACCGGATTGCTTGCCAAAGATGACAATGCCTCTGCCTGGAGACTCGCATCCGCGATCGCCAATGCGGTCACGCTGACCCTCAGCCTGCTTGCCCTTCTCGTTGCATTTTTCGCCCCGCAAGTGGTGCGCTACGCGTTAGCCCCCGGCCTCTCCAACGACCCGCAACTTTTCACGCTGACAATTTCATTATTACGCATTCAATTGATCTCGACTGTTCTCTTTGGTTTGGGTGGATTATTCGTTGGCATTCTCAACGCGCATCAAACTTTTCTTGTGCCGGCACTCACGCCCGCGCTGTATCAACTTGGCATCATCTTCGGTGCACTCGTGCTCGCACCTTCGATGGGAATTTTCGGTCTGGCGTGGGGCGTGGTGATCGGCGCGGCTTTATATCTGCTCGTACAAATCCCCTCGCTTGTAAAACTTCCAAACTTCTCACTTCTTACTTCTCACTTCTCACTCGGATTAAAAGACTCAAACGTAAGACAAGTACTCACCCTGATGGGACCGCGTCTATTGGGCGTGGCAATTGTGCAATTAAATTTCTGGGTCAATACCTGGCTGGCATCACAAATGGTCAGCGGAAGTGTGACAGGTTTGTATTACGGTTTCTCGTTGATGTTGATGGCGCAGGCCGTGATCGCACAGTCCGCGGCGATTGCAGTCATGCCAACTTTTTCGTCACAACATGCACTCGGTCAAAAAGATGAGATGCGTTCCTCGCTCGCGGCTACTTTGCGTTCTGTCATTTTACTGGCGCTGCCCGCCAGTGCGGGATTAATCCTCTTGCGCAGGCCGCTCATTTCATTACTATATCAACGCGGAGAGTTTGACTCGCGCGCCGTGGAAATCGTGGCATGGGCCCTGCTCTGGTACGCGGCGGGCATGGTCGGCCACGCAATTATGGAAATTTTGACACGCGCCTTTTATGCGCAGCACGATACAAAAACACCAGTCATTATTGGAACCGTTGCGATGGCACTCAATATCGTGTTTAGCGTCGCCTTCATTAAATTATTTGAATTCATCGGCTGGATGCCTCACGGCGGACTCGCGCTGGCAAATTCACTGGCGACCGCGCTAGAAGCAATTGTGTTATTTCTTGTGATGCAAAAAAGATTAAATGGCATCGAAGGCAAATTCATCCTGCGCGGAATTATTTCTTCTGCACTTGGTGTCTTTGCCATGTCATTCGCTATTTTTAGCTGGCGTTATCTGGGTCAGGAATTCAGCCCGTGGATCATTACCCCCGTGGGTGTGATCATCGGCGGCGGCGTTTATTTTGCCGCGTTGTGGTTTATGCGTGTGCCTGAATTGCAATATATGGTGAATGGGGTTTTGAGAAGATTGAAGCGGAGTTAAAAAATCTTTCCTCTTTCGTCTTTCATGAAGGAACAAGAAAGAGGAAAGAAGAAAGAGACACAATTGCGTTATAAAGATATTACGGCCAAACGATCCATTGTGTGATCGCAACCAGGAAGCCCAGCAAAATTCCACCGACTACTTCGAGCGGTGTATGACCGATGACTTCCTTTAATTCATTTTCATCCCACATGTGACCTTTTAATAATTCTTCAAAAAGCAGATTGATGCGTTCGGCGTGCATGCCGGCCTGTCTGCGTACACCGGCCGCATCATGGACAACGATCATTGTGATGGCAACCGCGATGCCAAACAGCGGATTGTCAAAGCCGTGATACAGTCCCACCGCCATGGTTCCAGAAACCAACAGCGCCGAATGTGACGAGGGCATTCCGCCCGGCGCAAAGAACATGGCCCACATCCAACGGCGCGAACGCAAATACTCGGTGGGGATCTTTAAGGCCTGCGCCAACAGCCAGCCGATCAACACGGCAATCAATACTTTATTATCAAAAATCGCGATCAGATTCATTCGGATTCTTCCTCAAAGGCGGTCATCGTCTCTCCGACCAGTTTCTGCACTTTGAGTTGAGCTGACTCAAGTAAAGCGCCGCAATACGTGACGAGAACCTGTCCCCGCTCAAAGAGTTTCATCGAATCTTCAAGTGGATTCTGCTCCCCTTCCAGTGCTTCGACGATTCCTTCGAGTTCGGTCATAGCTTGTTCGTAGGTTAGATCTGAGGTATCTGAAGTCTCTGAGGTTTTAGATGTTTTTGAGGTCTTTGCCATAATTGCTCCAACGATTTACGATTTACGATTTACGATTTACTTCAAACTCGCCATCACTCACGCGGACTTTCATCTCGCCTTGTGCTTGTGATACCTGAGTAACGACTTTGCCATCTTCCTTGCGGGTGATGATAGCATATCCACGGGACAATATGCCCTCGGGATTCAAGGATTGCAAGCGTTTTGATATTCCATCTACGTGTCTGGATTGTAATTGGATGCGGTGAGTCAGCGCGGAAAGTGCGCGGCGCGAAAGTTCATCGAGGGTTTGGCTGTCAGATTGGATGCGCCGTTCGGGGGAAACATATTTCATGCGCGATGCAAAAGCGGAGATCAATGCTTTTTGTTCAGCGAGCAGGCCCGAGATTAAGTCAGTGATGCGTGCAGCCTGATAATTAAGCTGGGAATACAAGTCATCCAATGTGATGCGGGTGGCGAGTTCAGCGGCGGCGGTGGGAGTCGGGGCACGTAAATCCGCGGCGAAATCTGAAAGGGTGAAATCAGTTTCGTGACCAACACCGCAAATGACGGGCGCTTTTGAATCCGCGACAGCACGCACAACGCGTTCATCGTTGAAGGCCCACAGATCTTCAATGGAGCCGCCGCCACGTGCGAGCAGAATCACATCGGGGTTTTGGGTGTTGAGCGATTGCAAGGCTTTGACAAGCGCAGGCGGAGCATCGACACCTTGCACGGGAGCAGGCGCGAGAATCACTTTTGTCAGCGGCATGCGGCGGCGGAGTGTATTGAGCATGTCACGCAAAGCCGCACCCGTACCCGAGGTGACGATACCAACCACACGCGGAAATTCGGGTATGGGCCGTTTGCGCTCGGGGTCAAAAAGTCCCTCGGCTTCGAGCATGGCCTTCAGCCGTAAGAATTCCTGATACAACGCGCCTTCGCCTTTGGGCTGAATCAGATTCACCGCGAGTTGATACGTGCCTTGCGGCTCGTAAACCGTGATGCGCCCATGCGCTTCGACGGCCATGCCATCCTGTAAAGCGATGCGCAGCTTTGCCGCATCAGGTTTCCACATCATGCACTTAAGAGAAGCGTTCTTATCTTTGAGCGTAAAATAAATGTGACCTGAAGCAGGCCGCGAAAGATTCGAAATCTCCCCTTCCACCCACACGTCCTGCAAGGTTGGGTCGTTCTCCAATTGCTTGCGAATATGGAATGTGAGTTGGGAAACAGTGAGATGAACGGATGAGAATAAGGTCGGTTGCATTTGGGTGAGGATAACTTAAAAAGGATGAATGGGGAAGGATGATGGAATAAGAAATAAGTAATGAGGGATTAGAAATTTGGACTGGTTTGACTATAATTGTTTGTATGCTGGTTTTATTTTGTGTTTTGAATATTAAATCATAAAAGGATGTGTAAATGAAAAAGAGATGGATCGAACCGGTCACACTGACAGGAGAACATGTAATTTTGGAGCCGCTTGCTCTGGAACATCTGGATGGAATCATTGAAGCCGTAAAAGACGGTGAACTTTGGAAATTGTGGTTTACCTCGGTTCCGTCACCTGAGACTGCGGAGACAACGATCAAGTCCGCTTTAGACTTGCGCGAGAACGCGGGCTGGATGCCGTTTATTGTGCGCGAGAAGGCAACCGGAAAAATTATTGGCAGCACCCGCTACTGTAATGTAGACGAGGTCAATCAGCGATTGGAGATCGGCTACACCTGGTATTCAGCCAGCTATCAGCGGACAATCGTCAACACCGAATGTAAATATTTACTGCTGTCTCACGCCTTCGAAAAACTGGATGCAATCGCCGTGGAATTCCGCACACATTGGCATAATCACAAATCCCGTGCGGCGATTGCCAGATTGGGCGCCAAACAGGATGGCGTGCTCAGAAATCACTCCAAATCTGCGGATGGGATTTACCGCGATACAGTTGTATTTTCCATTATTAATTTGGAATGGCCTGCGGTAAAACAATCTCTAAAATTTAAATTGAGCAGTTAAAGAAGAAGAATGAAAAATTCTTCCTTTTCTTCAAAATTCTTTCCTCTTTCATCTTTCATCTTATACTTCACCTTATGAATCATCTCTGGTCACTCCTGGCGTATGACATACATTGAAAAACACGAAAAAGAATCCGGCTGTGTATTTTGCAATGCACAGGCCAAAGCGGACAGTGCCGAAAATCTGATCGCCTTCCGTGGACAGAACGCATATGTGATCCTCAACCGCTACCCCTACACCAGCGGACATTTGATGGTCATTCCATTTGTACATGTGTTCAACCTTGAAGAGTTGAAACGCAGAAACCCGAATGGAAATGATCGAGCTTACTTCACGCTGCACCACGATTTTTGCGAAAGACCTATCACACAGAATCTTTCAATGTGGGAATCAACATCGGCGAAGCGGCGGGCGCGGGCGTTTTGGGTCACGTCCACATTCATATTGTGCCGCGCTGGGCTGGCGACACGAATTTCATGACCACCACCGGCGAGACACGTGTATTGCCTGAGGCGTTGGAAGATACTTACAAACGCGTGCGCGATGGATTTCTCTCGAGCCCTTCATAAATACTTCTGATAGAAGAGTTGACATGCACGCTTATGTTCTTCCCCTGAAAAGTTATATCAACAAAATGCAAACCCCGCACAAGCGGGGCCAATGAAGAAATATATGCGTGACCAGTTTGAATATCTGGGAATCAAGTCACCGCAGGGCGCAGCATTGATGCGCACCTTCATCAAAGAGCATGGACTTCCCCCATTAGATCAACTTGACGAAATCGTCCGCGACCTATGGGCACTCCCCCAGCGTGAGTTCCAATACGCGGCCATGACATTAATGAGCAAATTTGAAAAGAAGGTTGAGCCTGAGTTCATCACCACCATCGAATATCTCATCACCACCAAATCCTGGTGGGATACCGTAGACTTACTTGCCGGTCATGCGGTCGGGAGTCATTTCAAACGCTTTCCCAATGTGCGCGAGAAATATTTAAAGAAATGGCGCAAGTCAGATAATTTCTGGCTGCGCCGCACGACCCTGTTATTTCAACTTGGCTACAAAAAAGAAACCGACTTCGATCTGCTGTGTGAACTCGTCCACGAAAATCTTGGCTCAGACGAATTCTTCATCAACAAAGCCATTGGTTGGGCGCTACGTCAATACGCGCATACAAATCCCGCACCTGTGAAAAAGTTTGTAAAAGCCACAAAGGAACTACATCCGCTCAGCCGGCGTGAAGCGTTGAAAAATATCGGTGAATAAAAACGATGGCGGTCAAGACCGCCATCGTGAACAACAAATTCTATTTATATAATGTAAAAATCGGCACTCCATCAAAACTATATTCATACACTACTTCTTTTTGATGGAGTATTTTAAATGGATTAGCCGTCCCTTCAAACCCAAGCGTAGACTGACGACGCTGAAAGATAACCAATCCACTCTCCATGGGAAAATCCATTGGCGAAGGCGCGCCTGCCTAAAACACTGGGTACTCTATTAGGCGCAAGAATCCCCAATCATCTCGCAGCAAACCTTGAGTCTGATAATAGATCAACACATCATGGCTCCACGGATCAGACCAAATACGGTCATTAGGTTTGGCTTGTTCATTAATCATGGGGAACGCAAGATTAAATGTCTCACACCAATACGTCGTCTCCAATCCCATACGTGTCGCGCCATCTAACCCACCCACGCCCTCACCATAATAAGACAAGTAGTGCGGATATAACCTCATCATCGTGATCAACTGCGGGACAAAAGCTAGTATCACAAGGATGACAACCCCGCTTCGCCCGACATTCGGCCTGCTCCAACGCACAGATAAATTTTCCAGGCTTGAAACGATCCAACTAAAACCAATCCCGGCCAGCCCGGCTAAAAATGGAAATGAGACCATGATCAAGCGTTCATTATCGTAGACCATACTCTTGCCTGTTGCAATCGCCAGGATGGGTCGCTGATGAAACAGAAGCCAGCTCAGGTTGTCCCGCTTTCCGTTCCAGCGGAAAATCCCAACAAGATACAGGGCAGTTAATCAGTGGTAAAACTGCCCAGAGCATCCAAATCCAAAATGCCAGGGGCGGCATGAAAAATTCGCCAAAATAATATTGTCCGATCTTGTGATGGTGACGGTTACAAATTCTATATAAGCGATCAAACGTTCGGTTGTTTGAAAATAAAGCCAGCCAGGCCGCAAAAGACGGGGATGGCGGTCACACCCATAATGATCAAACGCACAAAATTTTTCAGGTCACCTGAAAGATCAACCACCATAATCCAAATGTGACAGGACAAAAATTGCGTTGATCTTGGTTGCCAATGCCACCCCCAGACCAAACCAAGCAGAAACCCCGACCCAGTTCTTAAGCTCTAGAGTTTTCCAAAACACAAATGTGACAATGAACACCGAAACCGCGGCTGGCATATCCAACGCAGAAAGATGCGCATGGAAGAAGAAACGCGGCATGGTAAATAATGCAGCCACTGCGGCAAGCCCGGCGATCTGACCATAAGCGTGTATAACAAATACAGCAGACCGGTCATTAACGCCACCAATAGCATATTGCCCATGCGATGCGCGGTCAAGTCAGTGGTGAAGTTACGTGCCACAGACCATATCGCTCCAGACCAGATCTTATCCAGCGGCGGATGTTCGTTATTGACCATCCATGCTTCCGTGATTACCTCTTCATTGAAAGCATCCTGCGGATTTGTGAAGACCTGTCCATACCAGCCCATATAGGATTATCTGCGACTTCAGAAAAACGAGGTCTTAAGATGAGTCACCACACTGGGCAGTAATTCGCTTTCATCCAAAGCCTTGTTCATGCACCACAACCATTGGTCACGTTCGGCCTCTCCGATCGAAAAAGGCATATGGCGCTGACGCAGGCGTGGATGCCCATATTTCTCAATATACAACGAAGGTCCGCCTGACCAGCCGGAGAGGAACATAAAAAGTTTCTCGCGTGACTGGGTCAAACTCTTCGCGTGATACGCGCGGATATCCTTCGCCTCAGGCGCGGAATCCATAATGTCATAAAAGCGGTCAACAAGCGCGCGAAGATTTGTTTCGCCGCCGATCAGGTCATAAAGGGAATTTAATTCATTCATGAGCGGGATTGTAATACAGGTTTTAAAAATATATTATTGGGGAATGACACATTATCATTGTTGTGGCAAAATACAAGATATTCCATACAAAAGGAGAATTTCATATGCAACCAAGATTCAAAATGGGTCTGTCAATTGGGGCAATCGGTTTGGTATTAAATATTTGTGTTGCAGGATTCATCGGGCTGTGCGGTCCGCTCGTTTCCCTGCTGGCTGGCGGCGCTGCCGGTTTCTTCGCAGCCCAACAGGAAAAACTTCCTGCGAAGAATGAAGGCGCGAAAGCCGGAGCAATTGCGGGCGGCATCGCCGGCGGATTGGTCATCATCGGGCAGGTCATTGGCGGAATTGGTGCACTGGCATTAATGCAGGCAACCGGAGCCAGCCTTCCATTTGGAACCATCCCTGCTTCTGGCGATTCCGCCGGTATGGTAATCTACTACGTCTCGGGAATTGGAACGGGCTTGTGCTTCGGAATTTTCGGTGCGCTTCTCGCCGCTGTTGCAGGAGCAGGCGCAGGATATATGTCAACATCCGATCAATTGCCTCCCGTTGAAACACCGATGTAAAGCCAGGTTATTTTATAAAGCCAATGGAGAAATCCATTGGCTTTATAATTGGGAAAAATTACCAGAGGTGTGGCAAGAAGAATACAACCTATGGAAGCTTATTCCCCGGAACAAAGTGGTGGGAAATTGTGGATAAACTATCATGGCCACCGTCCCCGCCTGCATACTCACCTACATCAACACCCGATCACCTGATCACCATCGATAATTTTCTCGCATTTAAAAAGTCGAGATCTATTTAACGCGAGTACCGCGGACAGTCCCCGCAGACAGCAGTAAAAATTTGACTTGTTCACAAACGACCCGGTTGAGATCAAATGGGAGGTTGTTCGCCAAAACAACACAGAAGGCCGCCCTGTTGGAGATGCAATGGGCGGTTCCTATCGGGCGGTCGATATTGGCAAACGTGTACCGATCACAAACGTCAACAGCAAAAAGGAATTTTATTTCTTTCCCGTCTTAAGTAATAAAACAGATATGGCATGTGAGATCTATGTTAATTATGGCAAAAGAAGGTTCAGAAAAGTATGTAGGCATTTTAAATCCGCAGAAAAAAAATGTTTATACCGGCTACTATAAATGGGCCGATGCCTCCAACGTGGCTTTACTCTGTAAAAACGGACAATTATATTTTTGGGGTGATGTAAAAGGCAAAAGAGTGTCAGACCTGAATGTGCAGGGAAAAAAGCGGTATCAGTGTATTAACCTTGTTCCTTGAATAGGAGAACCCCATGACCAAAGAAAACAGAAGCTGTCATCTTAAGCGCCGCACGCACCGCCGTTGGAAAATTTCAAGGCGGGTTGAGCAGCATCCCTGCCGCAAACTTGGCGCAGTGGCTGTAAAAGCCGCCGTGGAACGCGCAAATATTGACCCGAAAGATATTGAAGAAGTTTTCATGGGCAACGTGGTTCAAGCCGGCAACGGTCAGGCACCCGCGCGCCAGGCCGCGATCTTTGCCGGGCTGCCAGCCACCGTCAGCGCAACAGCGATTAACAAAGTTTGTGGATCAGGCCTAAAGGCGGCCATGATGTCGGCGCAAGCCATCCGCTGGTGATGCAGAGCTTTCGTCGCGGGCGGCATGGAATCCATGAGTCGCGTCCCCTATCTCGTAAATGGGCGTTCAGGCGAGTTAAAGTTTGGCAATCAGCAATTGACCGATGCCCTGCTCAACGATGGTCTATGGGATCCTTTGAGAATGGGAATGGGCAACGCTGCCGGATTTATCGCGGATGAATATGAAGTGACCCGCGCCGCGATGGATGGTGCGCTTCGCTCTCACCTGAAAGCTGTTGAGGCTCAAGAAGCGGGACGCTTCAAGCTGGAAATTGTTCCTGTCCAAATCCCCGGACGAAAAGGTGAAGTAACTATCTTCGACACTGACGAAGGTCCGCGCAGAGATGCGTCACTTGAATCACTTGCAAAATTAAAACCTGCATTCAAAGCCGATGGCAAAGTGACCGCCGGAAATGCATCGTCCATGAATGACGGCGCATCGGCGGTGGTGATCGCATCGCGCGCATATGCTGAAAAAAATAATCTCGCTCCCATTGCACGCATTATTGGCTACGCGCAGGCGGCTTTGGAGCCAAAATATTTATTCGCCGCACCTGCCTATGCAATCCCCAAACTCTTAAAGAAAATTGACTGGAAACTCAGTGATGTTGACCTGTTTGAAGTCAACGAGGCGTTTGCGGCACAAGTGCTCGCAGACGGCTACGCCCTCGCCGATCAAGGCTGGGACTGGGACAAGGTCAACGTTAATGGCGGTGCGATTGCACTTGGTCACCCACTCGGTGCAAGCGGCACACGCATATTGACAACTCTCATCTATGCCTTGAAAGATCGCGGTTTGAAACGCGGCATTGCTTCATTATGTTTGGGCGGCGGTGAAGCAGTGGCAATGGCGGTGGAAGTAGAGTAACAAGATTAGATAACTTGATATTCGAATTTCTAATCTCGAATATCAAGTATCGCTTTATAGGAGAATTTATGAATAATCCAAGAGCGCAATGAAAAGATCGAACTCTACGGGCGTGGATATGACCTGTTGAAAGCGACACTGGCTGAGGTCCCCGGGATGCGATGAAGTTCAAACCGGAACCAAGCGAGTGGGCGTCCACGAGATCATTATCCACATCGCAGATTCAGAAACCAATGCCGCTGCGCGCGCACGCAAATTAATTGTAGAACCCGGCGGCATGTTAATGGGCTACGATCAGCCAAGTGGGCAGTTAAGTTAAATTATCATGAAATGGACATCGAAGATGCGCTCGATGCGACCCGCATTGCCAGGAAAACAACCTACGCCTTGCTGAAGACCGTATCTGATGAAATATTCAGCACGCACTGGTTAAGACATCCAGAATACGAGCTTCCTATACTTTTGAAAAATGGATCGATATTTACTCGGCGCATATCCCCGGGCATATTGAACAGATCAAAGAGAACGTAGCAAAGTGGACACGTATACAGGGAAACAAGTAACCATTCCTTGTATACGTGTTTACGTTTTTACTTATCTACCTGACCCAAAAATTCGATGACCATGAAAAATAACCACAAACAGAATTTTTTCCATCTTGCCAGCCTCGGGTTTGGTTTGCTGTCCATCTGGCCGTATTTTCTTGTTTGGGCCGGCCCTGCTCTCTTGAAAATAGAAGCTGTAAAAGACATCCTTGGCCCTGTGGTCGGAATAACAGTCTTATTCATTGCGCCTTGCAATGGAGTTCCCTGGAGTTACAGGAATTATTCTAGGGATATTTGCACTCGTAAAGATAACCCCTGCTCAGCAAAAAACAATCGTGATCGCCATTGCAATTCTCGGCATACTCGTGAGTATTTCAGGCTGCATCAGCAATATATCATTTCTTTCAAATCTGACTCCGTGGAGTAGTGTGCCTCCACAATAATATAAAAGTCCTTCCGTACATGTACCACCATCACAAGGAGAACAAAATGGACATCAAACAAATCTTCGTCATCGGCGCAGGGACCATGGGCAATGGGATTTCACAGTGGCAGCAACATCCGGCTATCAAGTGACCTGCATGGATGTTCAACCTGCAGCGCTGGAAAAAGCAAAAGCCGCGATTTCCAAATCCACGGCGAAACTTTTGGAAAAGGGAACACTCAACGCCGAACAAAAAGCCTCGGCAGATGCGATTCAATTTGTGACCAACATGGATACGATGAAGAATGCGGATCTGGTTATCGAAGCTGCGACTGAAAACCCTGAATTAAAATTCAAGATATTCAAAGACATGGACGCCAATGCCCGCGAAGGTGTGATCCTGGCAAGCAATACATCGTCCATTTCGATCACAAAGATCGCAGCCGTTACCAAACGTCCCGACAAAGTGATCGGGATGCATTTCATGAATCCTGTGCCATTGATGAAACTGGTCGAAGTCATCCGCGGGCTTGGCACCTCAGACGAAACGACAAAGACCATCGTGGATCTGTGCAAGGTCATGGGCAAGGAACCCGTCGAAGCCAATGATTCACCCGGGTTTTATTTCCAACCGCATTTTGTGCCCGATGATCAATGAAGCAGTCTTTGCCTTGCAGGAAAACGTCGGCACACCGGAAGCGATCGATCAGGTCATGAAACTGGGCATGAATCATCCGATGGGACCCTTAACATTGGCAGACTTGATCGGGCTGGATGTAGTTTTATTTGTGATGGAAGTGCTGCAACGTGATCTGGGCGAAGATAAATACCGCCCCGCGTATTTACTGCGCAAAATGGTTGATGCGGGATATTTGGGAAGAAAAACGGGACGAGGGTTTTATCAGTATTAGTTGTCAGCAATCAGCTATCAACAGAATATCAACTTATCCTTGCTCATGATCTTGAATTTATTTCAGAAGAGAGTTATGAAAAACTTCATTCTGACGTGGAAGAGGTAAAACGTATGCTTGCCTCACTCCTGAAAACCATTCGTGCTGATCGCTAAAAACTGACCGCTGAAAGCTGAGGGCTACATGCAAAAAGATAAAACCTATGACTACGTAATTATCGGCTCTGGCTTTGGGGGAAGTGTTTCGGCCATGCGCTTAACTGAAAAGGGATATTCTGTGCTCTTCCTCGAAAAAGGCAAACGCTTTGAAGATAAAGACTTCGCAAAATCGAACTGGCAATATTGGAAATATTTGTGGATGCCTGCCATCCGCGCGCATGGAATTTTGCAAATTGCTCTGCTCAAAGGTGTGATGGTTTTGCACGGCGCAGGTGTGGGCGGCGGAAGTTTGGGATATGCCAATGTGCTTGAAGTTCCCACTGATGAAACCTTTGCCACGCCGGCATGGAATCAAAACATAAAATGGGGTGAAGCGCTCAAGAGTCATTATGAAACTGCAAAAAAAATGCTGGGCGTTTCGCGCAATCCAAAATTATGGAAAGCGGATGACTTGCTCAAGCAGATGGCCGAAGAACGCGGTATGGGACATACCTTCCGTGCGACGGATGTGGGCGCATATTTTGGTGAAGCGGGTGTGACAGTGGCCGATCCGTTTTTGGCGGCGAAGGCCCGGAGCGTGCGGGATGTCAGCACTGCGGCGGATGCATGGTGGGATGCCGTCACAACGCGAAGAATACACTGCCGAAAAATTATTTGTATTTTGCTGAGAAGAACGGGGCGGAAATTCGCGCGGAAGTTGAAGTAACGGATGTTCGACCGTCGACCGGCAAATACGAAGTTACACACCAAACGTCCACTTCCCTGTTTAAGAGTAAACAAACTGTCCGCGCAAACAATGTTATCTTTTCTGCAGGCGTGATGGGGACGATGAAATTATTATTGAACCTGCGCGATGTGAAGAAGTCACTGCCAAATCTTTCGGGGAGACTCGGCACAATGGTTAGGACCAATTCCGAGGGTTTGTTGGGAAGTGTGGCTCGTAAGTCTGATATTAATTATTCAGAGGGTGTGTCCATTTCATCCATCTATAATTTTGATGAGATGACTCGCATTGAGCCTGTGCGCTATCCTGATGGATCTTCACTCATGCGCTTCCTTGCCGCGCCGCTGATTGATACGGACGTAAGTGTGCCGATGCGACTCTTGAAATTTATCGGGTGGGCGCTGACTCATCCGATCGATTTCTTGAAGGCTTTGTTCCTGCCGGGCTGGGCACACAATGTGACCATTCTGCTCGTCATGCAGCACGCGGATAATCGCATGCGCTTCCGTATTGGACGCAGCCTGTTCACACTCTTCCGCACTGGCATGGTTGCGGATGAAGAACCCGGTTACGAGATCAACGCACAGGTCAAAGGCTCACATGAAGTGACGCGTGAATTTGCAAAACGCACGAACGGTGTGGCGCTTGGGTCAGTTGGCGAGAATCTTTTGGGCATGCCTACCACCGCTCACATTTTAGGCGGCGCACCCATCGGCAAAAATGCAGATGATGGTTTGGTGGATGAGAACTTTGCAGTTCACAATTATGAAGGCCTATATATTATTGATGGTTCGATCATGCCCGCCAACCCTGGTGTAAATCCTTCGTTGACAATTACTGCGCTGGCAGAGTACGCAATGAGCAAAGTACAATCGAAAAAATAAACTTTAGAGGTGAGCTGAAATTAAATTAAAAGAGGCATGGAATTTTGATAACGCTGATCTTGGCGCAAATCGTCTGGGACACTAACCCAAAAGCAGAAAAACCTGCTGGCCGAGAAGGCAAAAAGCCACAAGAGTTCCAATACTATTATTGGGGTAGTCTTTGCAGTCATATTTGGCGGCACATTGTTGACCGCTGTATTTGTGCCAATACTTGCCGCAGTGGTCGGGAGTTTTTTGGAGAACGGCGGGTCACCCGGGAAACCATGTTGATCAGCCTGCCGCTCATCTGCATCGGATTATTCGTGCTGATTGTGTTCGGCGTCATTTTAATTTGGATCTTACGATTTATCTTTGCGCGCGCCAACCGCAAAGTGGATATTGCTGTCCGCCGTGTTGAAGGCTCGGTTAACTTTATGTGGGTTGAGCGGCGAGAACGTAATCACAGCAAGTCCGGCTCCACGTACAAGACCGTCCGTGTGTTGGAGATGCGCATTGGCAGCGAGACTTTCAATATCGATAACAACCTGCCGAATATCATCAATCAGGGTGAAGAGTGGATATTTTATTACACCAGTCATCCATTCTTATTTTTGTCCGCAGAAAAAATCTTAAAAGGAAAATAAACCATGTCTGAAATCATTCAACAACTCTGGAACTTTGACGACGCCGATCTTGCAGCCAACCGCATGGGGACAATTAACTGCCAAACAAAAGACCATGCTGGCCGGGGAACTTAAATCATACAAAATGGTTTATCTGGGAATTGGAATATTTATTGCCGTTATTTTCTGCTGCGTTCCAATTATTGCCTTGCTGGGCAAGGGATTATTTTCCACACTGATAAGCGGACTGGCCTCTCCATCACAAAATTCACCAGCTGACCTTATGGATATTCTGCCTTTATTTGCAATGGGCGGCTTTGCCGTGATCTTTATAGCGATCGCTGTATTGATCGTTGGGATCGTCCTGGTTGTCTATTACATACGAGGCAATAAAAAGGAAGATATTACCGTCAAAAAAGCGGAAGGTGTGGTTAACTTTATGCAAGTTGAAAAACGTGTCCGCACCACCAGCAATAATAGAGGATACAAAGACATTAATGTACTTGAAATGCGAGTAGGTACCGACAAAAAATTTACAGAAGTTAACGACAGGCTGCCGAATATCATCAATCAAGGCGAAGAGTGGACCATTTATTACACATCTCATCCATTCAAATTTTTGTCTGGTGAAATTATATCCAAAGGAAAATAGTGAAATTGGATAAAACTTTTCAACCCTCTCCAACATACGCGCTTCAACTCGATGCGCAGATAAACTCGCCTCCTTTCGGGAGGCGTTTATCATTACTGACCCGAATCTGATCTATCTCGACGGCAATTCATTGGGACGTACGCCCAGAGTTGCCGCAGAAAAAGCAAAGCAGATCGTGGATGAACAATGGGGCAGGGATTTAATCCGCGGCTGGAACAAAGGCTGGTGGGATGCCCCCGCGCGCGTGGGCGATAAGATCGGGCAGATCATCGGCACTGCGAAAGGGCAAGTGATCGTCTGCGATACAGTCTCTGTCAACTTGTATAAACTCGTCATGGCCGCACTGGCTTATCAACCTGAAAAGAAACGCATCGTCACAGATACGATGAACTTCCCTTCCGATCTGTATATCCTGCAAGGCTGTGTTGAGCAGTTGGGAAATCGGCATGAAATTATTCGTATCGGTTCCAACGACAACGAGCTCACACCCGATCTCGCTGCACTTGAATCCGCTATCACCGAAGATACCGCGCTCGTCACACTTTCACATGTACTTTTCAAAAGTGGCTATCTTTATGACATGAAACACATCACCGAAATTGCACATAAAAAAGGCGCGCTCGTTCTTTGGGATCTGAGTCATTCGGTTGGCGCGTTGCCCATCGCACTCGATGATTGCAACGTTGATTTCGCCATCGGCTGCACCTACAAATATCTTAACGGCGGCCCCGGCGCGCCCGCTTTTCTTTACGTCAACAAAAACATTCAGGAAAAAATTTCTTCGCCGATCTGGGGCTGGTGGGGACAAAACAATCCCTTCGCTTTCGGGCTTGATTACGAACCCGCCCCCGGCGCAGCGCGTTTTCTCGTTGGCACACAACCGATGATCTCTTTATTCACCATGGAAGCCGCCCTCGAACCGACTCTGCAAGCAGGCATCGACTCACTCCGTGCCAAATCCATTTTGATGACAGACTACGCATCTTTCTTAACTGAAAACTGGCTCGCCCCCTTCGGCTTTTCTCTCGGCTCCCCGGTTGACTCTGCCCAGCGCGGATCGCATATCAGCATTCGCCATCCTGAAGGCTATCGCATCAACCGCGCCCTGATTGAAGAGATGAACGTCATCCCTGATTTCCGCGAACCTGATAATATTCGGCTGGGATTCGCTCCGCTCTATACGTCCTTCATGGAAGTATGGGAAGGGTTTGATAGAATCAAACGCGTGATGCAAGAAAAGAAATACGAGAAATACCCGAAACAGAAATTAGCTGTGACTTAAATTTATGGAGTACTATGGAGTGGAACGGCTTGCCGTTTCACATGCAGGAGCACGCCCTTCGGGCAGTCCCCCACTTCAAAAAGGAATATATATGGAAACCAAACCTGACACAATAAAAATATCCACTTCGCACAAAGAAGAAATATCCGCAACGCACGCGGACTTGTATGTCACTGTCAAAGGCGCATCAGTTGTCAGTGGCAATGAGGCGATGAAAAAAGCCCGGGAAGTAAGTCAGCTTGTAGATGAGTTGACCCGCTTTGGAATTTCGGCTGAGAACATTCACTTACAAGGCGTGCGAGTCGAAACCTCCAGCGGGGCGCTGCTCAAATCGTCGAGTGCCAGTTACCGGTTAAGAGTCCGATGCGAAGCTCTTGATCAAATCGCTGAACTACTGGATATCATCACATCCCAGAAAAATGCAGCGCTTGAACGTATCGATTGGAAATATCCTGATGAGGAAGCCAATGAGCGCGGACTGGAAGCTGCGCTTGCGAAGGCAAAAGTGAAGGCTGAAAAGGTCGCGGCAAGTTTGGGCGTGAAGTTATTGGGCGTTTATGATCTTATTGAAAATATAATGGATCAGGAAATGTCGATGCCGGCGTATTTCGCGCAGACCGCAGCAAAGACGCGCGGGGCAGGATTGATGGCAGAGCCAAATCTGGGCATGGACGTGCAGCATAGCAAGATGATCCATGTGAATGTAGAAATCTGGTATCGGGTTTCTGCGTTTTAGCAAGTTAGAATCAAAAAGAGTCAGGCATGCCTGACTCTTTTTGATTCTTTATTGTTTATTTACGTGCAAGCACGAGAACGGAATTTCCGTCGGCGGATGTGATGGTTAATTGATCGCCGTCAAGTTTAAAGGTGACGGTCTCAACAAGGACAGCCAGAGTTGTGCCTTCTTGTTGCATGATCGGATCGGTGCAATACATCATGGTGGACATGATCCGGCCACATGTAATTGCATTGCCATCAACTTTATATTCTCCGCCAAAACCGTTGCAACCCACATTCCCGCTGAGTTGGCCGTCTTTGTCAAAGGTCAGAGATGCATCAGTATCAGCAACAGCAGGCGTCGGGTTGGAGGAAGATCCGTACGAGATCAATGTCCAGCTTCCATCCAATGAAGCGGAGGCTGTGCCCGCGCAGGCGGTCAGCAGTGATCCGATCATAACAAGCAGGGCGAACGATAACAAAAGTGATTTCTTCATTTTTATCTCCATATTTTTATTTTCACTTAATAGACGTTGGGAACAGGAATAAGTTCCAATTTTTAAAGAACAAAAATGTTTAGCACTTTTGTTCTAGTAATGATATAATTTTTTTTCTTTTACAGGAGAGAGTCCCATGTCAAATACGATCACAGTCGAAAAATTAAGCAAGACCTATCAAGTGCCTGAGCGTGAAGCGGGATTTAACGCGGCAGTTCGTAGTTTTTTCAAACGCAAATATAAAGATGTAAAAGCTGTGCAGGAAGTGAATTTTAATATTGCACAGGGTGAGATCGTGGGCTTCCTCGGGCCGAACGGCGCGGGCAAGACTACCACGCTCAAAATGCTTTCCGGTTTGCTGCATCCTTCAAGCGGAAAAGCCAGTGTGTTGGGATTCACGCCCTGGGAACTCAAACCTGAATACCTGCGTTCGATGACTCTTGTGATGGGTCAACGCAACCGCCTCTCATGGGATATTCCTGCCGCGGATTCTTTTTTGCTTAATCAGGCTATTTATCGCATCCCTGATGATGAGTATAAACAAACTTATAAAGAACTTGATGAACTGCTTGAGCTAGATCCCTTAATGAAAAAGCCTGTGCGCAATCTTTCACTTGGTGAGCGCATGAAATGCGAGATCGCAGCGGGATTGCTGCATCGTCCAAAAGTTTTGTTTCTCGATGAGCCCACGATCGGATTGGACATTACGGGTCAGGTGCGCATCCGCGAGTTTTTGCGTGAATATAACAAGCGCACCGGCGCGACGATCTTGCTCACGAGTCATTACATGGCCGATGTGACCGCACTATGCGAGCGCATCATTATCATTCATCAGGGTCAGCTTAAATATGATGGCGGCATCACCGACCTCTCGCACAAGATCGCGCCCTTCAAGTTGATCGGTGTCATGCTCGCAGATGCTGACTCTCACGATCTAAGCGGATACGGCACGCAGGTCCAGAATGAAGAGGATGCGGATAAACGTTATATCCAGGTCAAGGCGGAGGATGTGACGCGCATCACATCCAAGCTGTTAGCTGATCTGCCGATCCACGACATTACCATCACCGATCCACCCATTGAAGATGTGATCGAACAGGCGTTTAATCAATAATTTGGAGTGATTATGGAGTGCAGGAGCTTGCTCCTGCAAGGCGGGCGAAAAGAGTTAAATGGCAAAAACCAAGCGGCAAGCCGCTTGACTCCAAGGAGTAACCATGTTTCTTATCATCAAACGACTCTGGCAGGTCAACTGGGCAGAGCAAGGGCAATACCGCGCCAACCTGCTGATGTACTTAATGTACTGGCTGGTCTCCCCCATTATTTATCTCGCCGTGTGGACCAGCATTGCCAATCAAAAAGGCAGCGTGAACGGCTTCACCGCCAACGACTTTATTACCTATTACATGGTGCTGTTGATCTGCGATCAGGTCACCAGCAATATCGTCATTCATACCTTCGGATACAAAATTCAAGACGGCAGCCTTTCAGGTGAATTGATTCGCCCGATCCACCCGATGCTAACCAATGGACTGGTCAACAATATCGCGTTCAAAGCCCTGACCATCATGGGGCTGACTCCGATCTGGATCATTTTGTATTTTCTATTCAAACCTGATTTCAGCAGCGTAACCATGACGGGCATTCTGCTTGCCATTCCGGCCATGATCATGGCTTTCTTTATCGGCTATTTGCTATCGGCATCCATCACCGCCCTCGCCTTTTGGACAACACGCATCTATTCTGTGCATGAATTTTATTTCGCATTGATCCTGCTCTTCTCCGGTCAATTCGTCCCGTTGACTCTCATGCCGCCGGTGATTCAAAACATCGCCCAATATCTTCCATTTCAACTGCTCATTTACTATCCCATTCAATTGATCCTCGGCAGATTATCCACGGAGCAGATCATTCAGGGATATGTGATGTCGTTTATCTGGCTGGGCGTCGCTTCCTATTATTTAGTGGGTCTGGCGCAACGGTGTGAAACGTTATTCCGCCGTGGGAGCGTAGCGAATGCAAAATATAAAATTACTCCGCATTTCTTAAAGTAAATGTTCAAATGGCGCTTGCCTATCGCGCCGATACGGTCGTGAATATTTTGCTCAACCTGATGTGGCTCGGCTGGGAATTACTCAGCCTCAACATCATCTTTAGCAACACCACAACTCTCGGCGGCTGGGGCATCGGCGAGTTGATCGCATTGCTGGGTGTCTTCCGTCTCGTCAACACTTTGATGATCGCGTTGATCTGGCCCAACACCGAAAAATTTAATCAAAGCATCCGCGATGGTTCCATGGACTACACCATCCTGCAGCCGGTTAACAGCATGTTCCTGGTCACATTTTCACGCATCACCGTCTGGCGGATTTGGGACCTGGTGCTGGCGGTCATTTTGATCGTGGTCGGTATCAACATGGCCGGAGAGGTCACCACCCCGCTCAACATCCTGACCTTTATCCTGCTTGCCATCACAGGCACGCTCATCATCTACAGCCTGTGGATCGTCTTAATTGCAATGACCTTCTGGTTCACCAAATTTGATAACAACGTCACCATCCTGCAAGCGCTGCTTGATTCAGGGCGTTACCCTGCAACGGTCTACCCTGCATGGTTAAGGATCATCGTCACATTTATTATTCCCATCGCCGTAGCAACCACAATTCCGCTTCAAGCATTACGCGGAGAACTGGGAGCGGGTCAAGTGGTTTTATTTGTCGCGATCAGCATCATCAGTTTTTGGGCAGCCTCCATTGTTTGGAAGCTCGG